>JABWCH010000255.1 GCA_013359215.1 Candidatus Brocadiia bacterium | reverse complement strand
AGTTTTTAAAGGGGGTTTGGGGGAAAATTTTTACAAAAATTTTCCCCCAAATAAAAATCTCTTTGCGTAACTCCTATTATTTAATTCCGATTCCTAAATGGCTTGTAATAGGAGAGGCTGTTGAGAGAAGATGCAGGGATTGCTCTGGCGTTGGGCTTTTGAGAAGACACGACTTTTTCGGCGCAATCCTAAGGTTAAGGGGTCAGAGGTGTCCTGAGACGAAAACCCAAATCGTCGATGCGGTAGTCAGGGCTGTAGCCGTAGCGATTAGCCGACCGACAGTACTGGGCATAGATGCCCCAACGGCCCCCGCGTGTCTTTCGTGTTTTTCGTGGGCTTCTTTCTATTCTTCTCTTTGTGTTGAAATCGTCTTTATCCTTTAGATACGTTGCAACTATAGCTTTTATGCCATCAGGGGTATCAAACTAAAAGCGTCCACATCGACTAGCCCTTTGTCTGTGAGCTTTAAATGAGGTATGACGGGCAGAGCTAGAAAAGACAGAACCATAAAAGGAGCAGGGATTGTCATGCCTAAATGGGCTGTGGCTTTTTCCATTTCTTTCAGTTCGTATAGAATTTTTTCTATGCTGTGGTATGACATGAGTCCTCCCAAAGGCAGGGAAACACTAGCAATGACTTCTTGGTTATGTATTACAGCGAATCCGCCTCCCATCTGGGCTATGGTTTGCGCTGCTTTCTCCATGTCTTCTATTGTTTTGCCTGCGACAATCAGATTGTGGCTGTCATGGGCTACACTAGAGGCAATCGCTCCACTTTGCATGCCTAAACCGTCTACAAATCCCAGGCCAATGTTCCCACTTTTGCCATGCCGCTCGATTACAGCAAGATAGGACAGATTCCCGTCCTGAACTTCCGATGCGTATCGTATTTTGTGCTCTGTAACAAGCTCTCCTGGCATTACGCCTATTGTATGGACTTTGCCATTTTTGGGAAAGGAAGAAAGCACTTTAGCTAAATTTTTCGGCAGTTTTACAGAAGAGACTTCCAGCTTTGGTTTAGATGCGATGCTTTGGCAAAGCATGCCATTTTCTGCCACTTTTTCCCCTCGATAATAGACAGCTCGAACAACAGGGTCTTTTTTAGAATCCAGAACGACCATATCTGCATAGTATCCAGGGGCAATAGCCCCTTTCCCTTTGAGGTTATACATAAGCGCGGGATTCAATGTCATCAGGCGTATTGCTCTTGCAAAGGAAATTCCATTGAATAAAAGCAATCGTAGCGTGTAATCCAGATGGCCTTTTTCCATCAAATCTTCAGGATGGCGGTCATCGCTTGCCATGCAAATTCTATGAACATTGTTGTCTTGTATGATAGAAACAAGATTCTTCAGATTCCTTGCAGCAGATCCTTCTCTGATGAGCAAAAACATGCCCATCCTAATTTTTTCTTCTGCTTCCTGGAGATGAACGCATTCATGGTCTGTTGAAATCCCTGCGTTCAGATATGCCTGGAGCATTTGCCCCTGGAGCATAGGCGCGTGTCCATCGCATACAAGGCCAGATTCGTGGGCATTGGCTATCTTTTGCAACACATCTTCCTGGCAAAAGCAAACCCCAGGATAATTCATCATCTCACTCAAAGCAGGGGAATGGGGATACATTTTTTGGGCTTTATCTATGTCATCACAAGAAAAAACTGAGCCTGAAGTTTCCATCAAAGTCGCAGGAACACAGGATGGAATAGTGTATAAAATATCCATAGGCAACCCCTGGGCTGCTTCATTCATATATTTCCAGCCATCCATGCCCAAAACATTGACAATTTCATGAGGATCGCTTATGACTGTGCCTGTCCCGTGAGGCACTACTGCCTGGGCAAATCCTTCTGGGCCAAGCATGGAAGACTCAATATGAATATGGGCATCAATAAAAGAAGGTGCGAGATATGCACCCTTAAGATCTATGGTTTCTTTTGCCTCCAAGACGCAGCCTAAAGCAACAATCTTACCCCTGGCTATAACGACCTGAGTTTCCAGAATTTCTTCACTGAAAGTGCATACAACCCTGGCATTTTTCAATACCAGATCCGCAGGCTTTCGTCCCATGGCAACATCAATTCGGTGTTTTAAATCTTCTTTAGAATACATAAAATATTTCCTGATATTTTTTCAATTCAACCTTGGAAATCCTTGATTTTATGAGATGCTATGGTATTATAGAGCAAGAAATTATACCACGCAAGCTTTTTTTAAAAGCAACGGAAACAAATTGTCAATATTATTTTTATAAACTCTTGGAACTTAGCGAATAGCAAGGATCTATTATGCAATACTTTAAAATAAACAGCCCCCAGGTAATCCACCAAAATATCGAAAATGAAGTCATGATAATCCATTTGGATAAAGGCGTTTATTATAATTTAAACCAAACAGGCATTCTGATCTGGAACTCCTTAACATCAGGGGATAGCAGCGAAGATACCCTACAAAAAATGTTGGGCGAATATGAAGGCAATTCTGCAGAAATCCAGTCTTGCTTTGCAGAATTTCACAAGGAACTTCTTGAAGAAGGCTTGATTGTTCCCTGTGAAAAAGGCCAGGAAATAGCAAAGACACAGCCATCTCCCTTAAAGCAGCCTTTTCTGAAGCCTGTTTTAAATAAATACACAGATATGCAAGAGCTTCTTTTGCTTGACCCTATCCATGAAGTAGACAACGGTGGATGGCCTGAAAAGAAAGAATAGCCAGATATGGGAGAAATAAAACAAGAACAGAGCTATTTTGAAAAAGTTTGCCTGGCTTTTCAGGATGCGGCCAAAAAAGCCGAGGCTATCTATGAATACTATTATAAAATAGCAGAGCATTCTATTTGCTTACGCTTTGCAGGTGAGTCTCTTGTACCACTTATGACTCATGCTTTTAAGCATTTACAGACACAAACAGTCTCAAAGCCAGATCTAACACTTTGTTTGTGGGATAGAGAGCTAACAAAGACAGATTTGCCTCCAACGAATTTTTGTCGATCCGAATACTACGCCAGCAAGCCTGGTCTGGAAAAAACAAGCATTTATAGCGCGTGGCAGCCAGACTATGCTATCCTTAGCATTCTGTCTTGCGAGGAAAATCTTGGCTTTTATTGTATTCCCCAGGCAAAGTCTTTGCCCTATTTTGAAACAGCCGCGCCCTTACGTCTGCTGTTTCATTGGTGGATGCAGGAAAGAGGAATTCAGTTGATCCATTCGGGCTGCGTAGGCAAGCAAAACAAAGGCATTTTATTTGCAGGCAAAGGCGGCTCTGGGAAATCCACGACAACACTAGCCTGTCTTTTGCATGGCATGGATTATTTAGGCGATGATTATGTTTTGGTTTCACATAAAGATGCCACGGTCTATAGTCTTTATAATTCAGGCAAAATTCATGCAGACAATATCCACAGGCTTCCTTCGCTGCTTCCTTTGGTGAAAAATGCAGATAAGCTAAACCAGGAGAAGGCCATTGTTTTTCTGTACGATTTTTTCCCAGCGCAGATTCTCTATTCTTTGCCTTTACACGCTATTCTTATGCCTAAAATCACAGGGCAAAAAGCAACAGCCATAAAAAAAGCATCAGCAACATCCGCTTTGATGGCATTAGGCCCAAGCACAATTTTCCAGATGGCTGGAGCAGGAGAAAAAGCACTTGGTGCTTTAGTTCAGTTGGTACAAAAAACGCCTGTTTTCTCCCTGGAACTTAGCACCGAGGCAGCAGAAATCGCCCAATTCCTGGATGCCTTTGCAACTTAGGTAACTGCTCAAAAGTCTTTGTGTTAATCTTTAATCTTGAACTTCTCAAGAGATAAGATTTCACCGCAGAGGCACAGAGAACGCAGAGAAGAAAAAAAGAACTATAATTTGGGGGAAAATTTTTGTAAAAATTTTCCCCCAAACCCCCTTTAAAAACTTTTATATTTTTATTTTCCAATAGGTTATGCTAAAAATTAACATAAACAAGGATTTTTCGGATAGGCTCTAAGCAGTGAGTAGTCTATGTGAGCTTGTGCCTCATCGCCTATTTGTTTTTTTTACGTGCTTTGAGCTGCTTGACGATTTTCTGGATTTTTTCTATTCGCTCTTTTTCTTGCTCGGATTTTTCGTATAAAAGATAGGATTCCAGGTTTTTCAGCGCATTGTCGTAGTCTTTGATCTTGAGATATAAAGACCCCATATTGTAGTAAATATCAGGGTTTTCAGGCTCTTTTTCTTTCAGACTTTCATAAATAGTCAGAGCTTCTTCATAGCGTTCCATATTTTTCAACACAATGGCGAGATTTTGCGTGGCTTCTATCAAATCAGGTTTTAGTGTCTGGGCTTTTTTGATATATTCTAGTGCTTGCTCGTAGTTGCCTTTTTGTGCATACACAACGCCAATTCCACTGTATGCTTCTGCAAGTGGCTTGATTTCTAATGCCTTTTGAAAGTAAGCAAGAGATTTTTCCAGATCGCCTTGCTTCAACGCAATGTCCCCTAGTTTATTAAAAGCCAGGGCAAAGTTTGGTTCTAGCTGAACTGCGGTAATAAAATATTCTGTTGCTTTATCGTATTGCCCTTGCCAATATAGGATTTCCCCTGAATAATAGTGTGCTTCCGAAAAATTTTTATCATAGGATAAGACTCTCTGGTATTCCTTGAAAGCTATGTCTAAAAGGTTTTTTTGCTGCAAACTTTGGGCAGATAAAAAAATCTTTTTTGCTATGCTATTTTCAATTTTTTTTTGCAGAGCCAATAGTTCTTGCTGTTCTTTATTTTCTGCTACTTCCAATCCCTTTTTGGTTATGATTAAGGCATTTTCCCAATCTCCTTTTTGGGAAAAGGTTTCGATTTCTTGTAGCATTTTTTTATAGTTTTCAATTTTTATTAAAGCTTTTTTCTCTGCTTCTTGTCTTTCTAGCTCCTTTTTTGCCAGCTCTTTTTTCTCTGCTTCTTGTCTTTCTAGCTGTTTTTGGGAAATTTCATAGGATTCTTTCTCTTTTCTTTCTGCTTCCTTCTTGTCCAGATGGCCTTTATATAAAAAAGCAGAAACAAAAGCTAATAAAAAGGCAGCAGCGATCATGGCATAAACTTTGCCGTGGGAAGATCCAGCTTTGGGAATATCCATTCCAATTTTTTCTAGCTCTTTTTTGAATTCTTCTGCATTGCGAAATCTATCCATGGGATTTTTAGACAAAGCTTTCATGATGGCTTTTTCTAATGATTTTGGGACAGAGAATCTTGGCTTAATTTCATCAAAGGAAGGCGGTTTTTTATTGATGAGCATAGACGTAAGGCTATACAGACTTTCATTGGAGCTAAAGGGTACACTGCCTGTTGTCATTTCATACAAAATGACTCCAGCAGAATAGATATCGGCTGTGAAGTCTACTTTTTCCCCTACAGCCTGTTCTGGCGGCATATAGCGCAAAGTTCCAACGATTCGGTTCTCGCCTGTAAGGTTTTCGGATATTTCCTGTTTTTTCTCAGAAAGCATTTTGGCTATACCAAAATCCAGGATTTTGATGTAGTATTTGCCTTTTTCTCCATCCACGATGATGTTCTGAGGCTTAAGATCGCGATGGATGATTTTTTTTTCATGGGCATGGATTAAAACATCCATGATTTGCTTTCCGATTTGGATTACATCAGTAAACCCTATGGAATTCAATTGAATCAACTCGCTCAAAGGTTTGCCAGGCGCATAGTCCATGACCATATACAAAACACCTTGGATGGTTTGATCCAGGTCTATGATACTAACAGCGTTAGGATGGGTAACTTGCGCTTGCAGAAGGGCTTCTCTCTGGAATCGTTTCAGGCTGGTTTCATTGCCACTTTGGGTTAGTAAGGTTTTTATGACAACCGTTTTATTGAGGCGCAGATGGTTGGCAAGATAGACTTTCCCCATGCCACCCTGGCCTAGAACTTTAAGGATTTTATAGGTGTCTTTAATAACAGACCCAGGGGAAAAAGAATCTACTGCTGAAGGTTTTCTTGGGGTTGTCATGGCCTGGCTATTTGCACCTAGAGACAAATGCTTTTCCTTGCCTATATTCTGGACAGTAAAGTCTTTAGGCTCTGTGGAAATAAAAGATTCTAAATTTCTGCTGCCACTTTGATCGAAAGTCAAGGCCGTTGCATCTGTTTCTTGGATTGTCAAAGAATTTTGTTCTTCCTGATTATAAAGATCGGAAATAGTAGCAGCAGTAGCGTCCTGCAATTCCTGAGAAGAAAAGATATTTTTATTTTCAACAAAAGTAGAATCCTGAGATTCTTGGGAAAGAAATTCTTGCTCTGTGCTATCCAGCGTTGTATCTATGGGGGATATATCTTGGTCTACCACCGTAGCAGCCCCTTCCACAGGGAAGGGATCACTTGCTACAATGGTTGCTCCAAAGTAATAACCACAAACACATTGTGCAGCATCTTGAGGAATTTCTTTGTAGCATTGAGGGCATTTCATCTGTTTATCCTAGCTCTTGACTTCTTTGATGTTTGTTCCTTTGGAAAGGGATTTCATTCCTTTGATACGGGATGTTGCATACTTATCTTCGACTTCTTCTATAACTAAAATTTCTTCTTCACCTTCTTCTTTCAAAGGACTTTCTACTTTGAAAGTATCGCCTTTTTTTACTCCATCTAAAGCACCAGCATTGATAATGACCTTATTGTCAGGAAGCGGTTCTGATGCTATCTGTCCCTTCCAGTCGGCTTTGGAAACATCATGGCTTATATTCGCGATGATGGGAAGAACATTTTCTTCTGGAATGCTTTCTTCATGCAATTGCTTTTTTTCCAACAGGCTATAAAGTATCCATTTGGATTGATTTTTTTCTTTTTTTAGTATGAGTAAATACTGGCTATGTAAGGAATTGCTTAAAGTTTTTAAGGCTTCTTCAGGATTTTGAGCAATTTGCTGCAAAACGCTTGCATATTTTTCCAGGTCGCGTTCTACGACAACAAACTTGCCTGTACAAAATAGAGCCAGCTTAAATTTTTCTTCCCAAGGCTTAAGGCTGTCTTCCATAGAAACGACTATAATCCTGTTTTTTAAAGCAGAATTTTCGATTTTAGGAAAATAAGAAGAATATTCTTTGTATGTGGACGATTGAGTATCGATATTTTTTCCGTAGGGTTTCCAGTCGATGAGTTCTGTGTCTATAGGATTTTTAGGATCTTTATGGGTGATTTCAGGAACACCAACGGCTTTTGTTTTTGCATACTCTTTGTTCTGATGACAAGAAACCGCTAAAAATACGCACAAAAGTAAAAGTATATATCGTAGCATTGCTTGCTCCTTATTTTGTAAACCTGACAAGAACATTGAATTTCGCTGCTGAAGGGGAAAGACTGGTAAATTGCACTGGTATAATTTCATGGCGTTTGATGATGTTGGGTTTCCAGGGGGTGTCTTCCATGCTTTCATCTTTATGGATAAAATTGCACTTCGCATCCACAGGGACATCTTCGTCTATATTGGTCTGAAAATAGACTCGGACGACCAACATGCCCATGTCGTTTCTTGTTGCCTGAAATTTGACGATTTTAAGGCTATCTACCAGCTTTTGGTCTATAAAAATTACCTGGTTTTCCTGATCCAGCATAACAGATTGCTGTTTTTCCTGCTCTGTCACTGCACGCCCCAGAACAGGCTGGTTAGATTGGCAGGCAACCAGGAACAAGCATAAAGCAAGCAATAAAAAAAATGTATTTCTCATCTATAACCCCTTTTTACCAAAAAGAAAATTTTCATACTGTTGAGTTCCAGGCCATAAGCCTTTTGCATCCTCTGGCTTGGTTTTCGTTGCAGGTGGCTGCAATGGTTTAGGGACAAAATTCCCATCTGGCTCGGAATTCCCTTTATTCTTGCCACTACGGAAGCAGTATACTGTATCTTTTTTTACAGGACAGTAGTACCATGTCTGTTCATAGTTAGAAAGTATCGCACCTTCTTTGTCATAAAAGCGCAAAGTGATTGTATGGAAGCCTTCTGGAACATCTTTGCAAAAACCAAATACCTTGCCAGGCAGGAAGCTCCAAACGCGAGTGTCTGCTTTAGATTGCAAAAGGGGCATTCCCATCGCAAGATCCCCTGCAACGCCCTTTGCTTCCCTTAGAGAACTAGCTTTGCTTCTGCCGCAAGTATCTGCTTGAGCGAACACATCTGCCATAAGGCTTGCTTTTCCCATGCTTTCCCCATTGATTAGTATTTCCACGCTATCTTCAGGAAAGTCTATTTTTTCCAAAAGCTCCACAGACTCTCCCGATCCAACAGCCCTTTTTCCTGGGCCTTTTCCTGCTTCTACCAAAATAAGCAAATTGCTTTTTTTCAGTTTTGCAAAATCCAGATAAGGATTTTTGGGAGATTGCGACAGAGCTTCTCTTAAAAACATCGCGGCATTTTCCTCTTCACCCAAAGCAAAACAGGCTTTTGCTGCCATAAAGTGCATTAAAACGCAATCTCTTTTGTATTCTTCTCTAGGGGACATCATGTCCGCGCCCAAAGCATTTTTGAAACCTGCCAATGCTTTAACATAGTCTCCCATAAAATAGAATGTCATTCCTGTATAAAAATGAGCCATCATCTTTTCAAAAGGATCGCCCTTGTATTCCTTGCCTCTTTCGCTTCCGACCATAGCCATAAGTTCTTTTGTTTCGTCATTTCCATAGCTTTCCATAACTTTAAGTGCTTCTCTTAAAGCCTGGTTTGCTTCCTGATAGCGTCCCATAGTGAAAGCAACAGAAGCCAGGAACAAACGGTGATAGGCGTAGTTTTTTCCTGTAGGATTTTCTTCTACAGTTTGCTTGCACGCATCCAAAGCCTTTTCATATTCATGAGCATAGAAAGAGGATTTAGGCGGCCCAATCTGGCAACCAAGAGAAATAGCGAGTATAGCATAAAAAAGCATATAGAAAATTTTCATACAATACCCTTTATTCTCGGCCATACAAAGCCCCTGGATCGCTTGCTTTTTTGACTTCGTAGTCTTGTTGCCATACGATGGCTCTAGTCGCAACGTGGGTAAGCCAAAAAGTATAGCTATGATATTTTGTCGTCATATCTTTTGTTCTTTGCTCTTTTGTATAAGCCCGCCCTGTAAGAATATAATCTGCCTTGTAAAGATCAGGAATCTCTTTGAATAAAGATTCAAGCTCGGAATTGTCTTCTTTCCCTGTGTTTTCAGAAACAATGCTCTGGATTTTTTCTGATTCCAGGAATGTCATATAACCACGAGAATACTGGATAAGGTAGCCTCTGATCTGGGTTAAGATTTCCCATTCATCAAAATCATAATCGCGAGTCTTGTTGGTCATTTTTGCAAAAGCAATTTTAGCAGGAGGCAATTCTTTTTTGATGCGTTCTTTGATTTGAGGAGCTTGAAGAAGATCCTCTGCCATATTTCTTGCCATAGTGCGCAGATCTTTGCTGCTGACCTCTGTATCCTTCACTATATCGTCATCCACATCTACGCGAGAAGTTCTGCTTGTTGAACAAGATATTACCAGAACACAAAAGATAGCATATAAAAATACATAAAAAGCTTTCAACATAAAATACTCCTATTGCAAAAATATGTTAGGTAGCTAACCAAAGCCCAATAGAAACTATAAGATTATTTTAAGGCTTTGTCAATGTTTCTGAAAAAAGAGATAAAAAATCCCATGATGTTATGAAAAACAGGCGGTATTGAAATCGGGAGCTTTCACAGAGCCTTGAGAGTTAAACAAAAGAAAAATCTCTTCTGTTTCATGGAAATTCGGCTGTACAGGCAATAAAATACCATTCCACAAAACAAAGCTTTGTGTTTTTGTGAATACTAAAAACGGCTCTTGGTGCGGGAATTTATTTGCTAAGAGAGCATATAAGAGTAAGGCTCTGTCTCTATGTGTGCCTCGCTGAAAGAGAATCACTTCATCTGGCAGAGCGATTCTATCAGGAGAAGGGAAAATGCTATCCCAGGAAAACTGATTCTGTGCGTATTCTAGCATTTGTTCTACAGTCTCTAGTCCCAAATCTTTGATCCTGGAGCTGCGATTTTTTGCGGTGTAAGCATAAATTTCTGGATACTTTACATCGATACATCGAAAGGCATACATCGCAAGGTCATAGATAGAGCCTGGGAATTTCCTGGCATAATCGTAAACTATATTTTGCAAGCTCTCTGCGCTTTGTACTCCGCTAAAATCTATAGTCGGCCAGGGAAAAGGAATATATGTTTTTTCCTTTGGAGAAGTCCAGAAATTGGATGGGGAAGCATTACCACTGGCTGCGTAGTTTTCGAGATGCAAATATAAAGAATCCAAATCCCCTCTATCTATGCTGTAATGAGGAAGGGCATCGTGGATATTCCCAAAAATCATCTGTACATGGCTTAGCTTTTCTTTTTCAAGGCAGCTCTTTACAACAGAGGTATGTTCATTGATGTTTTGCAAAGAAACCGCGCTGAATATTCTTTTGTTGCTGGCAAGATAGCCTTCCCCTTCTTTCAAATAGGTCATGACATGAGAAGGACTAAACCATAAAACAGCGACATTTTGCCAGGGAAATCGTCCTAAAATAATCAGCGCAGAAGCGTATAGCAAGGCAAGCGACTGGCATTTACCAGCACCTAACCCGCTTCTTGAAATGTGCTTATAGGCATCCATCTTATCGATGGTTTCATTGCCCCACCTTGGAATCATATTTTTAGGATAATCCATTAACCTATAGTATTCTCTCACGCTATTTACTTGTAAAAGCTCGGCCAATACTGTGGAGCTTCCATGCAAAAAGATGTTCCTTAGCTCTTGGAATATTTTTTGTTTCTGCGGAGAGTCGGGAAATCTGGCATCTTCTGTTTCAATATCGGTAAGCCCAGAGGGACAAAGGCCAGGGTATTCTTCCATATGGCAGAATTCATAAGCATGTATCAGGTATTGCTTTATCTCTTCCACCTTTCTTCTCACAGGGCTGCCGCCTCTTCTTTTGGGCAGGTTTTCCTCCCATTTCCACAAAGAAGGGGACATCATATTTGCAAGCCATTGTGCCTGTGCAAGTTCTGGGAAAACCTCTAGCTCAATAGCTGTTAAAGTCGTTGTGGAAGAATACTTTTCCCTGTTTACCTGATCCATCTCTGTGTGAAGAATCGGAAGATCTATCCTATTCATGCTTTTCCTGCTCTTTCCTCTCTTGCATGTTCCGTTTGACAGCTTCTTTTGTTTTTTGCATAAGATCTTTTGGGCTGAACTGAACCACTTCTGTCCCTGCTTCCATAGCCGTAATATGCCCTGATGGCAGATAAAATACATTTCCTGCCTTGACTTCCTCCTCGTGGTCTTTATAGCAAACCTTCATGCTTCCTTTGATGACATAACCCCAGTGAGGGCATTGACATCGCCCTTCTGGCAATCCCTGGATAAAAGGCACTATTTCTGAGCTTTCTTTATGCGTTATAAACGCAACATGCAAATTATCCCATTCAAGCTCTTGAATAATCATTTTTTCCGATACTATAGTTTCTGGAAAATCAGACTTTGAGCCATGCATGAATTCATCTCCTCTAAAAATTAGATTTTCTTAATCAGTTGTCTAAAATTCATGTATATTGAACCATAATAATAAATCCCATCGGGAAATCAATATAAAAAAAATGGATTAGTTTTGCAATATCGAAAGTCCATAAAACTATAAACAAACTTGACATTTCTTCGGATTTCTGTTACAAAACAAATTCTATAACACTGGACTAAGAGCCTATCCGAAAAATCCTTTGGGTGCAACCGCTCTCATTCCAAAAATATTTTATCACGAATAACACGAATTTTACAAATGGCACGAATAGACCTTTTTATTTATATTTTATTCGCG
>JABWCH010000254.1 GCA_013359215.1 Candidatus Brocadiia bacterium | reverse complement strand
ATTTTCCAGTTCACGAATATTGCCTGGCCAGGAATATTGTTGCAAAGAATGCAATACAATTTCAGGAATCTTTGTGATTTTTTTGTGGAGTTCTCTATTAATTTTTTGGATCAGGTATTCTACAAGTTCAGGGATGTCCTTGATTCTATCCCGTAAGGGAGGAATGTGTATTGTGTGCGTGCAAAGCCGAAAATACAAATCCTCTCTAAATAGATTTTTTTTGAGCAGCTCTGCAATATTCTGGTTTGTAGCACTAATGATACGCGCGTGAAAAGGAATTGGTTTATTCCCTCCTACTCTCTCGAATTCTCTCTCCTGAATCACACGAAGCAGTTTTACCTGATGCTCTAGTGGCAATTCTCCAATTTCATCCAAAAATAAGGTACCAGCCCCAGATCTTTCCAATCGCCCTTCATGTTGCTGCAAGGCATGAGTGAAAGAACCTTTTTCGTGTCCAAAAAGCTCGCTTTCGATTAAAGCAGGCGCAAGTGCGGAACAATTGACGGCGACAAAAGGCTCATTAGGATTGGAGTACAGATGGATAGTCCTGGCTACCAATTCTTTCCCAGTACCACTTTCTCCTGTGATATGAACGTTTACTTTTCCCTGACTGACTAGTCCGATTTGTTTAAGAACTTCCGTAATCGCCTTGCTATGTCCTACGATTCGTCCTTCTTTCAGGCTGCTTTCCTGAGAAACCTTGTGCAAATAACGATTCTGCAATATCTGGCTTTGAACTCTTGCCAATGCGATTTCGATCTCTTCAATATCCAAAGGCTTTTGGATATAATCTGTAGCACCGATTCTCATGGCATGAATTGGGCTTTCCATATCCGAATGACCTGTTATCATAATCACGGGGATAGTATTGTCCTGGGCACGAATTTTTTTTAGTATTTCTATTCCATTACCGTCTGGCAACTTGAGATCTACCAATAATATATTTGCCTGATATTCTGGCCAGGTTAACCAAAAGGCTTTTACCGTTCCTATTGTTCTGACCTCATGGTTTTCCGAAAAATGCAATTCTAGGGTTTTACAGATACCAGGATCATCGTCTACTATTAAAATTTTCATATTTCTTTTCCTTATGCTAAAGTGGGTTGTGGTATAACTATCCTAAATTTGCTGCCTATTCCAGGCTTACTTTCGACGCTAATATTACCATCATGAAGTTCTATAATTTTTTTTACATGGCTTAAACCAAGACCTGTCCCTTTATTCCTTGTAGTAAAAAAGGGATTAAAAATTTGGGCCATATTTTCTTCTGTAATTCCTTCCCCTTCATCACTAATTTCTATTGTAATCCGACTGTTGTCTTTTGCTGTATAAGCCCGAATGGTAATTTGCTGTTGTGGTTGTGAAGCCTGTATGGCGTTCAGTATAAGATTACACAGTGCCTGCTTGAAGCGTTTCCCATCTATAATCAAATAAAAAGGGCATGAAGAGATATCATACTTTACTATAATATGATTTTGTAAAATTTTTGCAGCTATAGTCTGAAGCGATTCTTTTATCAAATCCCTTATTTCTATGCGTTGTAGCTCTAGTTGCATGGGACGACTGAGATCGAGAAGTTCGGAAAGCATATCTTCCAGATGGCTGAGTTCCTGAAGTGCTATGCTCCCATGTTCTTTATACCTTTCTTCTTTTTCTATACGTCTTGTCAAAATTTGCAAATTCATTTTAATGGATGATAGAGGATTGCGGATTTCATGAACTATGCTGGCTACCATTTTCCCTGTAGTAGCCAGTGCTTCTGTCTGTATTAAACGATGTTGTGTTGCTTCCAATTGATGCACCATGCAATTGAAATCTTCTACTAACATGCCGATTTCATCACGGTGGAGATATGATACTCTTTGGCTTAAATCACCTTGAGCTACACAGCGAGTGGCCTTAGTCAATTTTAGTATAGGATCGCTCAATTTTTTTGCAATGATGCCTGCTATAATAGAAATTACAATCAAGGACGACCCCATAGTAAACAAAGAAAATTTTAGGAACAATAGCAATTCTGCCATTGCCTCGTGCCAGGACAATTCTGCTATGATAAAAAAATTCAAGGACTCAATTTTGGCAAAAGCCAAAAGCGTGCTATTCTCTATGATTCCAGTTTGCTTTCCTGCCATTGTATCAATATTCTCTTTTATCTTTTGCCAATAGGATGGTGCTATTTCCTGATTTTTCCCTGCGATTGGCTGTCCATTAGCTTCAAAAAACATAATCCTTCCTGAATTTCCCAACAATTTTTTTTCATCAAACAAACGATGGATGATCTTTTCCATATTGACTTCAGCCCAGAGAATTCTATTTATAACCCCATGTTCATCTATGATACTACAAGCAATATGAATGCCATGAACATTCTCGATATGGTAAACATTTCCAAATACAGGCTGCTTGCTGTTACTGGCTGCCAGATAAAGAGCTTTTGGTATTTCTTTAGCTTCTAAAAGCTCATCTTGTGGCGAGTAACACAGCTTATCAAAGCTACATGAAAAATTTTTAAGTGAAATGCTTCGTTTTTTCTTCATATCAAAGATATATATGTTTTCAAATTCGGGAAATCTCTGGCATAGCGTATTGGCAATATTACAGACATGATGAGAATTCTTTCCTTCATGGCATGTACACAGTTGTAGGCAAGGGAATTGAGCTAAGAAATAGATGTTTTCTGCTCGCTCAAAAAACCAATTGCTAAGTTGTTTTTTCTGGCTTTCTACAAACGAAAGAAGGTGGACTTGCGCAGAATGGCTTATCGCCCTGTGGGCACAGTGGTACCCCTGAATAGCCATGATCAAAAGAGGAATTATACTGGATAAGCCAAAAAGATAAAACAACCGCTTACCCAATTTCCCCGATAGTCTGAAATTTGGAATCATATTTTTCCCTTCCTGATATAAAAAACACTTTTCTCTAATGGATCAAATAATGTACCAAAAAAATTTTCTCATAAACTCGCCATGAAACATTTTTTTTCTGGTCAGGTTCTTACCATTTTTTTTTCTGGTGGTAAGAATTTTACCATCTGTTCTATAACAAAAAAGCGAAAAATCAGCCATAACGATCTGGCATGAAATTTGCCAAATATATATTCATGTTATTTTCTTCAGATCTCTGTTATTTTTTATAAGAATACAAAGTGTATCTTCAGATAAAGGAAAAAGATATGGCTCATTTTAAAATAAATCCCCAATTTTTTTTGTATGCTCTTGTTTTAGTGTTTTTTTCTAGCTGCGCTTTCTGGCTAGGAAGCAGGTCTCATAAAGAAAATGAAGCATCTTCACTTCATCAGCACAAAGAAAAATCAGAGCGAGAAATAGCATTTTGGACATGCTCTATGCATCCCAACATCCGTTTGAAGGAAAAAGGAAAATGCCCTATTTGTTTTATGGATCTGACTCCTATTTATGTGGAAAAAGAAGAAAACAAAAAAGAAAGTAGTCTTAATCTGGGAGAATATGCAAAAAAACTTGCTCAGGTAGAGACGACTCCTGTCATAGAAAGACCACTGCATTTTTCTCTTTCCATACCAGGCAAGGTTGAATACGACGAGACAAAAATTTCCTACATCACACTCTGGACTCCTGGAAATAGCCGTTTGAATCGTATGTTTATAAATTATACAGGAGCTTCTTTTAAAAAAGGCGATCCTGTTGTGGAAGTGTATAGCCCTGATCTGATTTCTTCCCAGGGAGAATATTTATCTGCCTATAATGCTTATGTTGCATCCCAGAAATCTTCCTCTTTGCAAAAAGAAATCCAGTCTAATCTACAAATAAACTTGAATGCTTCTAAGAAAAAATTGATGGCATTGGGGATGAAGCTTTCTCAAATCGAAGAGCTGGAACAAAAAGGAACTCCTGATAAAGTTACCACTCTATATTCTAACCAGGATGGAACGATTATAGCCAGGCTTGCCAATGAAGGAGAATGGCAAAGTCAGGGAATGCCATTGTATAAGGTAGCAGATATTTCCCAGGTATGGATTTTCTTGCAAGCCTATGAATCGGATATGGCCTGGATTAAACTCAACCAGATGGTCAAACTGGAAACAGATGCCTATCCAGGAGAATTTTTTGAGGGGAAAATTGCCTTTATTCATCCTTTTCTGGATGAAAAAACTCGCACTGTCCTTATCAGAATTCAGACTCCCAATCAAGACAATCGGCTAAAGCCAGGCATGTTCGTCAGGGCTTCCATAAATATCAGGCTCAATCAAAAAGGAGAGGCAATAGAATCGAGTACAGATGGAAATCATCCCAAAGTCCTCAGCATTCCTTTTACATCGCCTCTTCTCACAGGGAAAAGAGCAATTGTCTATGTTGAAGAAGAAACTGTCATAGAAGAACAGGGAGAAAAAAAATCGCACTTTTATTATACCCCTCGTGAAGTTGTCTTAGGCCCCAGAGCAGGAGACTACTATTTGGTTTTACAAGGCTTAAAGGAAGGTGAAAAAGTGGTAGTTCAGGGTGCTTTTAAAATAGATTCCTCTTTACAGATTTTAGGCAAACCGAGCATGATGCAGGAAAAAAAATTAGAGGAAGAAAAACATCCGATAAAAGAGACTAAAGCGATTATTATAAAAGAATCCCATGACTTTCATAATACAATGAAACCTTTACTTCAGGTTTATTGGAAGCTTACAGAAGAACTTTCTCAGGATAGCAGCGAGCATTTGCAGCATATTCTGGAAGAAGCACTAAAAATAGTTCAAGGAATAAACATCACAAAGCTGAATCTGGATGACGAATCCAGAAAAGAAATGGAAAAAATCCTTTCGATTCTAAAGCAATCTTTATCCTTGAAGAAATATAATATTGCCTCTGTGAGGCATAGCCTGATAGAGATCAGCAACGCCTTGAGCCTGTATCTGGAAAAGTTCGGGCATAAAGAAAATACAAGCCTCTATAAAATCTTTTGTCCTATGGCCAACGACGACAAAGGTGCATCCTGGTGGCAAAGATCTAAAGATATAGCCAATCCCTATTTTGGTTCTGAGATGTTTTCTTGCGGAGTTGTCAAGAATCAAATCGTCCCTACCAATAAATCAGGAGAATAGCCATGTCAGATACTATAGAATGCAAAAGCTGGATAGACCGTGTAGTCTATTTTTTCCTTTCTAAAAAATTGATGGTATTTCTTCTCGTTTTAGGTATTGTGGCATGGGGACTTCATGTAATGCCTTTTGATTTGGGAATCCATTGGTTTCCTAGAAATCCAATACCTGTGGATGCTATCCCCGATATTGGAGAAAACCAGCAAATCGTTTTTACAGAATGGATGGGCAGAAGTCCTCAAGATGTAGAGGATCAGATTACCTTTCCTCTAAGCATTTCTTTGCAGGGAATTCCTGGAGTCAAGACAATCCGTAGCAATTCCATGTTTGGCTTTTCCAGCATCTATGTTATTTTTCACGATAGTATAGATTTCTATTGGGCCAGATCCAGAGTTTTGGAAAGGCTTCCCGTTGCCAGCAGCCTTCTGCCTAAAGGTGTGGTTCCTACTTTAGGTCCCGATGCCACAGGATTGGGTCAAATATTCTGGTATACGCTGGAAGGGCGAGATCCACAAGGCAAGGTAACTTCAGGATGGTCATTAGAGGAACTTCGGAGCATACAGGATTGGTATGTACGATATGCTTTACAATCCACAGAGGGCGTGAGTGAAGTCGCCTCTATCGGAGGTTTTGTCAAAGAATACCAGATTGACGTTGACCCTTTAGCCATGAGACATTACGATATACAGCTTAAAGATATTTTCTCTGCAACACAACATTCAAACATAGATATAGGTGCAAAAACCATAGAATTCAATGGAGTCGAATATCTGGTTCGTGGGATTGGGTTTATAAAAAAATGTGAGGATCTGGAAAACATAGCCATTACGACTCGCAATGATACTCCTGTATACATCAAGAATGTGGCAAGAGTTTCTTTGGGGCCAGCCTTCCGTCCAGGAGCTTTAGATAAACAGGGAGCAGAAGTGGTTGGTGGTGTCGCCGTAGTGCGCTATGGCGAAAACCCTATGGAAGTGATTGCAAGACTCAAAACCAAAATTGACAGTATATCTTCCAGTCTTCCTAAAAAAACGCTGGCAGATGGAACCATCACACAGTTGACCATCGTTCCTTACTATGACCGTACGAATCTCATCAAAGAAACTTTAGGCACACTAAGCGAGTCCCTGATCAATGAAATTCTTCTTACTATCGTGGTTGTTATCTTATTTTTGATGAATTTGCGAATCTCTTTCATCATCTCGCTTACGCTACCTCTTACGGTACTTATATCTTTCTGTGCTATGAGCTATTTAAAAATAGACTCGAACCTCATGTCTCTGGGAGGTATTGCTATTGCTATCGGGACTGTGGTAGACATGGGCATTATCATGTCAGAGAATATCTCTCGTCATTATTCCCAGGCATCTCCTGGAGAAAAAAATCTTGCTCTGGCTTTTCGGGCTTCTTCCGAGGTAGGCAGTGCTGTCCTTACAGCCATTCTGACTACAGTAGTGGGTTTTATTCCCGTTTTTGGGCTTGAGGGGCCAGAAGGAAAAATGTTTAAGCCCTTAGCATACACAAAGACGTTTGCCCTGATTGCAAGCGTCATCTGCGCTCTTACCATTGTCCCTGCTTTATGCCATATTTTTTTAGGCGATTGGAAAGTCAGCCGTTTTATGCGAGCTTTGGCTCGATATTCTTTATTCATAATCGCTTTGATTTTCAGCTTTAATATTGCATGGTGGCTGGGAATACCTGTGTTTTTGATGGGGATATATAGCCATGTCAAAAGGAGCTTCCATTCTTCTCAAAAAGAAAAATGGGAAAAAATTCTATATCTTTCTACTGCCTTAATTGGTATCACGTTTGCCATATCGGTAAACCTTTTTTTGGGATTACTTCTGACTGCGATTGCAATTTGGGCTTTCTGTAAAGAACGAATTTCCTTAAAAATACAACAAAAAATTTCTTTTACGTTTAACCTTATCCTTGTATTTTTGGCTTTGTATTGGATGACACAAAGCCTTATGCCTCTAGGAATACAAAAAGGAATCGTTGCCAATTTTATCATCGTGGGTGTAAGCTCTCTTATCCTGGCAATTTTTTTAGGCCATTTCATTTTATGGATATACAGGCCAGTACTCACCGTTTTGCTTGAATTCAAAGGCATATTCATGGGATTTGTCTTTTGTATTATTCTAGCAGGCATTCTGGCAGGTTTTGGATTTGAAAGTGCTTTTGCCCCTTTACGCTTTGGTCTGGAAGCATTAGGAATTCCCGAAACATCCATCCGATCTAATCCTCTGTGGGTTTGGGGAAAGCATACTTTTAAAGGGCTTGGAAAAGAATTTATGCCACCTCTGGATGAAGGATCTTATCTTTTCATGCCTGTTATCATGCCTCATGGCTCTATTGGACAGGCAATGGAGATCATAGCCAAACAGGATATCCAGATCGCTAAAATACCAGAAGTCGAAACCGTGGTAGGGAAAATAGGAAGAGTGGAAAGTGCTTTGGACCCTGCCCCCCCTGGTATGTTCGAAACTGTGATCCATTACAAGCCCGAATATTCTGTAATTCAGGGAAAAACAGTACGAAACTGGCGTTCTCATATCAAAACGCCCGACGATATATGGAAAGAAATCGTAAAAGCGGCAGAAATCCCAGGAGCGACTTCTGCTCCCAAGCTCCAGCCCATCATGACAAGAATCATCATGCTCCAAACAGGGATGCGTGCTCCTATGGGAATAAAGATAAAAAGAAGCAGTACGGGTGATGTGAAAAAAATTTTAAGAGAAATGGAGGAATTTGGATTCGAGCTGGAAAAGGCACTCAAGGAAGTTCCTGGGGTGGAAAGCAATTCTGTTGTTGCGGATCGGATTGTAGGAAAGCCTTATCTGGAAATCAAGATAGACAGAGAAAAAATCGCACGCTATGGCGTGAACATTCAAGATGTGCAGGATACC
>JABWCH010000253.1 GCA_013359215.1 Candidatus Brocadiia bacterium | reverse complement strand
ACTTTCCGTGGCTTACAGCTTATCCGTGAAGTCAATGGTGTCGCAACCGCATTGTATACCTCTTCTGGATATTGGGCCAATGCTACTCAATACGATGTAAAAGTCTTCCGAACAGGTAGCAATGTTGGAATGTACATCACCAGAGTCAGCGATGGCGCAGTGATGGCTAATGTGTCTGTAGCAGACAATAATTTCACTTCAGGTAAAGTTGGCCTCTGGAACTCCAGCCAGGTAACATATTACGACAATTTGCAATACAATGACAACTATGCTGCATTGGGCGTAAGCAACACAAACTTTGGCAATGTTCGCGTAGGGACAAGTGCTACAGCAACGGTTACTGTCACCAACACAGGTTCTGGCAGTTCTACTTTAACAGGAACAACAGGTGCAGCATCAGGAAGTGAATTTTCCCCCACTTCAGGTACACAAAGTTTCACCCTGGGGCAAAACCAGCAGAATACAAGGACATACACCTATACCCCTTCTGCACAAGGAAGCGATTCCACTACGATTTCTGTTAGCAGCAATGCTGGCAGTGCGACAAGAACCCTTACAGGCACAGGTGTAAGCCCTGTTTTTAGCAGCTCTGTTGCCGTTGGATCTACCATCAATTTTGGAGAAGTTGGCTATATTGAAGACAGAACCCTTTCTGTCCAGAATATCACAACCGATGCGAACCTGGGCAATTTAACAGATATGACATTGCTTAGTGCTACCATCACTGGCCCTGATGCTTCTTATTTTACCTTAGAAAATTTCACACCAGGTACAAAGTTAAGCAAAAGCCAGTTGGAAAATCTTGCCATACGCTTTATGCACAATTATGGCGGAAGAGATGACTATGGCTATGTTCGCAATGCTACTTTAACTTTGACAACAGATGTTGGCGCAGCTTTAGGAGTAAATGGTCAGAGCTATTCTTTTGCCTTGCAAGCGACCACGATCCCTGAAATCAGCACGCTAAGCATGTTTGCCTTTTCCTTGCTTTTTGCATTTTTTCTTCGCAAAAAACACTAATCTGTTGGCGAAATTATAGGCTTTTTATACTTTATCTTAAAGAGAACCTGGCTTAAGATTCTTTTTCTTTTTCTCTAGCCAGATTCTCTTTTTTTTGTTACAATAGGGAAGTTGGCTGCTCTCATGTAATCTCTTGCAAAGTTCACAAAGTAAACTTATTTTATGGTGGCAAATATGAAAGGTATTCCTATTTTTTTTGGCGAAATTGCGATTGAAGAAGGCTATATTGACCAAGACATGCTAAAGGAAGCTCTGGAAATACAAAAATTGCAGAAAAAGCCTGTTTTGATAGGGGAAATCATAATCGCAAAAGGCTGGATGCTTCCTGATCATGTTGTTCGTATTCTTAAAATACAGCAAGGCTATAAAAATAAGCTGGAAAATGAATATTTTGCCCATATAGCCATGAAAAAAAAATTGCTGACGGGAAAGCAAGTCCACGAGCTTCGTAAAAAGCTGGCTTTAGAGGCAGCCGAAGGCCGAACAACAAATATGGCTAACCTGGTTATGAATGATAATAGTCTTTCTTTGCCTTTGGTCGAAGATATTATTAAAGACCAAGAATACCAATATTTTTATAATCTTAGGAAGCAGCAAAAAAGTTTAATTGCAAACTATGAACTGGTCGGGAATGTAATCCAGTTGAAAAAAACCGTTATTTATAAGGCAATCCAAACAGAGTTGGAAAGGCTGGTTGCGGTTAAGGTTTTACAAAAAGAATATGAAGTATCGGAATACATACAAGAATTTTTCAAGGAAGCAAAAGCATCGGCTCGCTTTAATCATCCAAACCTGGTCAATATCTATGATACAGGATTAAAAAATAATTTTTATTATTATGCCATGGAATTGGTGGATGGAGAAAACCTTACCCAAAAGCTGAGTGATGAAGGCAGGCTTCAAGTTGCAGAGGCATTGAAAATTATCCGCCAGGTCTTGCAAGCATTAGAACACATACACAATTGCCAATACATTCATGGAAAAGTAAGCCCTAGAAATATTATTATCCGAGAAGATAAGGTCGCTAAACTTTTGGATTTAGGGGGGTGTTGCAAAGCAAACAAAGAGTATCCTTCTAAAGTAACGAAGATGCCTCAATATATGGCTCCAGAACAATTTAAAACTCCCAGTGTATGGGATGTGAAGACAGACATTTATTCTGTTGGTGCTACTTTTTACCGAATGTTGACAGGAAGACCTCCTGTGTCTGGGAAAACGCTCGAAGAAATAAAAGAAAATTGCATGAGCCAAGAGCCTACACCAATACAGGAAGTGGATTTTACAATTCCAGAAGATCTTGCTAAAATAGTCCATCGAATGATGCGCAAAGACCCACAAAAACGCTATCCTGAAATCAAAAACGTTTTGATAGCCTTGAGAAAAATTCTCATATAGGTCGAGTGGCAAAAGTTTTTGGCACTACATACCTTTCAGATACATAGAAATTTTATCATAACCTATTGCAAAATAAAAATATAAAAGTTTTTAAAGGGGGTTTGGGGGAAAATTTTTACAAAAATTTTCCCCCAAGTAAAAATCTCTTTCCATAACTCCTATTTTATGCTGTTACCTTACTAAAAGGGAAATATCAATGGATGCACTATCCCCCTGGATTGCTTATTGTAAGCCTAAGCCAAAAAGAAAGATTCGGTTGTTTTGCTTTCCATACGCAGGAGGGGCTGCTTCGGTTTTTGCGCGGTGGCATTCCTTTTTGCCTGATTCCATAGAAGTATGCCCTATCCAATTGCCAGGAAGAGAAAACCGACTTTCCGAAGCACCCTATAGCCATGTTCCTGATGTTGTCTGCGCTTTAAAAAAAGCACTTTTGCCTTTTTGCCAAGAACCCTTTGCCTTTTTAGGCTATAGCCTGGGAAATCTCCTGGCTTTTGAGCTGGCACGCAGGCTGGAAGAAGAAGAAATATTCCCCCTGCATTTTTTCGTTGCAGCCCACAGAGCACCGCATATCCCCTACAAAGAAAAAATTATACACTCTTTGCCAGATCTTCTTTTTTTGCAAGAAATCATGGAAAGATACAACAATATACCCCAGGAAGTTTTGACAAATAAAGAATACCTGGATCTTATTCTTCCAGGGTTAAGAGCAGACTATACTATGGTGGAAACATACCAATATGAGGAGGCTAAGCCAATACAGTGTTCTATTACAGCTTTTGGCGGGCAGGAAGATCCCACAACATCTCAGAAAGATCTTTTGGCGTGGAAGCAAGAAACACAAGGCAATCTTAGAGTCTTTATGCTGCCTGGCGATCATTTTTTTATAAAACTATCGCTAAACCTTTTTCTTGGGCATATCCAAAACGATTTAGACCAATATCTGCATGGATAATTTAAGAATTCGGCGTTACAAAAAGAGATTTTTATTTGGAGGAAAATTTTTGTAAAAATTTTCCCCCAAACCCCCTTTAAAAACTTTTATATATTTATTTTCATCTGATAGAGCCCGCTTGCTGCTTGAAGTTTCATAGGATCCACAGAGTAGGCAGAGAAGGTAGTGCTAAATCTTTTCTTCTCTGCGCCCCTCTGCAGATCTGCGGTGATTTTTTTTCGATTTTATGATGGAAGAAAGTTTATTTTCTTTTTAGAATCAATGCCATTCCAAGAGAGGCAAGACAAAGCAAAAGGAAGCTTGTTGGCTCTGGGACAGGGCAAAAAACAAGACTATCATAGGCAATGTGATCGTCTGGTGCGCTAGGATCAAAATCATCGATAACAACTCTGCTGATTAAAACAGAATCCGCTACCAATCCAACAAAAGTGATTCCACCTGTAGGGGCTGGAATGTGAGGGCCGATCTGGTGGATTAAATTGTTTGAAGCATCATAGAAAGATGCACTGACAAACGATGCGCCATCGGGAGTATCAAAAATAACATCCATTCCAAAGGCACGCAGAGGATTTGCAAAGATAAGCTCCAGATCGTCTTCTTCCTGGGTGAGGTTGCTACCGCCAGGAGACAAAATCTTTGTTCCACTGGAAGATACCATAGGATTTCTGACACCTGAGCTGGCATTAATAACCTGAAGAGGGATGCTGCCAGGAGATCGGAAAGTGATGCCTGAAATTGTCTGGTTTGTGAGAATCGTCCCTGCATCATAGCTATCGAAGTTTATGCTTTGAGGGGAAACAACAGATACGTTGCTTAAAAAGCTTGCTTTGTTTGTATAAGCAACAGGGGCAGCCAGAATCCAGGATGAAAGCAGAACAAAGAAAAGGGAAAGGACTATTGTTTTGTTCATGTTTTGCCCTTTATAATTAAAAAATACGTTTTTTTATAAAAACCATCCCTAAAGCCAGAGCAAGACAAGCCAGAGAAGAAATTTCTGGTACACCGCTAATTTGGACGTTTTTCAAAGTAGAACCATATTCATATAAGCTGGCATCAGCGTACAGAATACCACTATGAGTAACAGTGGATGTGTAGAAAACCACATCGTTCTTATAGTAAGAAACAGTGCTACCAATTCTTTTTATTCCAACAACATCGCCTGTTGCATAGCCTGTAAAGTATCCTCGGCCCGCGCCATTTTCATAAACATAAATTTGTGCATTCGAGACAAGGTACAGAGCGTAGTCTATTGTACTCCAATAAGCATCTTCATTACTCCAGGATAGCCCTAGCATACGGTGGGTATTGGTTTCCTGGACAGTTGCCTGGACAAATCCATCTGTATTGGCAGCAATAAACTGCGTGGAAAATGCTCCAGAATTCCAGGTATTTGAACTCAGACAGCTAAGATTATTACCACTGATCGTAACATTGACACCCTGAGTCCATGTCACATCCTGCAAGGGCAATGCCCATATAGAAACAGAGATAGCAAACAAAAGAAAAATAATTTTTTTTGGCATACTTTATATCCTTAAAAAAATTATACAAATAATAGAAAAAAATAACAGCTAAAAAGAATGAAAAAAAGATAAGGTCTTTTGAGTAAAATCGCTCATAAATTGATGTTCAGCATAGACAACAAGCAGTTGCTCCTGTATGCTCTTTTGATAATTTTTATAGGCATCAGGAACAATTGCTTGCCATCCAGAATCTCTGGGATTTTGTATGAGATAGCCATGAGTATCCAGGTAACCATTGTTCTGGAAAGCCTGGAAGATTTCTCTGGACTGTTTGATGCTTATGCCTTGGATTCTACTAAATCTATGAGGAAGCAAAGGCTCAGATTTTTTTAAATTTTCTTGCAAAAGAATTTTTTTGGATTTTAAATACTGTATAGCTTTTTCAATTTTAGAAGGAGAGACAATAGTGTCATTCTCTGCATAGTTGAAAATAACAGGCATTTTATATTCTGGCTGTTTGTATAGCAAATCATAGCCTGAAGCACAATAAATTCCCACGGCTCGGTATCCCAAAATATGACCTGCCAGAGAAACAAAGCCACCACCATTGGACATACCTACGCCAAACTCCCTCACATTAGAGGAAATCAAGCCTCGGTCTATCAAATATTTTTTCACTGCTTTCATCTGAAGCAAATCCAGATTAGAATCGCCATGCGGTGGCAGAGGATTCCATTTCTTATCCACACGATCATGGCTTTCAGAAGCTACAGTTGCATAGCCTGATTGCGATGCCATTTGAATAAAAATAGCACCTTCTGTTTTAGTAAACCAGTTCATAGCACTACCGCCAGAACCATGGTATAAATAGATTACGCCTTTACAAGACAACGGGAAGTGATAAACAACCTGCAATCCATTGATTTCCGTAGTGATGGGAACAATATTGCTTTGGGAAAAAAGAGCCAAAGAAAAAAACAGAAAAAGGAAAAAAAATAGGATTTTACGCATAAAGCATTTTTTCCCTTCTTGGAATAAGAATGGCTTGAACATTTGGAAACAGTTTATTGATTATAAGCTACTTTAAAAAAGAGTCAAGAAAAATAGACAATAACCATGTAAGGCCGCCAGCGAATTCCTTGACAAAAAAACCACTAGATATATAATGGACTTATGACTTGTGCCAGTGGAGTTACGCACAAGAGATTTTTATTTGGGGGAAAATTTTTGTAAAAATTTTCCCCCAAACCCCCTTTAAAAACTTTTATATTTTTATTTTGCGATAGGTTATGACAAAATAAATGGGAAAATTTTACAAAAATTTTCCTCCAAACCCCTTTTTAAAATTTTTATTGATGAAAGATAGCTTAGAGATGAAACTACACTACTTTGCAAATAAGGAAAAGCTTAAAAAAATTTTCCCATACCTTTTGCTTTTTTTCTTTGCTCTTGTACTAGCATCTTTTGTTCTGCAAATCTATGGGCAAGACTTAAATATTCCCTTTTATTACCTTACAGAAGGAACAAAATTCCCTTATCTGAATTTTGATGTTAATTTATATCTGGCCGTTACAAAAAATATATCAGAAGGGGGATGGCTTGGGGAATTTCCCAGGCTTGGCGCACCTGGAGTTCTCTCCATGCAAGACTATCCTTTTGCCTATTTCCAGCAACATTCTTATATTCTTATTAAACTTTTTATTCTCGCAGGTGCATCCTATGGAATGGCAATAAACCTTTTTTTCTTAGTGACTTTTTCCCTTATAGCCATAGCTGCTTTCTATTTCTTTAAACTTCAAAATATTTCCACGATGGTTTCCGCCTGTTGTTCCATTTTGTTTGCATTTTTACCCTATCATATTCATACAGGGCAGATGCATCTGGCTTTATCTTTTTATTTTGCTATACCATTGAGCATGGCAATCGCCTTTTGGATTGCAGAAGATAAATATTTTAAAACAAAAGAAGGCAAAACAATCAAACAGCTAGACTTTTCTAAAATTGTCCTTTCTTTGATCTTTCTCTTTTTTATTTCTTCTAGTGATGTTTACTATGTATTCTATGCTGCCTTTATCTTCTTTTTTTCAGGGTTAATAGCAAGCCATCATAAAAAGAATCTTAAGCCTTTCTTTACAGGGATTATCGCCTGTTCTTTCTTGTTGGCTTTTGTAATTTTATTTCTTATTCCTGTGTGGATACATAAGCTTCAATGTAGTCCTATAGAAGCTATCATAGACCGCCACTGGACACACTCCGAATTTTGGGGTTTAAAAACCATCCAGTTGCTTTTACCTATACGCTTTCATATATTAGAAGCATTTTCTGGAATAGCAGATTCTTATGGAATTTATCCTCACTGCCACGTAAATGAAGCTGTCGCTTTGGGATTGATTGGCTCTCTTGGCTTTCTATCGCTTCTTGTATGGCAGATTTTTCCACGGCCTATAGAAAATTCTTTAGACCAAAAAGTTCTTTTGGTGTCCAAACTAAATTTGCTCAGTCTATTGTGTGCAAGCATAGGCGGCTTTTTTACAGTTTTTTCTTTTTTCTTATATCCTTTTCTTCGCGCCAACTATAGAGTAGGAATATACATTGCCTTTTTTTCCTTGTTTGCAATCGCTTTTTTGCTAGAAAAATGGAAAACATGCTCTTTTTGGCAGCAACACAAGAAACTTTTCCCTGTTTTTCTTTTTTTTATAACAATTTTAGGCACTATCGACCAAAATGGAACTTTAGCTGTGCCTGAATATCGGAAAATACAAGCTGCATACTGCAATCATAAAGACTATTTTTCTTCTTTAGAAGAGCTTCTACCTAAAGGTTCTCTGGTATTCCAGTTGCCTTATGCCAGCTTTCCCGAAGGAGGAGATGTCCATAGAATACAAATGTATGAACAATTTATTCCCTTCCTTCATACAAAGCAATTGAAGTGGAGCTATGGTGCGGTAAAGAATAGAGAGATAGATATATGGCTAAAAGAAATAAGCCAAAAAGATATTCTCAGTATGACAAAAGAATTAAATTCTAAAGGATTTAGTGCAATTTTAATTGATACTTATGGCATAAAAAAAATGGATTTAGACAACATTTTATCCGATCTCAAAAAACTTTCATTGCCTTTATTGGCGATTAGCCAGGATAAACGTTTTATTACCTTCAAACTACTTCCTTAATCAGAGAGTCTACAATGACAAGCGAGTTACCGATTGGCCCATCTATAATGCTACTTTTGCCTCTTTTGCCGGGGATTTATTTTTTAGCCAATATTTTGATGCAAAAAGCTTGTGGAGCTTGTGAAGATATTGCCCTTTTTTCTCCTGGAGTTTCTCTAACCCTCTGGCTTTTTTTTACCCATGCTTTTTCTCTGCTCTTAAAAAATTTTGCCTTAGGTTTGGTTGCATCTACTGTCTTTTTGTCTTTTGTAGGATATTTTATATTTCTTCAAAAGAAGAGTTCTCTTAAAATATTCTCTTCTTTGCCTAGGGCATTTATGTGTGCCTGGATTTTATGTGTTCTTTTTCTTGTGCCATCTATATTTTTCTGGGACTTTCATGATAAAATGGGGTCTTATTCTTCCCATTTTTCCACAACAAGCCAAATTTTAAATAACATCTATCCGCCTAGAGATTTTTGCTTTCCTGATAAACTGCTAAACTATCATTATGGGATCAACACCTTGTTTGCTATGGTGACTGTCTTGACAAGGATACCATTAGATATAAGCATTGATATTGTAACTCTTTTTCTCTGGGGATATTTTTTGCTTCTTTTAGCATCTTTTGGTAAGAAAATGTTTGGAGAAAAGGCTGCTATCCCTTGTATGATACTCAGCGCGTTTGTATCTGGCTTTCCGTGGGTTGCAGGCAAAAACACAAGCATCACATACATGCTTTTGGGGTTTTATCAAATCGGGAATACAGACATCAATCCCCCTTTGTGTTCTTATTTTTTTCAGCATCCCTGGACTATTGGCAGTCCTCTGGCAATCTTGATTTTTCTTCTTTTGAAAATTTATGAAGAAAAGCAGATAAAAAATTCTTTTTTTTGCATTCTATTATGCCTATTTTGCAGCACTTTAAGCTTTAGCAATATGACGCTATTTTTAAGTTTAACAGCAACAGTGGGAATATACTATTTTTATAAACTTTTCTTAGATAAAAAGGACTATAGTCACAAATTTTTTATCTTTTTGACACTTGTTATTGTCATAGGATTCGCTTATTTTTTGAGCGGTTTTAGCAATAGTATATTTCATGCTCAGGAAATGGAAAATTTCAAAATTGGTTTTGCCCTGGGTGGCATTGCTGGCGATTTTGAAAGCAATATTCTATGGAATTTAGCGAGTTTCGGCTTTGTTCTGCCATTAGGGATTATAGGGCTGTTCTTTCTTCCATCAATGAAAGAGATTTTTCTCATCCTTGCCTTGGGTGGGATATTTATCTCTAATAACTTGCGCTACGCATCCTCGTGGGATATTGTAAAATTCGCTACTCTGGCGCAGTTGGCACTTTCCTTTCCCATGGCTGCCCTTTTAATAAGAATTTGTAAAATACCTTTGGGAAAGCTGCTTTCTTTATGCCTGGGATTTTTTGCCATAGCCTGGGGGATTTCTTTTCATACAGTCTTTTTTTTATCTTTACCCAACAATGTCTACGCTGAATCATTTCGGAATTCCAGCATAGCGAAAAGCGTGACCCAAGAGGAAGTAGCCGCTATTTCCTGGCTAAGAAAAAATATCTCAGCAGGGGAAATTGTTCTTTCTGAGTATAAAAATAGCCTGGCCTATATCTATTTGGGTGGCTTCCCCCAGCTCTGGATTGACTCAATCACACAAGCCTATGGTTTTTCTCAAAAGCTTTTAGAAAGAAGACATTTTTTTATGAAAAACTTTGTTTCGGATTATGATCTATATAAAAAAGAAAATGTGCGTTGGGTCATTGCAGACCGAAATAATTCAGGAAAAATTTCTTCTTTAGTAGAGATGTGGAAAGAGAAAAAATACATTGAACAAAAAGCCTCTTTTGGAACTATAGGAGTGTATTGTTTTGTCCAATAGTTCAATATTCAATAGTTTGATTTTTAGAATAACTATAGTTTTGCAGATTTTTCAAGTTGGGTATTTAGCATATTTCCATTTTAAAGGAATGACTATGCAACGTATTTTATACATATTTGTTATCATTCTTCCCCTTCTTCTTACTTGCATTTTTTTTTATGCTTATTTTGATAAGACTTTGTTGGAATGCCAGATATTAGAAAATGATGAAATGCTATATTGGCACGAGGTGCTAACATTTACTAAAGTAGGATTTTCAGGAGGTTATTACTCTTTTGGAGATGAATTGGCCCCTTTTGTCTGGTCTAACTGGGACATGCATGGGCCATGCTATCCTGTTCTTTATGGAATTTTAGCCTTAGTTTTTGGTTGGCATCCTTATTCTCCTATTCTTTTTAATTTAGCTTTGCTAAGCCTTTCTCTGGCTCTTTTTCTTTACCTTATCAAGCCCAATATCAAACAAACCATCATGGTTGGTTTAACGCTATCTACATTTTGGCCTTTAATGCTATTTCTCCCTTGGACGAACCAGGAATCCATGAACATATCTATTTCGTTTTTTTTGACTTTTATATTTTATAAAATTTTCAAAGAAAAAGAAAATATCACCCCACGATTTCAATCCCTCTCTTTGCTTTTTCTTTGTATAGCATCTTTTATAAGAATTACATGGGTAATATTGATTCCGCCTTTTTGTATCATGGTTCTTAGAAAAAAAAGCCTGAAAAAAATCTCCTTTGCTTTTTTGATGTCTATTTTTCTATCGCTTTTTCTCGTCTATCTTTTTAGCGGTTTTTCTGCTCCCCATCCTGATATTATCATGAATATCATAGAAAAGATTCCCACCTGGGATGGGAAACTATTGTTCCTGGCAGAAAATGCTAAAATCAACTTGAACCGTTTGTTTTCCTTTATAGAAGACACACCGCTTGAAACCCTGTTGAGGTATCAGGTGTTATTGATCCTAGCGATCTTGGCTATATCGCTTCTTTTGGATTTAGGGAAAAACTCCAGGCTGCTTCTTACCTGGTTCAAGGAAGAGTACTTTCACCTCTATCAGCTATTTACCATTTTGTTTTTAAATCTTGTGTTCTGGAATATATTGGTCTGGAGGGACTATAGAATCATAGCACCCCATTTGTTGGTTAGTGTATTGCTTATTATTTTGTTGGGAAATCCCAAAAAAACCTTGCTGGCTATTCCCTTTTTGGTTCTCTTAACCCATCTTTTCTTTTTTTCCGATTTTAGCAATATTTATAAAGATTTGCATGGAAGGCGTTTTGATAAAAGCCATATAGCAGCAAAAGAAGCTTTTTCTGAAATGCTAAAAGATGTTGTTGTGTATCAAAAAAATGCTCATAGCCGTTGGTGCAATACCATTGCCTATCCTGGGCCTATTCACCCATGGCTGGCTGGTGCGCCTGCTGGAATAGGATTTTCTTTTATCGCAATAGATAAACCAATGCTTAAGGCAAAGTATATTTTTACGGTTTCTCCCGTGTCTTCTCCACACTTTAAGCTTTTAAAATCAGAAAGCTTAGGCTACATATATCAGAACCTTTTATCAGAATGTAAAGAGTAAAAAAAATAATATATAAATCTTAAAATAGGAGTTACGCAAAGAGATTTTTATTTGGGGGAAAATTTTTGTAAAAATTTTCCCCCAAACCCCCTTTAAAAACTTTTATATTTTTATTTTCCAAT
>JABWCH010000011.1 GCA_013359215.1 Candidatus Brocadiia bacterium | reverse complement strand
GAAATGCAGAAACGCTTCCAGGCTAGAAAACCCTGGATGGCTAAAAAGCAAGCCCCTAGATTCCACAAACAAGAAATGCAGAAACGCTTTGAATGGAAAGAAAAACAAGCTCCCAAATTCCATAAACCAGAAATGAATGGAGATTGTCAGGAATGCGATCCTAAAGTGCAAAAAGATATGAAAAAACAGGATATGCCAAAAAAACATTCTCGCTGCTATCGTCCTAGAATGCAACAAGAAGAAAAATAGCTTGTATTAGGCGTGTTCGCCAGGTCGATGTTTTGCGGCCTGGCCAATAAAAAAAACTGTAATCTTTTGCCTGAAAGACATATAACAGCCCATAACACTAACATTTTTATAGTGAAAAAAAATGCTAAAAAAATTTTTCACCACGAAGACAAGAAAATAGAATTTTAAAATACGATTTATTTTACCTTGTTTTCTTCGTGTACTTCGTGTCTTTCGTGGTGGATATTATCATTAGATATTATCTATCAATATCTTGCACTAAGTACCTAAATCCCGTAATAAATCCCCTAGGTAATTAGTATTTTTTCTCTAAGATTTGCTTTTCAATTTCTACCAGGCTCTCTGTTACTCTGGGGCTGGTCTGGCTTAGTTCTTTAATTTTATCTAAAGCGTGTAACACAGTTGTATGGTCTCTGCCGCCAAAAAAAGCCCCTATTTCCTGTAGAGAATATTTTGTCAATTTTTTGGCAAGATACATACCTACCTGTCTTGGAAGCACCACAGTTTGCTGTCGGTTCTTGGATTGCAAGTCGGTTATTTTTATATTGAAAAATTTAATCGTTGCTTCCAGGACATCAGACAATTCGATTTCTGGCTCATTGAAGCGGATGATGTCTTTTAAGGCCCGCTTGCAAAAATCTAAAGTAATTTCTTTTTTATGAAGTTCTGCCATAGCAAGCAAGTGGTTTACCGCACCTTCCAACTCCCTGATATTAGAAACAATATTTTCCGATATATACTGGCATATACCATCAGGCAATTCTTTGTTTTTTAATTTAGCTTTTTTCTTTACAATGGCAACTCTGGTTTCAAATCCAGGGACATCCAGAGTGGCTACAAGCCCCCATTTGAATCGGGAAACAAGCCTTTCTTTCAATTCAGGAATTTCAGAAGGCGGACTGTCTGAAGAAAGTATAATTTGCTTATGACAATTATAAAGAGTATTGAATGTATGAAAAAACTCTTCCTGGGTTCTATCTTTGCCTGCTAAAAAATGAATATCATCAATAAGTATCATACTGACACTGCGGTATTTGTATCTAAAACCGCCTAGATTCCCATCTTCGATAGCAGAGATGAATTCATTGACAAACTCTTCACAGGATAGGTATACAATCTGTTGGTTGTAACCCTGGCTAATCAGCCCATTGCAAATAGCTTGTAAAAGATGCGTTTTCCCTAAACCGACTGCTCCATGCAAAAATAAAGGATTATAAGCTTTTCCTGGTGCTTTGGCTACAGCAACCGATGCAGAATGCGCAAGCTCGTTGGATGGGCCTACAACAAAGTTAGCAAATGTATAAAGGCTGTTTAGATTGATAGGCGGATAGGTCGTCGAGTCTTTGACTTCCTGTGATACTTGCTCAGATTCTATTTCAAAATCAAAGAGAGCCTGCTGCTCTGCTTTTGCTTCGCAAATAAATTCGATTTCCAGCTCGTTTCCACTGCATTTAAAAAGAGAATTCTTGATATGTTCCAGGTAGTTTTCTTTGATCTTTTGTTTGATAATTTCATTGGATACTTGGATTTTGACTGCTTTATCCGTAAGGGCCAATATCTTGCTGTTCTGAAACCAGAATTCATAATGCCTTGGCTGAATATTGTTTTGTAGCTCTTTAAGAACGTCATTCCATAGATTATCATTATAGTCTGAACTCATGTTATATTGTGCTTCTAAAAAATGTCAGTTTTTTTGTGAATTTGATAAGGTTATAAAGAGCAGATAGGTTTGTCAAGAAAAATGCAGCGATTTTCTAAAATTCTTTCTTTTCTATCCATGAGGCAATTTCTTGAGCCATTTCTTTGCATTCTTCTCCCCAAGGAAAAATTTGAATGCATTCTTTTATACTATTTGCGTGAAGCTTGCATCCTTTCAATATTTCACTTAGCTTTTGTATGAAAGCTTCATCCATAGCATCAGAATAGGCGATTGCCTGGACAATTTTTGCATTGCTCACTTGGAAGCACATATCTAAAAATCCCCAGGAAAAAGCATGGGAAATTTCTATATCAAAATGGGGTGCTTCACCATATCTCCATTCCCAGGAGCTATACTTTGCATACAATGCCTGAATCTCTTCCTCCTCTACCATGCCATCTTCATAGAAAGAAAAATCGTTTCCATAAATTTTTTGGAAAGAAGCCATCAGGCTTTCGGATATAAGCTCTATCGTTAGACCAGGTTTAAGCTCTGAAAGGTTGACAACTCTGGATCTCACCGAATCAATTCCTTTGGATCGGATTTTTTCAGGAGAGACTTGAAGATAGCGTGTGAGTTTATTCATATCAGCAGAAACCAAAATTGTCCCATGGTGTAACGCGCTCTCTGGCTTGAAGCAAAAAGCGTTCCCTGAAAATTTTTTGCCTTGTGCCAACAGATCGTTTCGTCCTTGGAATTCCGCTTCTATTCCCAGGGAACGGATAGCCCCTAGAATAACCTCTAGTTGCCGAGAAAGGTCGTACATCTCTCGGTCTACCAGGAAGGAGAAATTCAGATTGCCAGTGTCATGGAAGACAGCCCCACCGCCAGAAATTCTTCTGGCTAACTTACCGCCTTCTTTTTCTAGCAAAGAAAAGCAGCATTCTTTCCAGGGGTTTTGGTTTTTGCCAATGACTACTGTGTTTTGATTTTGCCAAAGGAAAAAAAATATCTGTTTTTTCCCAACCTTTTGCAACAAATATTCTTCCATAGCTAGATTATGCCAGGGATCAAGATTTTTTGTGCAATATACCGCATTTTTCATGCTTATGCCTTTTGCCAATGTATGCACTGCGCAGGGCAATTGTCTATCGCATCTTGTATCTGGTCTTCTAGCCCTTCAATCTGTTCAAGAACGAACTCTGATTTGTCTTGGGCGTTCATCTGAAACCCTTTGCAAATTTTTGTACACAATTCACACCCAATACATTGATTTTGATCTACATATACTTTTTTCATTTTTTTTTGAAGTTTTAAAGAAAAGTTGGTGTAATGGCCTGTCTTATGGATTTACAGAGGTTTCTTTGATATGAGGTACTTGATGAAGGTACGTTTTTAGATAAGCGACTGTAGTTGTTTTATGCCTTTTTTCTTGGGCTAATCTTTGAATGACGTTCGACAACGAAATCTTTGTAGTACCCAAGGATGGAGAATTTTGCACCAATTCTTCATAAACTTCTTTTTCATTGATTATGAAAAGCATAAAAATCTCCAAATAATAATTGGTTAAAATCGTTTAAATATTTTAATTTTATTGAAAAAATTTCTCACGAAAGTATAAAATTATACTTTAGCAAAAGAAAAAAAGCAATCTATTTTTTTAAAAATTGCAAAAATTATTTTAAAATACTTTCCATTGTTTTAGCAAGTGCTTCTTCTTGGGTTTTTAGTCCAGAAAGAGGGCCATCAGCAAAGAAAGCTATTTTCTGTTCTTGCAACAAATGGTGAATATTTCGATATTCTATAGCACTTTCCTTATCGAAACCTACGATGCAATATCTTACCTGATATTTTGCTCCGTTTTCTATTAACCAATTTTGAATTTTTTGGACTTTTTCTTCTGTATCCAGATGAAGAGCAGCAACAAAATGCAGATTTTTCTTTTTTTCGCTCCATTCACTAGAAAGAGAAGCAAACAAAGAATGCTTTTCTAAGGATTGGGCAACGATGCTAACCTGGGATGAAAAGTTTTGAAATTCTTTATTTTCTAAAGGAATATTCTCCTGGGGAAGTTCTAAAAACATTAGGGCATAGGGAGCGTATTTGATAGCAAGAGGAAGAAGCTCCATCGCAAGCCTGAAAGGTGCTGTTAAAACTTCACACCCCATCATCAAAGAAAGAATAGACAAAAAAATAAGCAAATAAATTTTCATAAGATACACCCCTCGTATGACCATAATACCGCCAACTTAAGGAATAGAATTCCATTGAACGATTTGTCTTGCAACAGTTTACAAATGTGGCTGTAGACATCTACGGACGTACTTACGTAGACTACTCTTTCTTAAGTTGACAGCCTTATGGGCTGGTAGAAACAATTTTGGAAACTTCAGCGATAACATTGTCCAACTATTTTAAATTATCTTTTCCATGGTGTCAATCAACAAAAATTTGTATTTTTTTCTTTGTAGCTAAGAAAAAGGTTGAAAAATCCATATACTTCTATGTATAATGTGCAAAATTTTTTAGAAAATAAAGTTTTTTTATAAAAAAGGATAATGGTGTGAACAAAAAAGAATTAGAAAAATATAAAGAGAAGCTTTCAGAGCAACTTCATATTCTCTTGCAAAATTTAAAAAATCTGGAAGAATCCGTAATGACAAACTCGAGGATGGATTCCTCTGGAGATCTTACAAATATCCCAACACACATCGCTGATATTAGCTCAGACACTGTGGCACAAGACCTTGCTTTAGGCTTGATCGAAAGTGAAGCTGGTGTTGTCAGAAAAATACAAGCTGCGTTGCAAAGTATAGAAAAGGGAACTTATGGAGATTGCGAACATTGCAGCCAGCCCATTAGTAAAAAAAGATTGGACTATATCCCTTATACAACTCTCTGTATTCAGTGTAAATCTATAGAAGAGAAAAAGCAAAAAAATGCTATTTTATGGTAAAAGGCCACATATTAATTATGTCAACAAAAAAGAAAATTTTTCCAAAATTTTTCTGTTTTTTTCTGTTTTTTTCTTTAGGAATCGGCTTATTTTGTCTTTTGCTGAGTTGCAAAAGCCATATTGTTCGAGAAAAACTATCTTTTCCTCCGAATCCGCCAAAAGCAGTTCATCTTTATCTAACGGCTGATGTGGAAGGCAGCCTTGAACCATGTGGATGCAAAAGTGGCCAGATAGGCGGGCTTCCCAGGCAAGCGCAGTATCTTTTAAAATCAAGGCAAAGTCCTTATCTTGTTGTGGATGCAGGCAACAGTATGTCTGTGACACCTACTCGCTACGAATTTTTCAAATGGTACTACATTTTACAGATTTATGAAAAAATAGGGTATGATGCCTTGAATCTTGGACAAAATGAAGTAGCCTTGTCCTCTTCTCAGATTGCTCAAGTTACAGAAAAAATGCCCATTCCCTTAATCTCTGCGAATGTTTTGGAAAAAGACACCAGCGAGCTTTTAGTCAGGCCCTATGTTATCAAAGAAGTCGATGGCGTTAAAATAGCAATCATCGGCCTTGTAAATCCCAAAGCCAAGACAGGCGAAGGAATTGTGCTTGCAGATCCTGGCACTGCGTTTGCAAAGTATTTACCAGAAATGCTTGAAAATTCTCATCTGATTTTTGTCCTCTCTGCCCTCTCTATCGAGCAAATCGCTTTTCTATGCAAAAATTTCCCACAGATTGGAATGATCCTGAACACAGGAGAAACAGGAACACACCTCCCTGAAAACAAAGAATCGGTCGTTGTTTCCTCCCTTACTGCCAAAAGCCGCTATATCCAGCAAATTCGTTTTGCTTTTGAGCCTTCAGGCGATCTGGCTTGGGTGAATGGAGGCAATGTCCCCCTGGATGAAAGCATCCAGGATCATTCTGGTACAGTATATCTTTTAAACCGCTACAGAGAAGAATTAGGCAAAGAACGGTTTTATTTAGAGCAATTAGGAAACAGCAAAGAAAAATATGTCGGCGCGTCCCGCTGCTCTATGTGCCATGCAGAAATCTACCGTAGCTGGAAACAAACAGCACACTCTCGTAGTCTCGATAGCCTTAAGAAAAAAAACAACCACCACGACCCTCACTGCTTAAAATGCCATGTTACTGGTTTTGGAATAAAAAATGGCTATGAAGGCGAAGAAAAGACACCAGATTTTGCCTTTATTGGATGCGAAGTATGCCATGGCCCTAGTTCTTTACATACGTTCCACAACAACCCTGACCAGTTGCGCCCTTCCACTTCTCATCCTAATCCTAAAAAAATATGTCTGGAATGCCATACATGGGAACACTGCGGCAATTTCGACTTCGACACCTTCTGGGCAAGAATAGCCCACCCTAAAAAATAAGGAAAAATCATGGAAAACACACAAGAAAGAATGCCTGTTGACCGCTGGCTGGTACAAGAAAGCTTCAAGCACATTGCCCAAGGCCCTAAAGCTTTCAGAAATTGGGCATTATCCAATGCTCCTTTGATAGACCAGAAATTCATCAACCAGTTAAAAAAAATGGCAGATTTTTCTCGTAAAAATAACAATGAAGAACAGGCCAAAGCTTTTGAATTTTTAGAAAAGTGTATCAACAAACTGTTCGATTTAGAAGCGTTCGTGAATCCTATTACAGTCACAGAGGAAAATTTCCAAAAAAACTACGATGAAGGGTTAGTGTTTCTAAAAAAAAATAAGCCCAAATACTCAATCCCTTATTTTCATGCGCTTCTTGCATTTTTAAATCATAAACCCAACCAGCATACCCAAGGAATCCTTTATTCTAATCTAGGGATAGCTTATATACAGTCAGGGAGTAAAGAAAAAGGCATAGAATATCTAAAAAATGCTTTGGACTTTCCCTTAGCAGATAGGGAAAAAGAAAAAGTCTATGCCAACCTGGGTACAGTCTACAGAGACACACAAAAATTTTCCCTTTCCATAGAATTTCACAAAAAATCTTTGGAAATAGCCCAAAAATACAATGATAAAGAAGCAGAATTCGTTTACACAAACCATCTTGCTCTTGTTTATCTCGACCAAAAGCAAATCCAGGAATCTATTCACTACCAAAAGCAGGCTTTAGAAATCGCTAAAATTTTACAAAATACAGCATGGATTAAAGATTGCACAACCAAAATGGCTGTTCTTTATGCTTTACAAGGCGATAAAGAAGGCTGTAAAGAATTTTGCGAAAAAGGCTTATCTCTCTAATCCTATCTCGGACAAGCCGAAACCAAAAAGTATGAATCACGAATGAGACGAATATACAAATTACGCGAATGAAACTTTTATAAAAACTATTCGTGCCATTCGACCATTCGTCTTATTCGCGATAAAAATCTTTGCTTTTTCAGCAAACATTGAACTTCTTAGTTTCTAACGTTTTTTAAGGTATTCATCATGGTTTCTAGACTTTTGTGTTTTTTCATCGCTTGTCTTCTAATGGCTTGCAATACCTGCGAATGGGTTTCTTCTCCAGCATTATCTTACTCTTTTGATACTATATGGAACACAGGATATCAGGTTTTAAGCAAACGCTACGATATAGTGAAGGCATCCAAAGAGAAGCGAGAAATAGAAACAGAATGGCGCAAGCAAATGTCTATCCATTATCTTGAAGGCTTTAGAGATAAAGTCATTATGAAAATCGAGGAATACGATAGCAGCGTAGATGCCAGCGATCTTTCTAAACCTCTGGATCTGGATAATGAAACACCAGCAGGCCCACAATATGTAATCAAGCTTTGCGTTCCAAGAGAACAAAACCGCGACATGGATAATTCCCTTGCCCCGTCTGAGGCAGAATGGTATCATGCTGGGCATAACTATGAAGAAGCCAATATGCTCATTAGCTTTATAGCGACACGCTTGAGCTTATTGCATCCCAAAATGAAGTAGCCTGATGTTGATGACTAAAAAAGTCGCAGCTTTAGTTTTGGCAGCAGGGTGCTCCCGTAGGATGAAAATGCCTAAGCTGTTTATAGAGTTTTCTGGATCGCCTCTCATTTCCTGGTGTCTGCGTGCTATTCAAAAAGTCCCTTTCGATTCTCGTATTCTAATTTTAGGGGATCGATATCAGGACGCGCTATTTAGCCTTTCCCTAATGGAAGAATCTCGTGGAATAGACATCATCATAAACCACGATTTCCGCCAGGGAATGGCAACTTCCATCAAAGCAGGTCTTTCTGCTATTAGCCCAGATACAGAGGCTATATTGATTGTGCTTTCGGATATGCCTTTTATAACATCGGAAACCATGGAAAAAATTTTATATGCTTTCCAGGAATCCAATCAAATTATTTTACCAGTATATCAGGGAAACCAAGGGCATCCTGTTTTAATTCCCCGCTTTTATTTCCCGCAAATAGAAAAGCTTGAGGGAGACAAAGGCGCGAGGGAAATTTTGCAAAGAAATAAAGAAAAAATCTTGGCGTTATCATCTCCTACACCTGAAGTAATTTTAGACATAGATACAAAGGAAGAATGGCTGAAATGGAAAAATTCATTGCTCTGATTAAAGGCGCGGGCGAAATGGCATCAGGGATAGCCCACCGATTGTTCAATTCTGGTTTTGCTGTTGTGATGACAGAGATAGAATTTCCCAGTGTGATACGAAGAGGTGTTTCTTTTGCTCAAGCCGTATTTACGAAAGAAATGACAGTAGAAGGAGTTACTGCAAGACTAACTGACAGCGAATCAGTTTATGATGTTTTGCAAAAGTCGGAAATCGCCGTTCTTGTAGACCCTCTGGCTCGGATTCGGGAATCTTTGAAACCACAAATTCTCATTGATGCGATTCTTGCAAAAAAAAATCTCTTTACCCAGATACAGGACGCGCCTCTTGTCATAGGAGTCGGGCCAGGATTTGACGCTGGAAAAGATGTGCATTTTTGCATAGAAACCATGCGTGGGCATAATCTAGGGAGAATCATCCAAAAAGGATATGCCTTTGCTGATACAAAAATTCCAGGAGATATAAATGGCTATACCTCGGAAAGAGTGATTCGGGCAGAAAGCGATGGTTTTTTCAATACACAAAAAAAAATTGGTGATATTGTAGAAAAGAGTAGTATAATAGGGTACACAGGAATTGCTCCTGCTTATGCTGGTATATCGGGAGTTTTGCGTGGGCTTATACAACCAGGGTATTTTTGCAGCAAAGACCTAAAAATAGGAGACATTGATCCTAGAGGAGTCCAGGAATATTGCTGGCAAATTTCCGATAAAGCAAGGACAATTTCTGGAAGCGTGTTGGAGAGCATTTTACGCTTTTATCCTTTACAAAAAACACGCTAAAGATGAGAATCAAATAACTTTTCCGTGGCAAACAAGAACTATTGATTGGGGAGCATCAAGATGGATTGGGCAAAAAAACTAGAAGAAAGACTCAAAAACAAAGAGCTTGCCCTGAAAGAAAATAAAAAAAATTTTCACGTATACCAGGAATCCGCAGTCCGTTTATTTGAATGGATCGAAAAAAAAGTCAAAGCAATACAGCAAATTACAATCTATCGGTATATGGTAGGGGAAACAGCAAGCGCAACATCCCAAATTAAGGCACTTAAGCTAAAATGCCTTGAAAAATATTTAGACTTTGTCCCAGAGGGAGTGAACCTGGATAGCTCAAAAGGAACGATCCGCTTGCGCCATAACTCGCGTTCTCTGGCGCAATATACTTATTTACATTTAATTGTTAATCCTGATTCTATGGCTTCCTATCCTGAAAATTTAGTTTGGGTTCTGAATGAAAATTCTTCAGAAGGCTTTGAGAAATTGCCTGTATTTTCTGATGAAGTTTTAGAAAGATTGATAGAACGTGTCTTTTTAGAATAGCTCTTACGAAAATGGAAAATTTGATCAACCAAACCATTGCTGGCTGTCGGATCGAACAATTGCTTGGACAAGGGGGAATGGGAAGCGTTTACAAAGCATGGAACATCAACCTGGATATCCCTGTTGTCATCAAGTTTCTGGATTCTCGTTTTAATAAAAACCCCCAATTGGTAGAACAATTCTTTCTGGAAGCCAGGACAACCGCTCGTTTAGACAGCCCTTATATCGTAAGAATCATGCAAGTAGGAGAGGAAAATGGGCATTATTTTATCCAGATGGAGTTTGTGGAAGGAGAGAGCTTACAAAAAAAAATCGAAAGAGAATCCCCTCTCCCCTTGCCTCTTGCCCTAAACTTTCTCCATCAAATAGCCTTAGGTTTAAAAGTAGCACACCTTCACGGCGTAATCCATAGAGATATAAAACCAGACAATATACTAATCCACAAAAAGGGTATTCTAAAGATTGTGGACTTTGGCCTGGTAAAGCTATTAGAGCACAATATGCCTGATTTCACGCCAGAGAAACTCTTAGGCTCTCCTCATTATCTCTCTCCTGAGCAATGCGAGGGAAAAACAATGGATGCAAGGAGTGACATATATTCTCTAGGGGTGATTTTCTATTTTATGATTACAGGGAAATTGCCCTTTCAGGAAAATACCCCTCTTGCTATAGCAGCTTCGCGTCTTTATTCACCACCCATTTCGCCTTTAAGCATTATTCCATCCCTCCCCCAAGGATTAGAGATCATCATAAAAAAAATGATGGCTCGTTCTTTAGATGAACGCTATCAATCTATCGATTTTTTATTGGAAGACATTATACCTTTTATGGCAGAGAATCCTCTTGTTTGCTTAAAGCAAGAAAAAGAGGATTCTCCTTCTTTGTCTTTTAATAAACTTATGCTGCCCGAAAACAGTCATTTGCAAGAAAAGCAAAGCAGCCTTCCTTCTATGGAAGTTTTAGAGCATAAGCTAAAAAGCTCATTGCCTATACATCCAGTCGCCATGGAAAAGAAGAAAAGAGCATTTTTCTATTCCTATATTTTGGTTATTTTTATTATTTTGTTTTTTTGTATAATTTTTTATCTTTTTCATATCCATGCTCCAGCCAAAAACTATCAGGAAAAAAACCTTGTTTTTTTTGACCAGAGAGGTCCAATAGCAAAAGAAATTTCAGGGACATGGAAAATCTATGGCAAAAAATTACAAGGGACGGCTAAAGGATTCAGAGAATCCCAAATTACATGGGAATTGCCCAACAAGCCCTTTCGCCTTTCTATGGAATTTTTGCTTCAGCAAATCCATAGCATGCCAAGACCTGGAAGCAAGCTAGAGATTCTGATACGCCTGGAAGAGAAGCAATACCGTATTTCTTTTTACCCAAAAACATTTGTGCAAAATTTTACTATTGAAGGCAACAGCAAGGAAATTTTTTTCTTTGGTATGGAGATCCCTCTGCCTGAAAAAACCAAAATCTTAAAAGGAAATGCGCTAATAACATTATCTTTAAAATCTGCAAAAATTGAAATAAACCATATAAAATGGAGCAAAAAATAACCATGGAAATGCAAGAATTTTTGTGTCCTTGTGGAGCTGTTTTACAGGTATCACCTTCCTTTACCGAAGACCAAATCGTCTGTTCCTCTTGCAATACGCTATTGCAAATTCAACGTTTTCCTGATATAGATCAAGAAGTCGAAATCGAGAACCAAAAAAGAAAATGCTCTAATTGCAACTATATTGGATATGAACTATCCTGCCCTTATTGTTTTAAAGAAATGCAAGAAATTGTAGTATCCAAAAAAAAATTTTTCTATTGGCTTATCCCTTTCTTAACCTTTGTGTTTGGTTTTTTTATAGGAATTCTTCTTTGAAAAGGGGATATCATAATATATGAATACAGTCGTTAGCTTAAAAAGTCCGAATGTACGAGTGACTTTCCTCGTAGAAGTTCCAGAAAATACAAATTCTACAATCTATATGACAGGCAACCATCCTAAGCTCAAAAATTGGGATCCCAAAGGTTGCCCCTTGAAAAATGTAGCACCTGGCCGTTATCAAACGAGCATAATCTTGCCTAAAGATACATATTTACAATATAAATTCACGCGAGGGGATTGGAATACTGTGGAAAAAAATGAAGAATTTCATGATCGCCCCAATCGTTCCTTGCTAGTCAAGCAAGGGAGGGTTATAAATTTGAAAATAGACAACTGGGGTGATATGGGACAACCTAATCCAGCGAAAAAGCATACCATCTGCGGGAATATCCAGACCCACAAAAATTTTAAAGCCACAAAGCTAAACAATAAACGCACAATATGGGTTTATTTACCTCCTGGATATGAAAAAAACACAAACCAGCACTATCCTGTTTTATACACTCATGATGGAAACAATGTATTCGACAAGGCAACAGCCTTTTTGGGAGTAGAATGGGAACTAGATGAAACAGCAGAAAAGCTGATTAAAGAAAAAAAAATCCGCGAAATTATCATTGTAGCCATAGAAAACAATAGCCAGCGAGACAGAGAATATACCCACGTTTATGTCCCCAACCAGGGAGGTGGTAAAGCGGATCTGTACGCAGACTTTATCATCAACGACCTGAAGCCCTTTATCGATACAAAATACCGCACACTCAAAGACCGACAATATACAGGAATTATGGGATCTTCTCTGGGTGGTCTTGTTTCTTTGTATATAGCATGGAAATACTCCAAAGTCTTTTCCATGGCAGGCGTTGTTTCTCCGTCTGTTTGGTGGGACAACCGAGACATTTTAAAGATGGTCAAAAAATCGCGAAGCAAACCACCTATCAAAATCTGGTTAGATATAGGAATGATGGAAGGCTATGAAATCAATGGTATCAATATGGCAGTAAGAGATACAAGAGCCTTAAGAGATGCACTCATAGCAAAAGGCTTCCGCCTCCACGATGATTTGGAATATATGGAAGACGAAGAAGGCGAACACAACGAAGCATCCTGGGCCAAAAGGGTAGACAAAATTCTCCTCTACTTCTTTGGTGCTAAATTCCGCACTTCTCGCAAAGTTTCCTATGCTTAGCGATGAGAATTAAATAACTTCCCCATTATGATTTCAGCGCAGAGACGCAGAGTATGCAGATAAAGAAAGACAACAAATTATGAAAGATTTATGGATTGGCCCAGAAGAAATTCTGGCAAAAAAGCAAAAGTATCTTATGCCTTGTGTTTACCATTTTTATAAAGATCCTCCCCAATTTGTGAGGGGGAGTGGTATGTATATGTATGATCATAAAGGTAAAAAGTATCTGGATTTTTATGCAGGAGTTTCTGTCCATGCTTTGGGGCATTGCCATCCAGAAATGGTAGAGGCGATTTGCGATCAGGTAAAAACACTACAGCATACAACCACAATCTATTTGCAGGAGTCCATTGTAAACCTTGCAGAAGCATTGGCTATGTTTTCTCCGTGGAATATACCTAGAACCTTTTTTTGCGCTAGTGCTACGGAAGCAGTGGAAGGTGCTTGCTTGCTGGCATCTTTGTATACTGGGAGAAGCGAATTTATTGTCTTGCAAAATAGCCTTCACGGCAGAACAAAGTTAGGCATGAGCCTTACGGGGTTGAGCTTTTGGCGTACAGACCCTTTTCCTGTTGGCGGAATTAGCCACGCACCAGTACCATGCTGTTATCATTGCCATCAACCAGAAAACGACAATATGCAATGTGCCTTGGAAATAGAGAGAATCATTTCTACATGCACTTCTGGAAAAATCGCTGCTTTTATTGCAGAACCTATCCAGGGAAATGGCGGCATCACAGTTCCCCCAGATCGCTATTTCCAATTGGTATACGATATTGTAAAAAAAGCAGGTGGTCTTTTCATTGTAGATGAAACGCAGACTGGTTTTGGGAGAACAGGCAAAAAATTTGCCATGGAACACTATGAAGTAGAACCTGATATTGTTTGTGGAGGAAAATCCCTGGGCGGCGGAACGCCTGTTGGATTTTTCTCGGCAAAGGAAGAAATCGCTCAAGCCTATAAACGGCCTGGGGCTTCTACTTTTGGCGGAAATCCTGTCAGCATGGAAGCAGGAAGAAAGTTTTTGGAAATTCTGGTTCGAGACAATCTGATACAATCTTCTTTTCTAAAAGGCCAAATCCTGGCAAAAGGACTGCAAAAGCTCAAGGAAAGATTCCCTGAATTGATAGGAGATGTTCGTGGAAAGGGGCTGATGTTTGGAATGGAATTAGGCCCCTCAGCACTATCTCCTTATCCTGGTTTGACCGATAGCATATTGGAAGAGGCTAAAAATCAAGGGCTGCTTCTGGGAAAAACAGGGCCATCCCGCAATGTCCTTACGTTTATGCCTCCTCTGATCGTTACAGAAAACCAGATCGCCCAGGCATTGGAAATTTTGGAAGGGATTATGAAAAATGCTCCCAAATAGAAACTAAGAAGTTTAATGTTTTCCGAAAAAGCAAAGATTTTTATCACGAATAAGACGAATGATGAATGGCACGAATAGTTTTTATAAAAGTTTCATTCGCGTAATTTATATATTCGTCTCATTCGTGATTCATACCTTTTTAGTTTTGAGATAGGATAGAAAAATATGAAAAATATCCTGATTCTTTCTGCTGTAAAAGCCGAGATAGAGCATATTTGCCAGCGTTTTAACAGCACTTGCAAAAAGTACAGAAAGCTGCCTGAATGTTGTCAGGAAATATGGCAGTTCCAGCATAAAAGTACATGCTATACTTTGGCAAATGTTGGGATTGGAGTCGTCAATGCTGCTGCCAATTCTGCTGTTCTAATGAGCCAAAAGAATTTTTCCGAAGTCTGGATGGTAGGCTGCTGCGGATCTTATAAGGAAAATATCAAGCAAGGCGATGTGATTGTAGCACAGGAAGAGATTCACGGAGATTATGGAATCAAAGACTCCCATGGATGGCAAAGCCCTGAAAAATTTTCTTTTAGCTTTTTAAAAATACACGATAAAAAATACTGGCATCGTTTTCTTTGTAAAACACAAGAGCTTTTTGTGCCCCTCCCCTATAAAGTATATTATGGAAGCATGCTCACGGTTTCCACTGTCAGCGGTAGCAGAAAAGTAGCCAAAGTTTTAGAGAAAAGGTTTGGGGCTTTGGGAGAAAATATGGAAGGCTCTGCTGTGGCGCAGGTAGCGACAAGCTATGGAAAACCGTTTATGGAAATTCGCGGGGTATCCAACACAGCAGGCGACAGAAACCACAAACATTGGCGTATGGATATTGCCTTTTATAATAGCCAAAAAGCCATAATAGACTTTATAGGTATTTGTTCAAAAGTTTTTGTACCTATTGCAACATATTGATAAAAAATAATTAACCGCAGAGGCGCAAAGGTCGCAGAGGAATGAGGAGAGGGCGTTGCACGATAAAAAGAACATGGCACGAGAATCAACCTAATTGCTGAACTAATGCGCACGTATTGTGGCAAGTATTATTTTAGGATGATTTTGGTAATTCTGTATATAAAGCTATAACTACTTGCGTTCCTTTGCCTTCCTGGCTTTGGATAGAAATATTGCCGCCCATGTGGTCTATGGCGCGTTTACAAATGGCTAGGCCCAAACCGCTTCCATGGGTTTTGGTAGAAAAATTGGGTTCAAAGAGGTGGGGCTTGATGTTTTCTGGAATGCCTGAACCATTGTCTTGTATAGTAATCAGAATTTTTTTGCTGTCCTCTGTGGCTTTCTGGCAAGCAAGGACGATTTGTCCTGGGGGATTTTTGATGGCTTGCACTGCATTGGTTAGAAGGTTAAATAAAACTCGTTTTAACTGGTGTGGGTCTGTAATGGCTTTGGGAAGATTGGGCTGTATTTGGGCTGTGATATGGATATTTTGTTCTGCATAGTGGGCAAATAGTTCTATACAGTCTGAAAATAGAGGTTCTAAGGCATACATAGCAAGCGTTGGCTTGGTGAACCTGGCGAACTCGGAGAAGCTAGATGCGGTTTTGGAAAGAGAGTCAATGGCATCAATGATGTTGGAAATTCCTTTATCCAAAATTTTATCGAAGTTTTTTGCCTGGTCTTTATATGCTCTCTGGATATGTTGGGCAGAAAGCTTCATGGGTGTTAGAGGATTTTTGATTTCGTGGGCTATCTGTCTTGCCATTTCTCGCCAGGCAGCATCTTTTTCTGCCTGAATTAAACGCTCTCGGCTTGTTTTCAGGTCTTTTGTCATGCGGTTAAAAGAGTCTACCAGCTCACCGAATTCGTCTTTCGAAGTGATGGGGATCATAATATCGAGATTTCCGCTAGAAACACTATGGATTGCTTTCATGAGATGAGCAAGAGGTCTTGTGATCTGGTGGGCAAGAATGATTCCTATTACCATGACTATAAAAAAGATGAGAATATAAATCGTCAGAACGGTTGCCATCATTTCGGAAATTTCTCTTTTTACCTCGGATTGTCTGTAGATCATAGGAATGCTTATCACTCCAACAATCTCTTTCTTGTCCAGTGCAGAAACAAGGGATTTATACCCTACAACAAAATTGTAGTCTGCTATGGATTCGAGAGTTATGTAAATTTCCTTTTTTTCTAATATAAGTTGGTAGTATGCTGCTCCTGAAATCCTGGTAGGGAGCAATTCTGTATAGAATAGCTCTCGCCGATTTGTTGCCAATAAAAATGGCTGAGAGGAAAGATAAACATTGAGCATGCTTCTGTTTCGCTCTCCCCAACTTTTACAAAAATCATCGTTTGGCATTTTGGGATCCATTTCATCAACAGTCAAAGGCACATAAGTCTCCTCTCTCATTGCTTTTTCTGCATTTTGCAGCGATTCTGTAAGGTTTTTAGCATAGCTTTCCCAAATTTGAGAAATGGCTTTTTCTTTATTTAAAATGCCCATGATAAAAACAGGTATCCCTGAGATAAGCAAAAAGCTGATTAGGATTTTATATTCAAAGGGCAATCGGATTTTGTTTAAGGAAATGCCTTGTTTTAGGAGATGATATAAGATTCTGGCAAGAAACAAAGGTGCAAGGAAAAAAGCAAAACCTGATACAAAAAATTGCAGAAGGTGAAAAATTTTCGTGATCTGGGAGGGAAGGGGATATCCAATCATTCCAATGGTTTCTTTGGTCGTCCATTCCTTTCTGCTCTCAAGCCATGCTTTAGAAACCCACAAAAAGTAGAAGTTATCATATTCGCAATTTTCTATACTTTCTTCTATCCATAAATTTTTTTGATTTTCTTGCACTTCCTTGATTACCTGGGGAGATGGCTTAAAATTTTTGGAAACATAGGGGTTATTGCTTACAAACATGTTTTGGTTTTCGAAGTTTGCCATTAAAAGCGGTATAGAAGCAAGAGTTGGCTTTTTAGCAAATACTTCTGGGACTGGCAAAGACTGTGCAATTTGAGGATAGCGCGTTATAAGAACTACAGATGCAATTATTTTGTCTTTGCTGTTATGTATAGGTAAACTTGCCAGATAAAATAGCATATTTTTTCCTTCTGGACTAATCCCTGGCAAGTTTTCTAAAAGTTGTTTTTGTTCATTTTTAACCTTTTGTAGCAAAGGACGATACCATAGAGGGTTTGGCATGTTGAGAGAGAATTGAGAAAAAAGTTGAAAAGTCCCTGCTGTTTTGTGATTTTCTTCATTTTTGCTATAAACCATAAGCTCCAGGTTGTCTAATCGCTCTGAGAGATCCGTTTTGGCCCACAATAAAAAGGCTATATCGTTTTTCTTCTGCTCCAAAGAGCGTATAAGCTCTGGGCTGTTTTCTATTGCATCTAAAGATTCCTTTAGGGTATGGCGAATAAAGCTTTCCTGGAATTCTTCTGCTTTATCTTGCAGTAATGCCCTTGTCTTTGTTTTTGCAGAGTATTGCAGAAAGGGATAAACAGAGAAAGAAACAGTGAACAATAGGAAAATATAGAAGAGTTCATATCGTTTAGGAAAGCGATATAAATAGGCTATCATAGCGCAAGAGAAAAAAAACACACTCCAGAGACATAATGGAGATAATTCCATTGCAAAGACGAGGATAAAAGATATGCCCGATAAATAAAATATGCTATTTAGAGAAGATTTTTGAAATTTTTGCCAGACATTCCAGAGAGAAATAGAAAAGAAGAAAAAGCTGAAAGCCAGTAATAAAATGCAGATATATAGAATGAAAGAGTCGAAATTAGGAGTTAAATTTGTAAAATCGAACAAAGGGAAACTGGCATGCTTGACTAATGAATAAACTATAGTGTATAGAAACTGGTTACCCCAAGAAAAAAAAAGGCAAAAAAGGATTGCTGCAAGGCAAGAAAACAGAAAAGATTTGTGCTTTCCCATATCCCAGGAGCAAACACGAGTTTGTATCAGGAGCAATCGGCTGACGATAAAAAATAGAAGGCAAGTTATCAAAAGATTGCCCAAGGAATCGCTCCATACCGAGAATATCAAAGAATGAAAAACATTAGGTGAAGAAAAATAAGAAGGCAGTATCTGGTTAGGGAAATGAAATGCAAACCATATTGCTCTAAGCAAAATTAGTAAAAATATTGCTAAAAGATTTTGTTTCCAGATGGCTATGCCTATTTTATAAGACTGAAAGCAGATATAAGCAAATAAAAAAAACAAAAAAAAGCATGTATTTATCTGCAAAAGGCCATTGCGCTTTTTCTTTAATGACTGAAGGGTAGTATCTTGAGGAAGCGAGGTTAAGATAAGAGAGCCTAGCTGCTGCCCATTGACGCTTTGCAGGGATCTTTGCATACTATTTTCAGCAAGGGGAGAAGTAGAAAACAAAACCTCATAGCTAATGCTTATGTCCTGGACTGGATATTCTTGCAGCATTTTTTGGGCAAAGCTTTGGCTTTTGATATATCGTGTGGAAAGGGGGTAATTGCTATCCAAAGGTAAAAAACAGACGGCTACGCCTATATATTCTCTAAGTTTAGGATGAGGTATGGGAACAAAAGTGCATAAAACTACAAAAACTCCTCGCCCACTTTTTACAATGGTAGAAAATCGTTCTCCTTTTAAACATTCTTCCAAAAGATGAGGCGCGGGATTAAAATCGCAGTTTTTCCAAGCTATACATTGCCTTAAATGATTATAAACCGCAATTCCTCTTCGGTTTAAATCCATAGGAAATGAAAATTCATTTAAGGCTTGGAATATTTTAAGAGATCCTTCCGAAGGGTTTGTATAGGTGATCTCCTGTAAAATAGATGTTTTTAAAAGCATTTCGTCAAGTACAGAAAAGGAGAGCCTTTCCATTTCATAAAAATGTCCCTGAATGGACTGGCTTATATCTCTAAGATTTTGATCTCTATAGTCTTGCCAGGATTTTTTTACCTGGCTTCGATTCATCTGGTAATCCACTTCAACACAACAAAGAGAAAAAAGCCAAAATAAAAAAAGGAAAATGGCTGGCTTACTTTTTAATGCAAAGTATATACTATAAATTCCCATAGATAATAAAAATTGGGAGAAACTCTTTATAAAAAAGCTTCTCCCAATTGCTCTCCTAAAAATAATGCTGAATGCTTATGGATTTAGCTCCCAATCTGGATACATTAAAAAAGTATTTTATCACGAATTTTGCGAATGGACGAATAGCACGAGGACGAATAGCACGAATAGATCATCTTAATTCGTCTCATTTGTGTTATTCGTATCATTCGTGATTTTAAAATTAGGAGCTAAGTCAATAAGCGTTTAATGCTGTTTCCTTTTATTTAGAAAATAAATGCATGTCTTTTATAGTAAGCTGGATATATTCTGTGTCGTTCCAAGTGTTTCGTTTTGCTTTGAAAACAAGGTCGCAGTGGGTGCTTGACATCAGGGAGTCGAACATTTGGCCTTCTCCGAAGAAAATTGCTCGGAAAATTTTTTCGCCGCTTCTCACGCGAAAAGAAAGGTGTTCGCCTTTTGTTCCATACCTTTCAGGGGCAGGGTTTTTTACAATTTCCAGGTTTTTGCAGAGGAGGAGTGGCTCGGAATTGCCTTCTCCAAAGGGGGTCATCTTTTCTACCAGATTGATAAAATCCCAGTCTATATCCTGTAAAGTGATTTCAGAGTCTATAGTTAAGGCAGGCTGCATCTGTTCTTGTGTGAGAATTTCCTGCGCTCTTTGGTTCAGATAGTTGTCCAGATTGGGGATTTCTTCTTTTTTTATTTTAAATCCTGCTGCCATTTCATGACCGCCATAAGCCATCAGATGGCGGCAGCCGCCTTGTAAAGCCTGGAAAAGATGGAATCCTGGTATAGATCGTGCAGAACCTCTTCCTTCGCCATTGTTTAAAGCAATCATAAGCACTGGTCTGTAGTATTCTTCTAGCAAACGGTTGGCAACAATTCCTACAACACCAGGATGCCAGCTTTCTTCTGCAAGCGTTAGTACTTTTTTGTGGGCAAGATGATTTCTTTCTATATGCTGTTTGGCTTGCCGATACATTTTTTCCTGGAGCGTCTTCCTTTTTTGGTTTTGAAGCTCCATTTTTTTTGCCAGATTTTCTGCTTTTTCTACGCTATTTGTAGTAAGCAGCTCTACGGATTCAAAAGAGTTTTCCAGTCTTCCCATAGCATTGATTCTAGGGCCAAGACGAAATCCTACATGCTCAGACGTGATGGTTTTCAACTGATTTATATTGGCAATAGATTTTAAAGATTTCAAGCCCACGCTTTTGGTCGTTTCCAGGGCGAGAAGACCATATCTTGCCATAATTCTATTTTCATCCACAAGGGGTGCAACATCAGAGATTGTACCTAAAGCAACGAGTGCCATGGAATCCAAAAGAAACTCGCGAAGCTGGGGGGCTACTTTTTGGGCATCTTCTGAAAATTCCTGGCATAAAGCCCAGGCAACTTTGAAGGCAACGCCGACCCCTGCAATCCCCTTGAAGGGATATGTACCTCTTGGGTCTTTGGGATTGACGATAGCAAAAGCTTTGGGTATTTGTTCATCGACTTCATGGTGATCCGTGACTACGACATCAATTCCCAAACGGTTGGCTTCTTCAACCTCTTTGCAACTGCTTATTCCGCAATCTACTGTAATAATAAGATTGGCATTTTTTTGATGAAGATATTGTATAGAAGAAATATGCATTCCATAGCCTTCTTTAAGGCGATCAGGAATATAGTATTCGACATTGGCTTTGAGAAGCTTGAGGCACTGGTATAGTAAAGAAGTAGAAGTAACGCCATCCACATCGTAGTCACCGTATAAGAAAATTTTTTCTTGATTCTGGACTGCTCTTTTTATGCGAGATATAGCTTCTTTCATTTCATAAAACAAATAGGGATTATGTAGATGTTGCCATTTAGGTTGTAAAAAATTTTCTGCATCCTTTGCATCAGATACCCCTCTTGATGCTAGTATAGTACAAAAGACTGCTCCCAAGTTTAAGTTTTGCTTTAAATTTTCTACTATGCTTTTTTCTACTTCTTTGACTATCCAGCGATATTTCATAATAATCTCTCTAAAGGGACTGGATAAGCATACCAGATGGTTTATTCATTCAATATGCTTATTTAAATTGGATCTACAGCAAATAAACTTGTGCAGGGTAAGCAGTGCTATGATGAATAGCTCTGCTTTTGCCTGCTGTAAGGACAAGGATAAGAAGGGTGAACTATGGTTCAGTTTTGGGAGGGCGTTTTAGCAAGGCACACTCAATGACAGCATGACGGAATACCCACAACGGATACTTGCCACTGGCTTTTAGCATAATATCATAAGGAGTAAACCATTCAATGACTCCACGAATCATTTCTCCTTCATGAAGGGCAAGCATAATTTCCGCGCCTTTTTGCAAAACGCCTTCGGGAAATTGGAAACGATCTATGGGTTTATATTTAGGACGAAGCTGCTTCTTCTGTATGGTTTTGTCTGTAATGATCCATTTTTGAAGCATGGCACTGTGTTCTTCTTTATATAAATACTTCAAGCTTAGTCGATGGATGATTGTCTCTTTATCCTGTGATACAAAGTAGAATGTATAGGGAGTAAAATCTCGGATTCTTCCTTTGTTAAATGTCCCTTTGTACTGTGCCAGCTCCAATAAAGTTTGATCTTTTGTATATTCTTCTAATGTCTGGTATGCTGGAGATTGCGCAGAGTCTTGTTGCATTCTGGCTTTTTTTTGCAATTCAACTGCCAGAAGTCTGTCTTTTTTCTGCTGTATTCTGGCTAAGTATTCTTCAGGGCTAGAATTGTCTTTGATAATTTTGCAAGCTGCTGCAAAGTTGATTTCTTTAAATTTTTCGCAAAGAACTAAGGCTTTTGCTTTGACTTCATCTTTGATTTTTTGCTCTTCTACTGCTTGTTCGACAGTGATTTTTGCTGTATGTACCTTTAAAGCTATGGGAAGACATAGCTTATAATTTTCCATTATTACTTTTATTTCTTCTGGAATTGGTTTTTTGGGGCCTTTATGGGGCTTTTTTTGGAATTTTTTTGGCCCTTTGCCTCCTTTAAAACCCTTTTTGGGAAAACCTTTTTTTGGCTTAAATGGCTTTTGCATCATACTTTCTCCTAAAGAAAAGCTGTAAAAATGTTCATATATTTGGATTATTATAAGGCCCTATATAATACCGCTTTCCTGGGCCAGGTAAATCTTCAAAAGGGTCAGGATGATAAGACTTTTTTTGTTTTTCCTGGTTTGCCAGAGAAACAAAAGGTGTTGCAATATCAGGGAATAGATTGCTATTGCCCAAAGCAATCCTCTTGATATTCAACAAATGCTTACAGGTTATGTTGTCCGAACTGATATTCCCGCCTAATGATCCACATCCTAGAGTCATAGAAGGAACTAAGCCTGTAGCGTATCCAACACCTCCTTGAGAAGAGGGGGCATTGACAAGAATACGGAAAGCTGGTTTTTTTAATGCAAACGCACTAATAATCTTCTGGTCTTGAGAATGGATAACCAAGGTATGCCCCATACCTCCGTAGTTCAATATTTCAAAACATCTCTCGCAAGCTTTTTCCCAGTTTTCTTCTACATAAAGGGCAAGAATAGGGCCAAGTTTTTCGCGAGAGAGAGGATAGCTGTTTCCAACTCCTTTTTGTTTTGCCAAAAGTATTGTTGTGCTTTCTGGTACAGAGAACCCTGCCTTTTGCGCAATGAAGACAGGAGATTTGCCTACAATGTCTGGATTCATGCTTGAGCCTGAAGGCATAAGCGATTCAAGCATCTGAATTTCTTTATCATTACATATATACGCTTTTTGGCGAGAAAATTCTTCTAAGCATTTTTTTTCAATAGCACTGTCTATTACAACAGCCTGCTCAGAAGCGCAAATTGTTCCCCAGTCAAAAGTTTGGCTCGCGACAAGGCATCGGACAGCGTGTTCTATATCCGCGCTTTTTTCGATATAGGCAGGAACATTTCCTGGGCCTACACCTATGGCTGGCTTTCCAGAAGAATAGGCTGCTTTTACCAGTCCTGAGCCTCCTGTTGCTAGAATTACAGCTATATCAGGGTGCTTCATCAATTCTTGGGTTGCTGCCATTGTTGGGATTGTGAGGCATCCCACTAGATCCTCTGGTGCACCTATAGAAGAAATGGCCTTTTTCATTACATTGGCAGATGCTTGTGTACAACGTACCCCGCGAGGATGAGGCGAAAGTACTATAGCACAGCGGGCTTTAATCGCAATCAAAATTTTAAACAACGCTGTAGAAGTAGGGTTAGTGATGGGTATAATAGCCGCTACTATTCCCATAGGAGTAGCTATTTCATAAACCTGCTTCTCCAAATCCTGGTGGACGATGCCCACTGTTTTAATATCCTTGATATTTTCATACACATTTCGTGTTGCAAAAATATTTTTTTCCCTTTTGCTTTCCACCCTACCAAATCCGCTTTCCTCGCAGGCGATTTCAGCCAATTCCTGGGCTGCTCTATAGCCATAAGATGCCATCAATCCCACCAGTTTATCTACTTCATCTTGCGAATAGTGGGAAAGAACTTTTTGGGCTTCTTTGGCCTTTGCAACACAATTCCGCACTTCCTGAAGTGATTGTAAATCTTGATCCACATCAATATCCTTAATTTTTAGCGATGAGAATTCATTTGACAATCTTAGTCGCTTACGAGTGAAATTTTGTTTAAAAGTGTAAAGATTCTTCACGGACAGAAAAAAATATTGAAATCACGAATGATACGAATAAGACGAATAAAACAAATAAAGATAAAATTATCCATTCGTGCTATTCGGCCATTCGTGAAATTCGTGATAAAATGCTTTTTCTGTTTATCCGTGTCAGGCTATTATTGTCAAATTGAATAAATTTCATATTTTAGAAAAAACACAAGCCAAAACACCATTATGGATTGTCTCGTCCCTGGATAGAACTCAAAGCAAACTGGATTGCCTTTGCTGCTTCGTGGATTTCGGATTCTTTGCCGCCCAGATAGAGCCGCCCAAACGCACCAAATGTAGTCATTTCTAAAAGATTAACAGAGGCAGCTTTTTCTGCTTCATTCGCTGCAAGGGCTGTATAGCCAGCAGGATGAACCTCTAGGACGTATAGCGTTTCCCCTTGTAGCAAGAACTGACCATGGCGCATGCGATTGATAATCATAGCCTGATAACCATCAACGCCAGTGATGATCTCTGAGGATAGAATTTTGGGCTTTAGCCTGCTTAACTCGGTTGCTTGCGTATAGTCTAAAACAGCATCGCCTGCTGCCCTGATTTCTCCCTGATCAAAAGAATGGATTTCCAAAAGGCCGTAAGATCTTTCTACAATCTGCATTCCAGGATAAACATTAGCACTTTTCATAGCCCTGTCTGTAATTTTATTGATGGCAATACCTGGGGCTACTTCTATGAATAGAGAAGCCTGCTCTTCGAGAGGCAAATACCCCTGGCATATAGTTGCGATAAAAGCCGCTACCTGTGGCTGTAGTATATCGATGTAAGTGAAAGTTCTGATTTCGATCATTTCTTTTCTCCTGGAATTAGGGAATTTTTAAACAAATCCCATAGACAAGTTTTTCATCTTTGAGATCAGGATTCGCCTCTAGTATATCCAGCCATTTTCTGTGAGTCTTGTAATATTTCCTGGATATATCATATAGAGTATCGCCATTTTGCACCGTATAATAAGAAGGTAACTGGCATCTGGCACTTTTTTTCACTTTTTTTTGGGCATTTTCTTGTACATTTTTTTTATCAGGCAAATAAAGAATCATACCTGGCTTAAGGCGGTTTGGATCTCCCTTTAAAAAAGGATTGTACTCTAAGATAGCATCAAAAATTTGTTTTCCTATCTCTTCTCGATTGTCTGTTTGGTATTCTTTGCGTATGATTTTCCAGATATGGTCTTGTTGCTGAACTGTGTATTTTTTGACTTCTGGGGTTAGGTTCTTTTTTTCTGGGATTTTTTCTTTTTCAGGTTTTGGAATTATTTCTTCTTTAATATTTTGATTATCTTTAATATTGCTGACAGATGGCTGATCTATAGGATTTTTTGGTTCAGTATAGGCTGCTGGCTTTATGTTGTCTTCTTTTATATCCTTGGAAGAGAGATTCTGCGACATTTGGTGAATTTTTTCATTTGCCTGAGTCAAATTGGTTTCCAAACGGTCTATTTGCTCTTTTAAGAGGGGGATTTGCTTATTTTTTTCTCTTTCTTGATACAAGGCTATGATATGAATCAAAAGAAGCACCATCAAAATCAACATTTTTTTATTGGATAATAGCATAACCTGCCTTTCTCGCATAAACGGGCGAAAGCAGAAAAATTCTCTGGTGTGTGCATTGAATCACACACCAGAAATCCTTCTTACAGAGGAAGGTATTGCTTAGAATAAACCAAGATTTTTATATCTTGATTTTTAAGCACGACGGTTTTTCTTTTCACAGAAAAGAGCAATAGCAGGAGCAATAAACCAGGAAGAATATGTTCCAATGCCAACTCCAAACAACAGAGCGAAAGAGAATCCTTCCATGACGCTGCCTTTACCATAGTTGAGAACAAAGATGCAAACCAAAACAACCAAAGTAGTAAAGGAGGTAAATAGGGTTCTGCCTAAAGTCTGGTTAAGAGCAAGATTGAACTCCTGGATGATTTTTTCCTTGCCAAATCTTTCCCAAATCTCTTTATCATATTTATGCTGTGTTTCTCTTAGACGATCAAAGATTACGATGGTATTGTTGATAGAGTAACCAACAATAGTAAGCAAGGCTGCAATGATTGTAAGATCAATCTGGATATTGACGATTCCTGTTGCGCCAAAGAATGCAATAGCACCCATTGTGAATAGAACATCGTGTGCAAGAGCAACCACAGAACCAAATCCATAGATCATTCCATTGGGGAAACGGAACGCAATGTAAAGCATAATCATGATGAGAGATAGAACAATAGCCTGATATGCTTTTGCTTTTTGTGCCTTAGCTACAAGCCCAGAAACCTGAGTAAATCTAGGGAATGGGTTGGAGAAATACACTTTTTCTTCTTTATATTCTTTTTCATCAAAAGCCTGGCGCAGCTCTTCTTCCACTTTATGCTGGATTTCGTCCGCGCTATTCTGGATTTCTTTCAAGGGTAAGAGCATAAAGACGTGGAAACGTTTCATTTCGCTTTGTCCATTGTCCAAAGCGGAAACTTTATAGGATTCCAGGTTGCATTCATCCAAAGCCCTGAGAATAGAATACTCTGGAACAACAGATGTAAAAGAAACCACCACAGAATATTCGTTTTCTTGCTGGCTTTTCTTTACTTCGATCTTCTCGATTTTATCTGCCTCTATACGAGAAACCATATCCAGTTGCTTTTGGATAAGCTCTGCTAAAGCACTTTCAGAAAGACCGCTATCTTTTTTAACTTTGAGCAATCCACCCAACTGTTTGTTTCCAACATGAACTTCCCTGAAAAGCTTTTTGCTTGTGCTTAAGGTCTTTTGCGCAAATTCGCTTGAAATGGGAGTACTCATGCTAAGGGGAATAATATGGTAGTTGTTGAACTGGCCTTCGCCTGCCTGTATTTTTCCAAAAGGAAGAGGAGCGAGTTCTGCTTTGAATTGCTCTTGGATTTCTTTTCTGAGTTCTTCGCTTCCGCCCAGAACATTCTTTTCCTTGAGCAATTTTTCTCTTTCTCCTTTGATTTTTTCAATTTCTTTTTCAGCAGCACTTACCTGATCGCGGTTGTTTTTGATTTTATCTTCTCTAAGCTTAATATCCTGTTTTGCCTTTTGGATATTTTCTTCAGAGGCTTTATCGCGCATCAATCGGTTTAATGCTCTTTTGGATCTTTTGAGGTCTTCTTCTGTGCGAATGACAATCGATGTGTATTCTTTCAAAGTGGCATTCTTAGCATTCAGTTCGCCAGACAATTCTGCCAGTTTTACATTGATTGTTTCGATTTTGTCCAGATTCAGATTGGGCATCTGCACAAGGAAGTTATACCAACCTTCTTGCTTCAGACCTTCTTCGGTAATGATGTGCTGGATTTCTACCTGGAATTTGCCTTTGAGTCTCTCTCTTACTTCTTGTGTGGTAAGAGGCTTTTCCAGATTGATCTGAGCCAAAATACCACCTCTGAGATCCAGGCCATAGTTTTGTTCGCCACGGGATACAAATAAGGACATTCCCAAAGCGATTAGAATAACAGAATAAACCCAGGCATAGTGCATGACATTTGTAAATTTATAACCTCTATCGGATTTTACCCATTCGAACATGCTCATGCTGCGCATTAAGCCCATCTGTATAGCAAGGGAAGACAATATACGGCTCAATACAATCGCAGTGAAGAAGTTGGTCAGGATACCCCAGGAAAGGGTAAAACCAAAACCTTTGACTGGGCCAGAACCGATGAAATAAAGAATCAAAGCGGTAAACAAGGTTGTGATGTTGGAATCAAAGATGGTTACAAAAGCGCGATCATAACCATTGTTCTGGATATCCATCAACTCAGCACTATTGAAAGAAGTTTTTTCTTTGCCAGTTTCGAGTTTGTAAGCATCCAGGCGTTTTTTCTTTTCTTCTCGGATTCTTTCAAAAATCAGAATGTTGGCATCTACAGACATACCCATAGTCAAGAGAATACCTGCAATACCAGGCAAAGTAAGGGTTTCGCCCCAGATCACCAGAATAGCTCCCATCAGGATTACGTTGGTGAGCATGGCGATATTGGCGATGATTCCTAAGCCTAAATAATACATTGCCATAAAAAGAATTACGCACAATACACCTAACAGACCAGCAGAAACGCCTAATCGGACAGCATCTTCTCCTAAGCTTGGCCCAATGCTGTTTTCGTTCATCAACTCAGGTTGCACTTCGAGAGAACCTGAGCGAAGGAGTTTCATAAGAAGATCCAGCTCTTTTACATCAAAGCCCACCATAACGCCTACGCCATCAATACGGCCATTGATTGTAGGGGCAGAGACAACTTTGTTGTTGAAAACAATCGCGAGTCTCTCATTTTTGTATTTGTTGGTAAAGTCACCAAAATAGGCTTTGTGTTCTTCTTTTAGCTCGAAACCAATGGCTTTTCTAGCTTCGTGTGTTGTGGAATAGAAATTGCGGAATTTTTTTCCTGTAAAATCATATCCATCTTTAATCCAAAGCAAATGAGCCTGGCTTCCGCTTTTGGTGCTATCGTCTCTGGGAGCATACCAGTAATATCCTTTTGCCAGAAGTTCGTTCTGGTAGTCTTTAAGGCTGGCCTCGCCCAAAGAAAGCATAGTTTCGTATTTGGAGCGTTCTTCTGTTTCATCTATTTCCGCGCCGATACCTTTGGATGCGACAAGACGGAATTCCAGGTTTCCCAGTCTTTCGATTTCTCTCTTGATAGCATCGGTTTCTACCTGGTTCAAACCAGGCAATTGAATCAGAATCAGTTCTTCGCCCTGTTTTTGAACTTTGGGGTCTTTGACGATGTTGGATTCAAAAATACGCTGGCTGATAACGCCTATGGTTTCATCGAGTACATCGCTCAAATTTCTGGTAGGATCAATGTCTTTCTGGCTAATTTGATAAAGAAGCTCAGATCCACCTTTTAAATCCAAACCATAGTGCACTTTATACTCTGATAGAAGATCCTTGAACAAAGGACGGTGTTCGGGAGGACAGCATAAGAGTAAAGCAAAAAGAATTACAAGGAGAATAGCACTCAATGCTCCTAGAAGAATAAATATTCTCTCCCCTCTCATAAAATTTTTCTTTCCTTTCTTGTACGATTTTGTATTGCTCAAGGCCCTGACGATTTAAGGGAAGCGGAACAACAGAGATGGTATCTGTCGCATCCATATACAACGGCCCGATTCCAATAGATGATTTGTTGATTCAACAGCGTCATGGTCTTAAGTATATGCAGCCCTTTCAGGCATAACTACTGGCTTTTCAACTGTTACAACTCATTAGAAATTATTTTTTCTCGTCTTCTTTTTCTTTGTCTTCCACTACATTTAAAATGGCAGAACGCAAGAAAGTAATCTTGGTATCGTTAGATTCATCTACCTTGATTTCTACTTTTTCTTCTTTGATTTTAACTACTTTACCAATGATTCCTGCATTGGTAACGACTCTGTCTCCCTTTTTGAGAGCAAGCAGCATCTCTTCTCGTTTTTTTTGTTCTTTCCTTTGTGGACGAATGACCAAAAGCCACATGATAAAAAAAACAATGATAAAAGGGGTTAAAATATCCCAAATTGTAGACTGCCCACCTGCTGGTGGTTGCATCAGAAAAAACATAGCTACTCCTAAATTTAAATAGTTTCTTTGAACCAGATTCTAGCCTTTTACATCAAAAAGTCAATAAAATTTTCCACCAAAGTTTCCGTATTGTTTGATAAGCCATTTTTCATAAACCTGGTATGAATGCCCAAGCTTTATTCCTTAGCCCATAATATTTCACCGCAAAGACGCAGAGGAAAAACAAAATTTATTTTTATTTTTATCATAACCTATTGTAAAATAAAATTATAAAAGTTTTTAAAGGGGGTTTGGGGGAAAATTTTTACAAAAATTTTCCCCCAAATAAAAATCTCCTTAGCGTAGCTTATAGAACTGCTCTGCGGTTTCTTTTTTATGGCATAGTTCGCATTTTTCGAAATACCTGGCGGACAAATGGGATTTTTCCATAAAATGGTCTCTTTGCGCTTTGGTTATGATGGTTCTTCCGCATTGAGAGCATTTCAGCAAAGGGAAATCCTGTTTCCAAATATGACGTATTCCTTCCTTTTCCTGGTACTGAATATGATGTGTTGGGCAAACTTCTGCGCAAGAAGCACATCCAATACAAGCATCGTTTGGCTGAGAATAGGGAGTGTCGATCTTTTTTTCTATGCCACGAAGGACAGTTGAAATGGCATTTGCCCCAATCGCTTCGCATGCTTTTACGCAAAGGCCACAAAGAATGCAGTCATCAGGATTTTCGCGTTCCTTATATGATGTTGTTTCTATGCCATATTCTTTTGCCATCTTTTGGACTTCAGGGGTTTGAGGGCAGCGTGCCAGCAAAAGATCAAGAAGAGTTTTGCGTAATTTCAGGATTCGTTCTGTGTTTGTATATACAATAAGACCATCCTGGGCAGGGTGGTTGCAGGAAGTAACCACTTTCTTCCATCCATCCCAGCTGTCTCTTGTAATTTCAACAGAACAAAGGCGGCATCCGCCATGAGCTTCTGTCCATGGCTTGTAGCATAGTGTAGGAATAGCGATGTTCGCTCTTTTGGCAACATCTAAAATGCTTTCGCCTTCTTGTGAAGAAATTTTTTTGCCATCTATTGTGAGAATCATGATCTTTTTCCTATCGTAATAGCGTCAAACTTGCAAACAGAGTAACAAGAACCGCATTGGATGCACTTTGCCTGTACAATTTCATGCTTTTCTCTTTTTTGCCCAGATATGGCTTCCACAGGGCATATTCTCATACAAGCCCCGCAGCCTGTGCATTTTTCATTGATGGTAAAAGATGTCAATGCCTTGCATACTCCAGCAGGACAGCTCTTGTCTAAAATATGGAGAAGGTATTCTTCTCGGAAATACCGCAAAGTACTCATGACAGGATTAGCCGATGTGCTTCCTAAGCCACATAAGGAAGTATCCTGAAGAACCTGGGCAAGCTCTTCTATCTTTTTCAGGTACTCTCTTTTTCCTCTCCCCTCTACGATTTCCTGAAGCAAATGGTAAAGCTGAGGCAATCCTTCCCTGCAAGGCAAGCATTTCCCACAAGATTCCTGAATCAGGAATTGGGTAAAATATTTTGCCACATCGACCATACAAGTGCGATCATCCATTACAATCATGCCACCAGAACCCATCATAGATCCTGCTTTTGTGAGCGTATCGAAATCTACGGCACAGTCCAGATGAGACGCTGGGAGACATCCGCCGCTTGGCCCACCAGTCTGGACGGCTTTGAAGGGACGGTCGCCAATGATGCCTCCGCCGATTCCAAAGATCACTTCTCGCAAGGTTGTTCCCATGGCTACTTCAATCAGACCTGTATTTTTTACTTTGCCAACAAGAGAAAAAACCTTAGTGCCTGTGCTTTTTTCTGTGCCGATTTTGCTAAACCAGCCTGATCCTTTTTGGATAATCAAAGGGACATTAGCCCAAGTTTCTACATTGTTGAGAACTGTAGGGCTATCGAAAAGTCCTCTGTCGGTTGCATGAACATATTTCGCTCTAGGCTCTCCGACTTTGCCTTCCAATGATCTCATCAATGCGCTGGATTCGCCACATACAAAAGCTCCTCCGCCTCGGTTGATGTGGATGTCAAAAGAAAAAGAAGACCCAGCAATATTTTCTCCAAGAAGTCCATATTCTTTTGCTTCCTGAATTGCATGCATCAGATGTTTCACAGCAAGAGGATATTCATGGCGAACATAGATATATCCTTCCTGGGAGCAAAGGGCATATCCACCTAGAATCATTCCTTCAAGAATACTGTGAGGATCGCCTTCCATGATGCTGCGATCCATGAAAGCACCAGGGTCACCTTCATCGCCATTGCAAAGCACATATCGTGTGCCTTGTGCTTTTTTGCAGGCTTTCCATTTTCTGCCTGTCAAAAATCCGCCGCCGCCTCTTCCTCTAAGCCCTGATTTTTCTATCTCATCAATAATTGCGTCTGGATCTCTTTTTTTATCAAGGACTTCCAGTAAAGTTTCATAACCGCCAACTCGGATGTAGTCTCTTATGTCTGTGGGATCTATAACGCCCATATTCCTTAAGACAAGGCGATTTTGTCTGAAAATAAAAGGAATTTTTTCATAGTGGGCAATTTTTTCTTTGCTTGCATTGTCTTTGTATAAAAGCCTTTCTATGACTTCCCCTTTGGATATAGTTTTTTCTACAATCTCTATTACGTCTGATGGCTTGACAGAGCAGTAAAAGATTCCCTGGGGTACAAACCATACAAGAGGGCCTTTTTCGCACATTCCCTGGCATCCTGGCTTTTTGACGACCATTTCTATGCTGGCGGAAATATTCTTTGCCTTTAGTTCTTCTTCCAGCCTGTGGACGATTTCCAGGCTTCCGCCTGCTCTGCAACCTGTACCACAACAAACCAGGATTTTTTTTTGCTCTGGAGGCTCTAAAAGAAGAAGCTGCTTGCGTACATCCTGATAATCTTTAAGCGAATTAATCTTCATTCTTTTCTCCCTTAAGGATATCTTTTACCTTTATTGTCGTTACGCTGCGATGGTATTCTTCGTTGACAACCACAACGGGTGCCATAGCGCATGCTCCTACGCAATTTACTGTTTCCAATGTAAATTCTTGGTTTTGAGTCGTTTGGGAGCGAAGAATGCCTAGCTGCCTTTCAAATTCCTGGATGATTTCAGATCCGCCTCTTATGTGGCATGCTGTTCCTAAGCATACGCGGATGATTTTTTTTCCTTTAGGATTCAAGCTAAAGGCTTTATAAAATGTAGTAACGCTAAAAACTTTAGAAAAAGGCACTTGCAGTTCTTGTGCGACTTTTTTGAGCGCATCGCATGGGAGATAATGAAAGGTATCGTGAATATCCTGCAAAACCATAATCAAAGAAGTTTCATTCTGGGGATAAGCCTTTAGAATTTCTTCGACTTTTGTCATATCCAAGCATTCCATTTTTACATCCTTAAACGCTAGTTTGCTCTTTGTTCGCTAAATCGTATCCTCTTTTGAGGGCTGCCATATTTAGAGAAATGAGTTTGGTATTTCCTGAAAACTGGCTTTGGATTTGAGTATAGACAGTCTCTAGTTTTACTGCTTTAGATCGGCCAATATAAGCTCCTAAAGCAACCATGTTAGCTGCTTTTCCTGTACCGCATTCTATAGCAATGTCATTACAAGGGACATATACAGTGTCAACGTCTTCCCTGGGAGATAAAACATCAATCAAAGATTTGTTGATGATCAGAATCCCTTTGCTTTTGAGATTAGGAGCAAAACGGTCTAGCGAGGGACGGTTCATCACAACCAGTCCAAAAGGAGAGTCCACAACAGGCGATCCAATAGGGTGGTCTGATAATACAACCGTACAATTGGCCGTACCACCTCTCATCTCAGGCCCATAAGAAGGCAACCAGGATACTTCCTTGCCTTCTTCCATACCTGCATAAGCAAGAATTTTGCCAATTAGCATGATTCCTTGCCCGCCAAATCCTGCCATAATCACTTCACTTTGCATATCTTGCCTTTCGCATTATATAACGTGAACATAATGAGTGTTAACTTTTCGATGTAATTCTTTACCCTGAAAGGATTTATATTTTAGCCTATAAGGCTGTCAACTTAACAATATCAAGTGGGTTCTATCGGAAGCGATCGCTTCGTGTAAGCCTTCTTTCAGGAATCAAAAAAACAGGTATCCCCTTTTTCTTTGTGCCAGGCTTACGAGTCGAATAAAATTTTTTGATTTGCCAGGCGGTACTATTTTTGATTCCTTACAGAAGTCTTACACTACGCTCGGATTATCCATAACCCGGATAAACAGGAAAAGCATTTTTATCACGAATTTGACGAATGACCGAATGGAACGAATGGATAATTTTATTTCTTTCTATTTATCCGTGTTTACCTGTGGTTCTCTTTTCTTTAATCTTTGATTTAACATTGTCAAATTAAGTCAGCAGTGTTATAGGTAAATATTTTTGTTACTTGGGATATACGCGATTGTTATAAAATTTTACCTTCTTCTGGTGTTTTGAAAATTCTTAGTGGATAGTAAGGAATCATATTTTGTTCTAGCCACTCTGTTGCTTTTTTGGGAGGAAGACCCCAGTTTGTAGGGCAGGTGGATAGAAATTCTACAAGGCTAAAGCATCTTCCGCTTACCTGATAGCCAAAAGCCCTTTTGAGAATTTTTTTTGCTTCAATGATATTTTTGGGGGAATGGCTAGAGACTCTTGCAATAAAAGCATCTGTCCTGAGAGAAGAAAGCATCTCAGCTACTTGGATAGGAAAGCCTGCGGTTTGTACATCTCTGCCTTGAGGGCAAGTCGAAGTGACTTGCATAGGTAGAGTTGTGGGTGCCATTTGTCCGCCTGTCATGCCGTAAATGGCGTTATTGACAAAAACTACAGATATTTTTTCGCCTCGGTTTGCAGCATGCACGATTTCGCCCATGCCAATAGATGCCAAATCGCCATCCCCTTGATAGGTAAAAACAAAGAGATCGGGACGGCCACGCTTGGCCCCTGTCGCTACAGCAGGAGCTCTGCCATGGGCTGCTTCTATAAAATCCACATCGAGATAATTATAGGCCAAAACCGCACAGCCAACGGGAGCAACGCCCACTGTTTTTTCTTTAAGATTGTATTCATCCAAAACCTCGCCAATCAATCGGTGGATAATACCATGAGTACAGCCAGGGCAATAGTGGCTTATGGTAGTAGACATAGATTTGGGTCTGCTAAAAATTGCTTGCATATTTTACTCCATTTTTAAAGGTTGATAGCATGTATTTTTATGGCTTTTTGGCAAGAATGCGTTTGAGTTCCCTGCAAACCTCTTCTGGGCTGGGAACCATGCCGCCACTACGCCCATAAAAATGGATGGGTCTTTCGCCTTCTACTGCCAGCCTTACATCTTCAATCATCTGACCCATAGAAAGCTCCACAACTAAAACTTGTTTTGCCTTTCTGGCAGCTTCCTTGATAGCCTGGTATGGATAAGGATAAAGGCTAATTGGCCTGGCTAAGGCTATGGAAATATTTTCTTCTTCTAAAAGAGCTATGGATGTTTTGCATATTCTCGCCATAGTGCCATAAGCTACTATCAAAAGCTCATAAGGCTTTTGGGTGTTATAAAGCTCGAAACGCTGTTCGTTCTTTTCTACTTCGTCGTATTTTTTCTTGAGCAGTATATTATGGTTTTCTAATTTTACGGGATCAAGGAAAAGAGAGTGTATTTTATTGGCAGCTCTTCCTTTTGCTCCACTAGCAGCCCAGTTCTTTTCGGCAAGCTTTCTGGGTTCACGTTTTTTAAACTCAACGGGCTCCATCATCTGACCAATGATCCCATCTCCTATAATCATGACAGGATTGCGATATTGGTCTGCAATATCAAAAGCTTCTATCATCAAATCAGCCGCTTCCTGGACAGTGGAAGGAGCAAGAACTATAACACGGAAATCGCCATGTCCGATTCCACGGGTTGCCTGCCAGTAATCGGATTGGGCAGGAAGAATCCCCCCTAATCCTGGGCCGCCTCTTACAATGTTGACAATCACAACAGGAAGCTGAGAACCTGCCATATACGAAACAGCTTCAGCCATCAGGCTAATCCCTGGGCTTGAAGAAGATGTGAATACTCTTACTCCTGTTGCAGCACAACCATAGATCATATTGGAAGCAGCAACTTCGCTTTCTGCCTGGACATAAACACCACCAACTTCAGGCAATCGTCGAGATAGATATTCTGGTACTTCGGTTTGCGGAGTAATGGGGTATCCAAAAAAATGGATGCAGCCAGCCTGTATGGCGGCTTCTCCCAATGCCTCACAACCTTTCATCAATTTTTTTGCCATAGTAACATTCCTGATAGTTTAATGGACAGGAAATTATAGTTTTAGTGATAAATACACTTTAATCACGACTTGTGTCAGTTGGAAAAAAAATATTAATATATTGATATAACTTGTTTTGAAATAATGGCTTCTTTACCCCGTAGGGGTTGCATATACCAGCCTATGGACTGGTATATATAGGTCTTTCAGGCCAAAGATTAAAGGCTTTTCAACTATAGCACAAGTCGTCTTTAATCTATATTCCAATCTTAGCCACGAAGGTGCGAAATATAATACTCACGTGGTAATTTACTGTATAGGAAACTATAGTTTTGTCTTAATCTTAATCTTAATCTTAATCTTTATCTTAATCGTAATCTTAATCTTTATCTTAATCGTAATCTTAATCTTTATCTTTATCAACGATCATAGAGGATAGGGATAAAGAGAATGATTAAGATGAAGATAACGATTACGATTACGATAAGGATTACGATAAGGATTAAGATTACAGCTTACGCACGGGAAAGATTGCCTCCGAAGGAGGCTAATTTAATAATCAAAATATATGTACTGGACACCGTTTACATAAACATCAATCGCTACATCAGGACAGGTGATAGCACACATTCTACAACCAATACATCTGGATTGGTCTACAATCTGGGCATAAAAATAGCCCTTCACGTTGATCTTACGAGACATCTCGATAATTTCCTGTGGGCAGGCTTTCGTGCATAATTCACAGCCTTTACACCTGTCTTTGTCAATCAAAACTTTGGGCATGAGACGCTCCTCATCAAAATGCCTTTTGAAAAAATCTTTCAAAAGAAAAATGCTAGAACATTCATTCTAGCATTCTGTTTAAAAAAATCTACAAAATTTCAGAAGTGTTGTATGATAAAAACGACAGCAGCAGAGAAATCTACAGTATCAGGGATCTACTTGATCGCGATAGAATTTTTGCAATCGGCTTATGCTCTTTTTCATTTTTTTCTTTTCTAGCATAATAGTTTCTAATTCCATGGTTTTAGATCGCAGATCATAGATTTCCTGGCTAGAAAAAAGTATATTGCCATCTTGTTGCATAAAATGAATATCGCCTTTTTCTATCATTTGTTGCAGCTCTTCTTTTTCGATTTGCAAAAGTTTAAGAACGGATTTCTCGTCTAAGTATTCTTCGTCTATAGAAATTTCATCCAGGATTTTTTGGGTTGCTGCTGTAGAGATTACGTCTGTTGGTAGCTTTATGGCAACATCCACTTCTTCAGGTATCAAAACCAAATCAATATTAAGATCATTGTCTGGTGTGCTTTGGCTTTTATCCTTATTGGTTTCTTTGCTTGCATTTTTAGATGATAATGATATGGGATTGCTTGGTTTAGGCCAAAAAATATCTTCTTCCTCTTCCTGCTCATCTGTGTTTTGTTGTGTTAGAGGAAGGACAACCGTATCTGTAATATGGCTATACTTTTTCATCATAGCGCGTATGTTTTTTTCCTTTTCAGCAAGCAATTCCATAGGATCGACAGTATCGGCGGGTGTAGGTGCTATCGGTTGCTTATCTGTCACTTGGGCTTGAGCATAAGGGCTTTGAGTCACACTGATAGCATTCGTCTTGGCTTCAGAAAGTTCAACTTCTTTTTCTTGAGGATAAGAAACGTCTTCTTTCTGCTTTCTGGTAAGATTTTTTTTGTTGAGTATGTCGATCCTTTGTGTATTGAAACGATTGTTGCTAAAAGGAAGAGGAATTTCTTGCTCTGGTTTGTCCGCCTGTTTCTTTTCATCGACTATCTCTTGCTCATTTTTATTCTGTACGGATTCTTTATTCTGTACAGATTCTTTATCCATCGGAATCTCTTTGGCTTTTGCTCTTAGCTTGGCGTTTTCTTGACGCAAGCTCATGACCATGCCTCGGAAAAGGGCGAGCTCTCTCATTCTTTCACCAACAGTCTTAGAAAGTTTATATAGGTATGCCAGTTCTTCGTTTAGCTCTGCCCATTTCCCTAGCTCTGGGCATACTTCTATATGAGATTTTATCATGCTTTCGATGATATTGACTTGTTTATGAAATGCTTTAATTAATTGATGATCTCCCTTGCTCATTCTTGCCCGCCTTAAAGTTTTTTTTGCTAAAAATTTTATTGCTTTAGCGTGTCTTTCTAATTCATGAATGGATTATATTTTTAAAACACATATAAAGTCAATAAAAAAATCTTATAGTCTTCATGTTCCTATATCCCTTAGATGTCAGGATCATGAAGACTATTTTTTTATCATCTCTTGCATTATATGGTTGAGTTCCTCTTTCAGCACTTGGTAATCCAATATTTTTTCTTTTAGTGAAGGTAAAACTACAAGGTCTTTGCCTTGTAAAAATCGGAATGTCGATGTTCGGAAGGATTCTCTTAAAAGCCGCTTGAATCTATTTCTTTTGTTAGCATCGCCAAATTTCTTTCCAATGCTGATCCCAAAACGAAAATACGAAAGATCGTTAGAAACACAGATTCCTGTAAGATGTTTGGTGTAAAATTTTTTACCATGGCTAAAAACATAAGAAAATTCATTGGGCTTTTGGATTCGGTATTTTTTGGAAAAGGCATATTGTTTCATTTTTTTTGGTCTTGTAGGAAAATTTTTTGCGGCATTTTTTCATAATTTTCTACTGTTTTTTCCCATTTTATGGTTTTGGAAGAACAGCCTTGAGCAACTTCTTTTACGCAAACTACTTTGATTTTGATTGTAGAAAAAGGAACAGCATTTTTTTTAAAAAACAGACCAACCCTTTCCATCTTCTCTAAGGCTTCTTGTTCGGGAAAAAGAACTTTAGGTGTAATGATAATTCTATATTCTTCTGGCCTTTGGAATCTTACGATATTGACTTTTTGCAAATCGAATTCTTTTCTGATTTTCTCAGAGGCTTGCTGGAATTCTTTCTGGCCTTCCAGGCTTTTTATGGTTGTAATATACTGTGTTATTGTAAAAAGCATGCCGAATATTCCCAAAAAAATTACAATTTGCCAGGTTTTATTCATAAAATTGCCTTTAATTTTTTAAATCAGGGATTTTAATTTTTTCGCCAACTTGAATTTTTTTTTGCGCAAAGTATCCTTGCTTCATTTCTAAAGCATATTTAACATCTTTTTGGGATGTATAGCTTGGCAAAATATGGTCAGGCCGCCCATCATAAGGCTTCATTTCTATGATTTCCGTAATCGTTCCTTCTTCATCTAAAAACGCAATAGAAAGAGGAATGTGTGTGTTTTTCATCCAAAAAGAAAGTTTTGCTGGCTTTTCATAAACAAACAGCATCCCATAATTTTCGGGAAGAGAAGATCGATGCATAAGCCCTTCAATTTTTTTTTCCTTGCTATTCGCTACTTCCGCAAAAATAGTATTTTCTCCTACCTGGAGTTTATGATAAGGCTCAGATTTTTTTGTTTTTTCGCAAGCCAAGAAAAAAATAAAAATAAAACAAAATAAAATCCAATTTTTACAAAACATGATTATTTCCCTCTCCTGCAAAATAATGATAATCTCATTACCCAGGGCAACACCCTGGGCTGGTATATATATGCCTTTCAGGCCAAAGATTAAAGGCTTTTTAATTCGATATGCTAACAAATTTTGTGATATAGTATGGAAATGGGGTGAGATAACAGAAAGGATAAGAATTTGCCAACTCGTGGCCTGAAAGACCTGTATACCAGATCATAGCGCGAACGTCATCGCTGCTGATTTTCGATGCAACTCTTTACCCTGAAAGGGTTTTATATACTAGCCCAGTGCAACGCCCCATAGCTGTCAATTTAAGCGTAACGCTATGCAAATCCTAAACCTAAACCTTATGAGTGTTAAGTTATAAGTATTTTAAAAAAATAGCTTGTATCCAACTCAACGCAGCAAGCGAGTTTTAGATGAAGAGATCGCTCCGTGTAAGCCTTCTTTCAGGAATCAAAAAAACAGGTATCCCATTTTTCTTTTTGCGCCAGGCTCAAGAGTCGAATAAAATTTTTTGATTTGCCAGTCGGTACTGTTTTTGATTCCTTACAGAAGGCTTACACTACGCTCTTCTTATCCTTGAGTAGATAACATAATTTTAGGTTTAAGTTTTTAAATAGCATAGTCTTATATCTTAAATTGACAGCTATGGGGCAACGCCCTGGGTAAATCGTAATTTTTTAGAATTGCTTGCCAAAAGAAAAGCTAAAGACTTGGGTATCGTCTCCGTCTTCTTTTCTCATAGGGAAGCCAAAGTCTAAGGCAAAGGGTCTTGGGCCTAACAAGGGGACTTTGATTCTAAATCCAAAACCTGCGGCAACTCTCATGGTATCCAGGATTTCAGCACTAACTTGGGGAGTTACGCTTCCAATGTCCAAAAAGAGAACAAGGCGAAGGACATCTTGGTAAAGTGGTAAACTATACTCTACTGTACCTAAAACCATAAAATTACCACCAATTGGATCGTCTTCCAGGCCAGGGAAGTTTTCTCTTGGGCTTACTGTACGGAACTGGAATCCGCGGATGGAACTTGCTCCACCAGCAAAGTACCGCTCAAAAATAGGAACATCATCCGATGGATTGAAGTCGTCTGCCATGCTGATCTGACCGCCTATGGATAGAACGTGTTTGTATCCACTTTCCAGTGTATAAATGCTGGTAAACCAGGAAAAACGAGTTTCCAATTTAGAGAAATAGTGGTCACCACCAAAGAGAACTCCGCCCATTTCGCAGGATATAGCAAAGCTGTAGCCTCTGGTTGGCATGATAAAATCATCTCTGGTATCATGAGAAAATTCTACAGACATAGCAGAAACAAGATTATTGCCTTCTACAGCAACAACATCTCTGGGCGCATTGGTTTCTACCTCATCGACATTGACGCTTTCCAGACGGTAGCTCAGCTTTACAATAGAATCTTGTCCTACCTTTCTTCCAATACTAAGCTGTAAGCCTAATCGATTTTCTTCCCAGGATTCTCGTCCTCTGGCTGTATTAAAAAAATCTGTTCCCAAACTCCAGTCATAGCCAAACAAATATGGCTCCAGAAAGGAAATTTTAAACCGAAGCATATCCTTTCCTACCTGGAAGAAAATGTCCAGATTCTGACCAGCTCCTGTAAAGCTATCCCCTGAAAAAAAATCAGCAAAGCTTTTGGGAACTTTGGTAATATCAAAATTTCTTTTAGAAAGAGAAATTTCTCCTACTGCACCTAAATCGGATGTGACTCCAGCGGCAAAACGGAGATTTCCTGTTCTTCCTTCCTCTACCTGGATCAACAAGTCTTTCCAGTGGGGGAATTCTGTATCCAGCAAATCTACTTTGAGCGATTCAAAATATCGTAAACGGCGCAGCCTCATCTGGCTATTTTCCAGCTTTCCTAGATTAAACTGCTCTCCTGGATGGATCTGCATTTCTCTTCGGATAACATCGTCTTTTGTGAGAGAATTGCCCTGTACATCGACCTTGCGCAAGTAAACTTTGCTGCCTTCTTTGATTTTGTAATCAATCGCTACTTCTGTTTTTTTGAGATCCACCAGCCATATAACTGGGTTAATGCGGATGTTCAGAAAGCCATTTTCCCCATAAATACGCTCTAAGCGTGTTTTATCATTTCCAACATCAGCTTGCTTGAATGGGTCGCCTTTTTTAAGCATAAGGCGATTTTCTAACTCTTCTTTGGAAAAAAGCTTATTGTCGCTAAAAGTAATGCTTTCGATTGTATAGCGAGGGCCTTCTTCTATGGTTATATTCAAAACCATTCTGGTGCGATTGTTACTATAAAATATATCCCTCAAATGGACTCTTGCGTCCAGGAAACCTTCTGATCTGTAAAAATTACGAAGCAAAATCATATCTTCCTGAAAGACTTCTTCATCGTAATAAGCAGAGCTAAAAAAACCGCTTTCTTTGGTTTGCATCAGATTGGCAAGTTCGCTTTTCTGAAAAGTCTTGTTGCCAAAAAACTGGATTGTTTCCAATGCCACCTGAGGGCCTTCATCAATGATGAAATATAAATCAATCCAGCCGCCAGAAGGTTTTTTTTCTGTTTTGATTTCTGCAAACAAATATCCTTTTTTTTGATAGAATTCTTTAAGTTGGATTATGTCTAAAGAAAGGATATAGGGTGCTAAGTATTTTTCTTTTGCTATTCTGAGCTTTTGAAGTATTTCTCTTGTTTCAATATTTTTATTGCCTAGAATTTTTACCTCACCTAAGAGTTGATTTTCTATGACAATAAAAAGGATTTCCACACCTTCTAATGTTTGGTTGACCTGCACTTCCAGGTTAGCAAAAAAACCGAGTTCGTGCATTCTTTGTATGTCTTTTTTTAAGGAAAGCGAAGAAAAAGGTCGGTTGATCTGGGTTTCTAACTTTGTCTTGACTTTATCTTCAGGAATGGTTACAAGACCTTTGATAGTAATTTTACTTACATTGTCTTTTTCTTGTGCTGAAATAGAAGGTGGAAAAATTACAAGGCTAAGAAATACAAGCACGAGAAAGAAGAATAAAAATTTTTGGCAGGATAAATACATGGTGGCTCCCAGTTCGATGTTAAGCCCATTCCTTGAACGCAAAAATAAATGCCAGGCAATAGGTTAATCGTTTATTAGTTTTTGGTTCTCGTTTGTATTTTTTTGATTAGAAGAGGAAACGAATCGCATATATTGTTTGAAAAAATATAGATTGACTGTTCCTGTAGGCCCATTTCTATGCTTGGCAACAATAAGCTCTGCCATGCCCTGGTGTTGTGATTCGTGGTTGTAGTAATCGTCCCGATAAAGAAACATAATAAGATCTGCATCCTGCTCCAAAGCTCCCGATTCACGCAGATCAGACATTCTAGGGCGGTGGTCATCTCTGGCATCTACAGAACGATTCAATTGGGATAGGGCTATAATCGGGATTTTTAGCTCTCTGGCAATTCCTTTAAGCCCTCTGGAAATTTGTGAAATTTCTTGCTGTCTGTTTTCGTTTTTAGCAATCTCAGGAGACTCCATCAATTGAATATAATCTATAACAATGAGACCTATTTTGTATTGAGCCTTATATCTTCTTGCTTTACCACGCAATTCTCTTAGAGAAAGGCCAGGGGTGTCGTCAATAAAAATAGGCGCGTTTCCAATACTGCTGGCTTCTGTAGTGATTTGATCATAGTCTTCCTGGCTAATAGAGCCATTTGTAATTTTGTGCGCACTTACTTTAGAGCGGGAGCAAACCATATTCTGCGCTAATTGCTCTTTTGACATTTCGAGACTAAATAGCAAAACGCCTACGTTTTGTTCTACGGCTACATTGCAGGCGATGTTGAGCGCAAAGCTGGTTTTACCCATACTGGGGCGAGCAGCAAGAATGATCAAATTGGATGGCTGTAAGCCAGAAGTCATCTGGTCTAAATCATAAAAGCCACTGGGAAGCCCTGTTATCCCTGTGCTTTCTTTTTCTAAAGAAGCAACAACCTCTATCAAAATATGATTGATATGGACAGGCTCTGAAGTGACTTTTTTCTGTGTGACTTCGAAAATGAGTTGTTCGGATTTGTCTAAAAGAGTTTCTAAAGGGATATTTTCTGATTTTGTGTATTCGATAATCTGCTGGGAAGCACCAATTAGACTGCGCATGATCCCTTTTTCTCTGACCACATCAGCATAATAGATTGCGTTCCCCGCAGAATACACAGCCCCCATTAAGGAAAAAAGGTACTCTTGACCACCAACTTGATCCAATACCCCTTGCCGCTTAAGCTCTTCCATAACGGATACTGGATCAATGGGTTTGCTTTTTTCAAATAAATAGCCAATAGCTTCAAAAATCAGTTGATGGGCTTGAGAAGAAAAATAGCTTTTGTCCAAGCGTTTAAAGACTTCTCCTGCAATGCTTTCTTCGATCAGCAAAGCACCCAAGACACCGATTTCTGCATCCAGGTTTTGTGGTAAAGAGACAGAGGGATTTGTCACTTTTGGCTCTTTAGCTTTCTGTTTCAGGAACGACCCAGACTTTACCTTTTGCTGTGATTTCAGGATGCAAACGGATTTGTATGGGGAAAATGCCTAATTCTTTGATGGGATATCTGCTGGCATCTTCTAGTTCAATATCCTCTGCTTTAACATCGAAACCCATTTTCTGAAAAACTTCAGAAATAGTAGCATAGCTGATAGAACCGAAAAGTTTACCTTCTTCATTGGCTTTGATTTCAATGTTGCAAGTGCTGACTTCCAGAACCTTAGCCATCTTTTTGAGTTCTTCTTTTTTGGCTAACTCCAACTGCAATTGTCTTTTTTTCTCGACTTCAAGCTGTCTGAGACTTTCTTTTGTTACAGTCGAAGCCATCTTGTTGGGGAGAAGAAAATTACGGCCATAGCCGTTTTTCACTTTTACAATTTCCCCTTTGCGCCCAAGCTTGGGAACATCTTGTACGAGTAATAGTTCTAAAACTTTCATAAAAACTATGATTTATCCTCTTCTTCATTGCTGAAGAGGATAAACCATCCTCCTTAAAACGCAAGAAAGGTTGTTTGATAAATAAAATTAACCAATGTAGGGCATCAAAGCCATGTATCTTGCTCTTTTGATTGCTATTTTGGCTTTACGTTGATGATGGGCACAATTCCCAGATCTTTTGCGGGAAAATAATTTTCCTTGAGAAGTACACAGTTTTTGAAGAGTTTGGATATCTTTGTAATCTATATTTTCAGTGCCTTCTCTGCAAAATCGACACCGTGATTTTTCTGCATATTTTCGGTATCGCTTTTTACTCATTATATAATCTCCTATCTTTAAATGCTATACTCATGCACTTTTCATAAGTATTTCTAAATTATATGATTATCCTAATCGCTAGTTTAAAAAAATAGTATCCTGAATTTTTGATTGCAGAGATTGTATATGCTAGCAACCAGGGTATAGTATCTTTTTACGATTTGTAAGATAAAAAAAGAGGGAATTTTATCCTGAAAGGCCAACTTTTATATCAGCCAGATTTTACTTCAGGAGGTTTAATCTTCTTTCTGTTCTTCATCTACTTCATCGTAGTCCATATCAGCATCGTCGTCAGAATTTCTTTTATCATTTTTACTTAATAGTTGCAAATTATCAGCTACGACTCTGAGCTTGCTTCGTCTTTCTCCATTACGGGTTTCCCATGTATCCAACTCTAGTCTACCCTCAATAAAGATAGGGCTTCCTTTATCCAGATGTTCGTAGCATAATTCTGCTTTGTTTCGCCATACCGTAACTTCTACAAAGCAAGTGTCTCTTCTTTTTTCTCCGCCACTTGTTGTATAATGACGATTGACTGCCAATCCAAACTCTGCTACGGGAGTACCGCTAGGAGTATAGCGTAACTCGGGTTTTCTTGTCAAATTACCAATGAGATAAACTTTATTTAAGCTAGCCATTTTCTGAACCCTTCTCCTAAAAGCCACCTATTTCTGTCTTACGCTCATAATCAGAAATTTCTATTTTATATTGTGTTATGGCTCTTACCATAAATCTTACACTTTCATTTCAGGGTACCTAGATGTGTGACGAACCAACCTCAGACTTTGCAGCAGAAATTCTATCAATCTTGCTGCACTGATTGTGCCAGTTTAAGATAAAATGTAGCTGTGTACAAAAAGTTTCCATTTTTTATACAACAATCCATTCGTCTACACTGCGTGCATTTTCTTGAGCGATGATCTATTTATCAGACTTCTCTTGGTTTTGTGCATCGGCTAGAGCATTGGGATCAGTAGCCTCTTGGGATGCATCTTCCTTTTCAGACAGGAATTTTTCTTGTTCTGCCTTAGGATTGTTTTGAACAATGATCAATGTTCTCATAACGATTTCTGATAACTGAAGATCTCTTCTTAAAACATTGACATTTTCAGGGGGCATTTCGAAATACATTAATAAATAAGTAGCTCGTTTGTTGCCTTTGATTTCATAGGCAAGCTTCTTTTCACCCCATTTTCTTGAGTGTAAGACGGACCCAGCTCTACGCTCAATCATTTCGGTGATTTGTTTTTTTAAACTATCCCACTCCTGGCTGGCTTTAGTGGGATCAAGCATAAACATTCCTTCGTATGAGTGCTTTCCTTTTCCTAATTTCATACTGTTTTCCTACTCATGATTCGTTATAGTTGCATTAGTTTGGTTCATAACTTTATTAATACTAGACTCTTTCGCCCAGGAAATGGCTACTTCTCCTGCTTTTGGTATAACCTCGGTCAGGATTTTTTCTTCTTCCAAGGTAAAGGGAGATAGAACATAAGAAGCCTTTTCTGGGTCTATACAATTGCCAATTCCAATTCTTAGTCTTGGAAATTCTGTAGTTCCTAAACTTTGAATTATTGAATCTAGACCTCGATGGCCTCCACTGCTTCCTTTTTGTCGCAAACGTATTTTTCCGACAGGAAGCGCAAGATCATCTACTATAACCAATAAGGAAGAATAAGGAAGCTCGTATTGGGATAAAACTGCTTTTGCACACTCGCCACTTAAATTAACATAAGTCATAGGCTTAATGAATATCCATTCCTGGTTTTCTATATGCATTTTAGCAGCTAATCCATTCCACAGAGAGTTTTCAAAAGAAATTTTTAGGTATGAAATAAGATGGTCTATAACCCGAAATCCTATATTATGCCTTGTCATCTCATATTGGGTGCCTGGATTACCAATTCCCAAAATAATTTTTTCTACTCTGTTAGCTTCCATTGGCTCTCAGTAAAGACTAAGCTTCCTCATCGTCGTCAGATTTGGCTTTTTTGATTACCTGTGGCTCTACTCTCTCTTCACCAGGTAGCTCAGTAGTAGCTTGCTCTTCTTTTGCAGCATTGACAAAAGTGACAATGTTGTCTGCATCATTTTTGATTTCAATGGTTTTAGAAACTACTAAATCTTTAACGCGAATGTTTTGTCCTACTTCTAAGCCTTCAACATTGACGGATATAGATTCTGGAATTTCTACAGGGAGGCAAGTAATCTGAACTTTTTGGATAGCTTTTTGCCATATACCACCAGCCTTGACACCTTTAGGTATTCCTATAAAAGACAGAGGAACTGTTACGGTGATCTTGGCTTTCATATCGATTCTGCAAAAATCTATATGATATACTTTTTCGCCAAAAGTATCATAGTGAATTTCTTTTACTATGACATCTTCTAACTCTTTATTCATCTGAAGCTGTACTAATTTTTCTCTTTTTTTAATTATAGATAAAAGGTCTTCCAGGGATAGATCTATAGACAAAACTTCTTTTTTTTGTCCATAAACAGTTCCAGGGATTCGACCGTTTGCTCGGAGCTTTTTGCAAGCATTTTTACCTAGCAGCGATCTCTTTTCAACTGCAATGGTAGTCATTGTGATCCTGTTCCTTTCTTGAGGCTACGATATAAACAAATTACTAGGTGTCTAAAACAGCAATCTGCTGTCAGTTCATGTAGATATTTACGCTCCGTTCGACCATTTAAGGTCAGGCTTATAAAACCATAGTTTGCAAGCAAATAGTTGCTACCGAACGATGCGTATTTTTTAGGCAATATTGAATTGCCAAATTCATCCTGTGGAGTAAAACTCCAGCTTAATGATATATTTTTTTAAAATTATTTCAACTAAAAAATTTATTTTTTACTGCTGTTGTTTGAGTTGAATAAGCCAACATTTAGCAGAATATTTGCTGAAAATTTTGAGGAAATTGTATATTTTTTTTTTTAGAAGTCAAGAAATTATCTGGTTAATCCTTAAATAATTCGTCCAAATAGTTCACTCACGGATTCGCTTTTGTGAATTCTTGAAATAGCTTCGCCCAAATATGATGCCATAGAAATTATTTTTAAATTAGCAATATTTTTTTGTGGGCCTATGGGAATCGTGTTGCTAACCACGACTTGTTTGGCACCAGATTGGTTCAATAATTCTATTGAGCCAGGACAAAGAACAGCGTGTGTTGCACAGAGATAAACGTCTTTAGCTCCATTTTTTTTGACTAGCTTGCATGCTTCTACTATAGAATTGCCTGTACTGATCATATCATCTACGATCAATACATTTTTTCCTTGAACGTCACCGATCAATTGTATGCTTTCAATACAAGTTGCAGATTCCCTTCTTTTATCTATGACAGCAAGATCTCCCCCTAGCTTTTTAGCATAAGCTCTTGCCTGCTTAATGCTTCCAACATCAGGGCTTACAACAACTAAATTTTCGATTTGAAGACTTGAAAAATAGGGAATGAATGCAACCCATGCTAATAAATGATCCACAGGAATATCAAAAAAACCTTGTATTTGTTCAGCATGAAGGTCTATAGTCAAAACACGATGGGCGCCAGCAGTGGTTATGAGGTTGGCAACAAGCTTGGCGGTAATGGGGACACGACCAGCGTCTTTCCTGTCCTTTCGAGCATAACCATAATAAGGAATCACAGCCGTAATTCTTTCTGCAGAAGCTCGTTTTAGGCAATCGATTAAAATTAACAATTCCATGAGGTTTTCGTTGCCTGGAGTGCAGGTAGGCTGAACAACAAAAACATCCGCACCTCTTACATCAGAATTGATTTTTACATCTAATTCTTGATCAGGAAATTTCTTGATATCAACTGCCCCTAATTCCAAATTCAGATATTTGCCAATATCCGCAGAGAGTTCAGGGTGTGCTGTCCCAGAAATGATAACAAATTTCTCCATAGTAGTATTCCAAGATTTTTTAGCTGATGAAGGTTAAAAAAAATTAAAGGATAGATATTTTATTTTGATTATAAAATGTAGTAAGGGGGATAGGTATGAATTTATTGGAAATTGATTGATGATTGTAGAATGTGTGTGGGTATATCTAAAATCTAGTGGCTACCCGGTGAGGACTTGAACCTCAAAATACAGGACCAAAACCTGTTGTGTTGCCAATTACACTACCGGGTAAACTTTTATTTACTGCGTGTATTATAGCAATTTATATTGGATTGTCAAATGAAATTTCGATAAAAAACAACTTTTTATAAAAATAGTCTATAAATCTTTATTTGAAAATTAATTATATTGATTAAAAAATAAATTATTTTTTTTGTTTGACAACCATGATAATTTTGCTATAATAACGTACGATATTTGGAGGGATGGCAGAGCGGCTTATTGCGGCGGTCTTGAAAACCGTTGTCCCCCTCAGGGACCGTGGGTTCAAATCCTACTCCCTCCGTTGAGAATTGCATATAAATTTGGTATGGAGAGGTGGCTGAGTGGCTGAAAGCGGCAGATTGCTAATCTGTTGAGGTGATTTATTCGCCTCCGCGGGTTCGAATCCCGCCCTCTCCGCCATTTTTTTTTATACATATCTTTTTTCTTCTTAATTTCCCTTTATAACAAATATTTCCCATCTAATGTCCTTCTCTCTAAACGAATCTAGCATTATTAACTTATTCACTAGACAAAACAACAAAACTATGATATAATTTTCTATATGGTTTTGGATAACTTGATAAAGTCACATTTTGTCTCTCGATTTCTCTCTATTTCTCCTTGATGTAGAAATGTGAAATTATCAAAATAATATAATGTATGTCTGGTTCAATAATTCCATTTCCCAGTTTGAGAAAAAATATGGCTCTCATCAAAGAAGATTCCCTTTTTGGCCGCATTGCACTGCTAAACAATTTCATCACCAAAGAACAACTAGAAGAAGCTCTGGAAACACAAAGAACCCGAGAACATTTTTGTCCTGTTGCGCTGATTTTAATGGAAAAAGGATATATCAGCCGAGGACAGTTTAGAGATATTCTCGAAACACAAAAAAGAAAGCTTCCCAAGCCTGCAATAAATCCACAAGAACGCAAAGATGATATGATATTTGGCTATTTAGGCTTTAAAAACCACTATTTAGACCAGGAAGCCATATACCAGTGTTTATGCCTGCAAAGCCAGATGGCAAAAAAAGGACTGCTTTTCCGTCTAAGCGAATTGCTCATAAATAAAGGGCATCTCAGTATAAACCACGCAGAAAAAATTTTAGAAGAACAAGATCGTTTAGTAATATCATGTCAAGGCTGTGAGTTGCAATACAACATACTAGGCTTGCAAGTCAATGAATTTCCTTGCAAAAGATGCGGGCAGAAGGTTAAAATTGATAACAATCTTTTAATAAAATATAAACTAGAAGAAATTGATTCTTTCAATATTACATTGCAGTCTCTTGCCCAGAAGCAAACTAAGCCCGCTACTGTAAAAAAAGAAAAAGCAGCAAAGCCTGCTGGTGCTTTACAAATTCTTTCCGATGGCTTAACAGAATTTAAAAGTGCAGCCGAACAAACCAAAGACGAAGATTCCCATACAGAAGAGCCTGATTTCACTTATGGTGTCTCTGAAACAAGGGAAGAAACCGATGATTGGGAAGAGTCTTCAGAGCAAGAATTTATTGCCGCAGGTTTATCAGGCAAGGAAAGGCTTAAAAAGCATAGAGATGAAGAAGAATGGTATAAAATAGGCATGGAATTGGAAGATGGCACATCTGATGAAGACAGCATTTTTGATGATGGCATATCCGACGAAGAATTCATTGAAATCAGTGCAATTTCCTTAGCCAGGAAAAGAAGCAAAAGTTCATAAATTTAAAATCAAAAAACTGCAAAATCAAAAAATTCTGTCATATTTCCCAGATGAAACTTTAAGGCATTACTATGAGCAACCTTGAGAGTCTTGAAACAAAAAAATTTGTTGATTTTTATAACTTTCTTGGCATACCTCCAAGCTCTCCTCCTAATCTCATTTATCTAGCCATTCTTAAACTAGAATCTTCTGATTGGAACAACTTAGGCGATATGCTCCAAAAAGAAAATTTTGCCATAGATATGGAGCGAAAGTTTGCTATGGTAAAAGATCGTCTGCTTTCTACGATCAGCAAAAGGCAAGCTTATGACCAAGAATGGGGCTCTTACTATTATCCTTTATGTGAGCAACAGACCAATGTAATCGAATTTTCTAAAAGAAGCCAGGAAACATCCTTGCTAACGATTGGCCTGCGACAAAAAACAGAAGCCCAGGAAGAAAAGCCAAAGGACTACGATTTCGATTATAAAAGCGATTTTTTTTATTTTATGATGCGCGATTTTCCTGGCGAAGGGGACATATTTTTTTTAAATACCGAAGAAAAAATCCCACTATTGCCATCAGAAGATGTACTTTTTTTTGAAAATAAGCAATTTCATTTAAGAACTTTTTCTAAAAATAAAATCCGCATTACAAACGATGCCATGGGAAAGCTTATTCTAAGCGATGAAAAGGATGTCATCATCCCTTTGCATATTGGTGACAGAATAGAATTCTCCAATGGAACAAGACTAATCCTGAGAACCATGCACTCAGGCAAAATAGATGCCAGCAATCCAGACAACCAGCCATACTATCTCAATCTGCTAAGAGAAAACATATCCTTGGAACTTAAACCTGAAAAAATTTATATTGTAGGCCGCAGCACCAATGATATACGAAACATTGAATTTGATGAAGAAAATTTTTGTTTTATCAATCTAGGGCGAAGAGAGCGAAGCATCTCCCGCCAAAATTTTCAAATTTTTCATAGCTATGGTCAATGGTATATCCAGGATTTAGGCAGCCGCTATGGAACAACTCTGGACTTCAGGAAACATCCCAGAATGGAAACCCTTATAGGCGGAGCAATTATGCTTTTAGAAGAAGGGATTATAAGATTGGGGTATGATAAGTCCTATCCTGTGGAAATCAGCAATGAACCCAAAAGACCCCAAATTATAGAGCTACCATCGACCAAAGATATTGCTCCTGAATATACGGTATATGATATTTCATTATTGCTGTAAATATTATCCATAACACCTATCTCGGAGAAACCGAAACCCAAAAAGTATTAATCACGAATAAGACGAATATACAAAATTATGCGAATGAAATTTTTATAAAAACTATTCGTGCCATTCGACCATTCGTTCTATTCGTGATAAAAATTTTTGCTTTTTCAGCAAACATCTAACTTCTTAGTTTCTATGGTAATATTTATTCCGTACAAATCTACGCATTTTATTCGCAAATACTGGGAATAAAATGCGTATCTTCTTTTTAGTCAGGGGATTTTTCCCCTTTTGTATTTTGATTAGGAAAGTTATGAGTACAACCCAAGAAAAAATCGAAAAATTGCGTGAAATGAAAAAACGGCTATGGATGGGAGGAGGAGCAAAGCGAATCGAAAAACAGCACGAATCAGGCAAATTGTCTGCTCGTGAAAGAGTCGCTTGCCTTCTGGACGAGAATACATTTCAAGAAATGTACCTCTTTTCCCAACATCGCTGCACAGGCTTTGGACTCAAGGATAAAGAGCAAGCTGCTGATGGAGTAATTACAGGTCTTGGATGCGTAGAAGGCCGTCAAGTCTTTTTGGCTTCCCAGGATTTTACTATCCTTGGTGGCTCTGTAGGGGAAGTGCATGCCGATAAGATTTGCCAGATGATGGACATGTCTCTCAAATGCGGAGCTCCCTTTGTGATGATCAATGATAGCGGTGGAGCAAGAATCCAGGAAGGAATCATGTCTCTTAGCGGTTATGGTCGTATTTTTTACCGCAATGTCCTTTTGTCAGGTGTTGTTCCTCAAATTTCTATTATAGCAGGTCCTTGCGCTGGTGGTGCAGCCTATTCTCCAGCAATGGCAGACTTTATCATCATGACCAAAAAAGCTGGAAGAATGTTCATCACAGGGCCACAGGTTATCAAAGAAGTAACAGGCCAGGAGATTTCTTCCGAAGAATTAGGCGGCTTTTATGCTCAAACTGCCTACAGCGGTGTTGTCCATTTTGTAGCGGATGACGATGAACATGCCATGGAAATTTGCAAAAAACTTTTGAGCTTCTTGCCATCCAACAACATGGAAGACCCCCCAGACTTTAGCGAGGGAGAATTGTTGGTCAGCGAAAATCCAGTCCTCAATAAAATCATTCCCGATAACCCTCGGCAAGCCTATAATATGAAAGAGGTTATCTTGAATATTGTGGACAATGAAGATTTCCTCGAAGTCCAGGAAGAATTCGCACCCAATGCCCTGGTTGGGTTTGGCAGAATCAATGGCCGAAGCATAGGCATTGTAGCCAACCAACCTATGGTAATGGCAGGAGTTCTGGATATCAACAGCTCAGATAAAATCGCCCGTTTTGTCCGTTTTTGCAATGCTTTCAATATTCCCCTTATTACTTTTGTGGATGTTCCTGGCTTTATGCCTGGGATACAGCAAGAGCATGGTGGAATCATCCGACACGGAGCGAAGATGCTCTTTGCCTATTCGGCTGCCACTGTTCCTAAAATCAGCGTCATCGTAAGAAAAGCTTACGGCGGTGCTTATCTTGCCATGTGCGGAAAAGATTTAGGATGCGACAGAGTTGTAGCATGGCCTACAGGAGAAATTGCTGTTATGGGTGCTGAAGGTGCAGTAAGCATCATATATAAAGATGAAATCGAAAAATCCTCGAATCCTAAAAAAACACGCGAAGAATTCATATCGGAATACCAGATCCAATTCGCCAATCCCTTTATTGGAGCTGGCAGAAATCTGATCGATGATGTGATTGAGCCACAGGACACAAGACGCTACCTTAGTCTTGCTCTGGAGTCCTTGCGCACCAAGCGTGAGCTACGTCCACAAAAGAAACATGGATTGATCCCCTTGTAAAGGCAAATTTTAGCAAGGAAATTTCTTATGTCAGAAGAACTTGTTTTTGCGTTTAGGATCACTGTTATTGCTATGACAGTGGTCTATATTTCATTGATTCTGGTCGCAGGTATTATTGGATTGTTCAAAAAATTGAACAAAGTCTCTATGCAACCTGCACCTGCTCATACAACAGAAGTCAAGGTCGAAGAAAAATACCCCCATGACCTTCCGCCTGAGCTGCTTGCTGTTATCTCAGCAGCAGTTGCTGTAGCGATTGATAAAAAATTTCAGATTAAAAAATTGCGTTATAGAAATGCTCCTCCAGAAAACAATTGGAGCAAACAAGGCGTAGCCAGCATTATGGCCTCTCACGCTATCAACAAACATAAACCAGAACACCATAAATAAACTGCCAGGAGCGTTGTCCCAACGCTGTTGACT
>JABWCH010000252.1 GCA_013359215.1 Candidatus Brocadiia bacterium | reverse complement strand
TTACTCCTTGATCTATTGGTCATACAATGATCAAACGATTTCATGCGCAAAATAGATGCGCTAACCGCTTACTCGTTAAGCAATCGGTATTTTTATACCTCGGTATTTTTATACCATTGTGATTCTTATCACAACTTTCAGATTGCAGGACAAGCGGAAACTGAATCAAAAAAGAATACCATTATATTCTATTGATTTGGAAACTATATTGCTAGAACAAAGTCTCTCTTACAACCTCCTCGATAGTGGTAATTCCATCAAAGATGGCAAGCAAGCCGCTTTCTCTTAGCGTTCTCATTCCTTGCTCTCTGGAAAACTCGCGAACTTTGTCGGTAGATGCTCTATCCAGAATTGCCTGCCTGATACTGTCTGTAGCTATCATGATTTCAAAGAGAGCTGTTCTGCCACGATAGCCTGTTTTATTGCAGTTATTGCAACCTTTTCCATAAGCAAATCTTTTACCACCCAAGTCCTCAGGCTGCAATCCTAGCTCAAGAACTTCTTCTAGCTGGGGGCTGTATTCAATTTTGCAGTTGTTGCAAATTCTTCTTACCAACCTTTGAGCAATAACCCCTTCTAGTGTAGCCGCTATTAAAAATGGCTCTATTCCCATATCAACAAGACGAGCAATGGAGCCAGGCGCATCGTTGGTGTGCAGTGTGGAAAAAACCAAGTGTCCTGTTAAAGCGGCTTCGATAGCTATGCCTGCTGTTTCTTTATCGCGAATTTCTCCAACGAGAATTTTATTCGGATCTTGACGCAAAATACTACGCAAAGCAGCAGCATAAGTCAGACCGACACCTTGGTTTACCTGACATTGCATAATACCATTAATATCATATTCTACAGGGTCTTCTGTGGTAATGATTTTTATTTCGACTTTGTTCGCCTCATTCAAGGCAGAGTATAGAGTTGTAGTTTTTCCTGAACCTGTTGGCCCAGTAACAAGAACAATCCCATTGGGTTTGGCGATAAATCTGCGCATACTCTCCAGATCTCGTTCTCGCAAGCCTACACTTTCCAAATCCAGATTTACTACAGTTCTATCCAAAATACGCATTACGCAGCTTTCGCCAAACATGGTAGGCAATGTTGAAACGCGCAAATCAACAGGTCTTCCACCAATCGTCAGTTCGATTCTACCATCCTGTGGCAGACGTGTTTCAGAGATATCCAGATTGCTCATAACCTTAATACGAGAGATCAAGGCCATAGCAAGATGCAAAGGCGGAGGCATCATTTCATACAAAACCCCATCTACACGGTAGCGTATTTTGAAGTCTCTTTCAAAAGGTTCAAAGTGAATATCAGAACCTTTATCTTTGATAGCTTGCATTAAAATCAAGTTTAGCAGCTTGATTACAGGCGGTGATTCTGCCATTCTGCTTGCGTCATCTAAATTGTATCCTTCTTTTGCTTCCTGGATTTCAGCAAGCCCTTCATCCGCAAGATCGACAAGCAAACTATCTATTGTTTCTTTAGCATCAGAATAGTATTTTTCAATGGCTCTTTGGATTTGCTCCTCATTAGAAACTGCACCTTTGACATCACAATGCAACATTAGTCGAAGGTCATCCAATACCTGTATATTCATAGGGTCTGCCATAGCTATTGTTAAAACATCCTCTTTGAAAGTAACAGGAATGACCCTATAGATATTTGCCATGGCTACTGGTACTTTTTGGATAATATCGGGCTGGATATCCAGAGCATCCAGGTTAACAATTTCCATTCCAAATTGTTCGCCTAAAGCACAAAGAACTTCTTCCTCTGTAATCCATCCCATATCTACAAAGATTTTACCGATTGCTCCACCTTTATCTCTTTGCATGGAAAGAGCCTGGCGAATTTGCGATTCATCAATTAAATTTTTGTCTTTCAGTATCTGACCTAACAATCTATGTGGCCTATCCATTAGGACTCCTTTATTTAGGGCAAAGTCTTAGTTGTCTATCTAGTGTAGAAATTTTTGGCGTATAGATGAAATAATGCTGCTAGAACTTCCGACAGCATTGTTTCAGTTTATCAGAAACAACATTTCTTGTCAAAGGGAAAAATTGTGTCTTTTTATTCTCTAATTTTTGCTTCTTGCTAAACTTTTCCATTGTGAAAAAAGCGTATTTGTTGACACTTTTTGTTTTCAATGATACAATCCACAGAGGACTCCTTGTAATTAAAAATTCTATAATCTTTTTTTGGCGAGAAATGCTTATGCAAGAGACTAATCTATCTTCCAGCAGCTTTGAAGTTTCAGAAGCCTATCTGAACAACATTATAGAAGGCTACCCTTTTTCTATTGCTGTTTCTTATAAGAAAATTTCGGAAAAAGAAAATTCTTCGGAAAGATTGATGGCTGTCTTTGAAACTTATGAGAACCTTGTTATTTATTTTTCTGTTGTGATTTTAAGCCTTTACTACAAAGAAAATCAGCCTCATCAAGCCATAGAAACTGCTTGCCGTAAGCTGGAATCTCCAACTCTGGAGGATTGTATTTCTTTTTTAGGTATTGCTGTCGCAAATTTTACATCCCCTTGTTCCCTTGTCCAGAAAATACGAGAATGGTATATTTCTGTAGAGGAAAAAAAAGAAATCTATCTCCAGGAAATATATGATTTTAAAAAATATGAAAGAGACATAGGTTTATTGACTTATTTTCAGGAAAATGGGAAAAAGATTGCACCTCTTTTGAGTATCATGGTAGAGGAAGAAATCAAGAGCTATTTTCAGTTTTCTTTTTCTTGCTTAAGAAAAATTCTGAAAGAAGCAGAATTCTTACAAGACTATCCCCTTCTCTATAGCGAAGAGAATACATTAGAAAAAAAAACTTTTAAAAAACTCATGGGAAGCAACGAAAATTTTGAGAAGATAGTTTTGTTTGTGCCTAGAGAGATAGCCCTTCGGCAGGTTTTTTTAAATGATAGAAAAGCTCAGGAATTTTATTCTTTGCATCCATTTTTTTTGTATCAGGAATGCTATTATTGTATACGAGAAGAGTTGCCTTCTTCCTGGGAACTCCTTTTGTTCTATGGACGGACTTCCTCCAGAATTTCCTATCATGGATGCAAACATAATCTTTCTTTAAAAGACCCTTTATCCATTTATCAACCCTTAAGAGATCGCCAGGTTTCTTCTAGCATCAAAGAAGAAAATTCTTCTTATAAAAAGATATGGGAAATTTCTTTCCAAAAACAAGAAGAAATTATAAATTATTTTAAAAATATAAAAATTTTAAAAAAATATCATGAAAGAAGATATCCAGAATTTATGCTAGAATCTTTTTTAGAATCTTCTCAATCCCTCTTTGTACTGGCAGGGGAAAAGGGCGTAGGGAAAACAGTGCTTTTGATCGAAATGGCCAAAAGATGGAGTGCTCAAGGCGAAATGGTTTTTTTTCTTCCTGTGTTTGGAAACAGGGGTCTTTCTTTAGAAGAAGAGCTTTGTGAAATTTGCAAAATAGAAAAGCTGAATACTACTGTAAGCAATATACAAAAGGAATCCTCTGCAAAGTGGGTTGTGATTCTGGATGGAATAGAAAATACCACAAAGCCACAAGAATTTTTTGAAAATTTGAAAAGCTTTTTGTCCCGATATCACCAATTTATAAAAGTGGTTGTTTCCATTCGAGATATTTATGTTTTCTTATGGAAAGAATACTTTGAAGGCAATTCAGCCTCGTCTCTTAAAGATTTTGCTATGTTTGTGGAGGGAGAATGTCCCCTTATGGAATCTAACCGATGGTATTATCTTCTACCCCTTTTGAACCAAACAGAAGCAAAAAAATTATACCAAACAATCAGCCATGAAATGCCTGTTCCGCCTGGTGATTTTTTAGCTTTTCCTTATTCCATAAAAAGCATGATGCGCAACCCATCTATCATGTATTTGTTTGTATCTTGTGTAAAAAGTCAGGAAGTGCCTAAAAAAATGGGCGTATTGGACCTGATGGAAGGCTTCATACTCAACCAGATCAATTTTTCCAAAGGCAGAAGAGAGTTTTTAGAAAAATTGGTGGAGCTTATGCTCAAAGGGGAAACAAACCATCTGGAATTGGATGTATTGATAGAAAAAGGGGATATGGAAACCATACAACAAGGTTTGCTTTCTACGACTTTTTCTCAGGTTACAGATTTGATTCAGGAAGGTTTTTTAGGGCGGGTTTCTGTTGTGCTTAAAAATTCCATAGAGACCTTTTTGTACTTTCCCATTACCTTTCTTCGAGAGTATATGATCTATCGATCTCAGGCATTGCTTGGCAAGCATCAGGACGAAATTCTTTTAGAGTTTTTAAAGAATATACAGCCAGGAAAAGACTGTTTGTATGCCATTTTTTACTTTTCTTTGCTTCGCCTCTCTAGCAAACAATATTTTGATAGAGTCATACAAATTGTAAGCCAGGCATCACAGCATAAGCCTTTCATGAGAAATATCTTGTACCATATTCTCATATCCAGAGAAAATGCTATGGAAAAGCCTATAGAAGAAAACAATAGCATAGATACTTTGATTAAAAGCGTCAATAACTTTGTATGCCCTGAAGTCCTTCTTGCCTTTACAGACTTTGCTATATATCTCTGGAAAGAAAACCGCTTTGCTCAAAGTGCTTTTCTCTTAGAAAAACTGAGCAACCATATTTCTTATCCAATAGAAAACTATCATCCCTTGTTTATTATGGCATTATGCGCCTATAGCTATCATAAAGCACAGGACTCCAAAAATGCCATAAAAATGATTAGGAAAGCATATAAAGTTTTCAAGAGCATAGAAGGGCATCCCCAAGAATTGGAATTCTATTGCTTCTTTGGCGATTTGCATCAGGAGATAGGAGAAAGAGACAAAGCAGAATTCTTTTTTCAAAAATGCATGGAAAAACAAAAAAAGATCGAAGGTACGCTTATAGAAGCTATGCTATACGAAGGTTTAGGCAAGATTGCAAAGTCTTTAAAAGACAATGTCAAGGCTTTATCTTGTTTTCAGAAGCAGCATGCCATTCTGAAAAAACTTGGACGAAAAGAAAAAGCAGCCAGCTCACTGGTTCATCTAGCCAATATCCATCAAAATATGGGAAATACAGCAGATTCTATGTCTTTTTATAACGAAGCAATAGATACACTAGAAGAGATTGGAGACATAGCCCGACTGGCTCTATGCAGACAGAGCATGGGTATCCTTTTAGCAGATTCTGGAAAACTCGTGGAAGCCAGAAATACGCTTTTGCAATGTTTGCCTGTTTTAGAAACCCTAGAAAACAACATCCTGCTCGCACAAACGTATCTTTATTTAGGCAAAATCAACGAATTCCAAAAGCAAGAGGCACAAAGCCGTGAATATTTGCAAAAAGCCATGCTGTTTTTGAAAAAAAGCGATAACAAAGAAGGAATTGCCCAGTGCTATGAAAAATTTGCTATTTTAGATTACAAAAAAGGCAGCTTAGATCAGGCAATATCCTATTTCTTGAAGGCAAGAGAAATTTTCCAGGAAATCCACAATAAAGCAGGTCTGGCAAATGTAGACAACAATCTAGGGAGAATCTACCAAAGCAAAGGCCATCATAAAGAAGCCCGCCGCTACTTTGAGCAAAGCCTGAAGATGCGCCAGGAGCAAAACGATATTCTAGGTTCTGCCGAAGTGGAAACCAATATAGCCACTATGCTGATACCACTTAAAGAATTCCAGGAGGCAACAGAGCGCATCCAAAAGGCAAAAGAAATTTATGAAAAGTATAAAGAAAAAAAAGGTCTAGCTATTGTCAAAGGAACGCAGGCTTTGCTTTATAAAATGCAAAATATAAACTCGAAAGCATTGGAATGCTATGAAGAGTGTGCTAAACTTTTGGAATCCATCAATGAAAGATCTGGGTTGGGAGCTATTTACAATAGCATTGGCTTGATCTACAAAGATCGTAGCGACTACTACCAGGCACTAAGCTTTTTCGAAAAAAGTGCTAAAATACAAGATGCCATAGGAGATCTTGTTGGTTTAGCTGCTTCTTATAACAACATGGGACTTATCTACGATGCTAAAAATGAGTATGAAAAGGCATTGGAATTCTATAGCAAAGATTTGCAAATCACGGAAAAAACAGGCGACAAAAAAAGTCTGGCAGCCTCCTATAACAACATTGCCATGCTCCACCATAATCATAAAAACTATGCTCGCAGCCTCTGGTATCTGGAAAAAGCAGCCAGTCTTTATATAGAGATGCATGACAAAGACATGTTAAAAAAAATACAAGATAGAATCCAAATGGTCAAAGAAAAAATATGATACAAGAACGCGATACTCAAAATAGTTTTTTTTATTTTACCACACAAAGACCTGTAACTATCCTGATGATAGTTATAGGAATATGTGTTTTTGGCTGGATTTCCTATAAACAGCTTCCTATGAACCTGATGCCAGATATTTCCTATCCTTCTTTGACAATTCGAACAGAGTATGCTGCCAGCGCACCAGAAGATGTGGAAAATAGCATTTCAAGACCACTAGAACAAGCTTTAGGCGTTGTGGGAAATCTCGTGAGCCTGTCTTCTATCTCCCGCGCAGGGCAATCGGATATCAAGCTGGAATTTACCTGGGGAACAGATATGAACGAAGCCTCTTCCGAGGTAAGGGAAAAGTGCGATCAGGTAATTCTGCCAGAAGATGCGAAAAGGCCGCTGTTGCTGCGATACGACCCTAGTCTTGATCCTGTTTTACGCATTGGCCTATATGGGAATACCTCTCTTTTTTATTTACGCTATCTTGCGGAAGAAAAGATCAAGCTTTTGTTAGAAACTTTGGAAGGCGTTGCTGCTGTCAAGGTAAAAGGTGGCCTGGAAGAAGAAATCCGAATAGAAATCCAGGAACACAAACTCCATTTGATGGGCATCAATATTCTGGAAGTTAAAAACCGCCTTAGCCAGGAAAATGTCAACCTGGCAGGTGGTAATCTAAAGGAAGCCGACACCGAATATCTGGTAAGAACTTTAAATGAATTCAAAAGCATGGAAGAAATAGAGAATTTAGTGGTTGGCTATAAAAATGGAAAAGAAATCAAAGTAAAAGACATAGCAAAAATCCATAAAACCGCTAAAGACAGGGAAATCATCACTCGCATTCATGGGCAAGAAAGCGTTGAAATAGAAATATATAAAGAAGCTGATGTCAATATTATCACTGTGGCGCAAAGGATCAAAAATAAGCTTTTAGGCACTCCAGAGCAACAAGAGTTCGCAAAAAAGCTAAAAGATAAAAGTCACACAAAAGAAGATCCTTCTAATCCCAACACAAAGGGAAATTTTGTTTCTGTGCAGACCATGACCAACTTTGTTGCCTATAGTCTCCCTGGAGGAACCCAGATCGAAGTTCTCTCTGATCCTTCTATTTTTATTCAGAGCGCATTGGAAGAAGTGCAGACAACGGCAATCTCAGGAGGGCTTCTTGCTGTCCTTTTGCTTTTTCTATTCTTGCATAGTTTTGCAGCGACAATCATCATCGGGATTTCCATCCCTTTGTCTATAATCGCCACCTTTGCTGCCATGAAGGTGTTTGGTGTATCTCTCAATATTATGTCTCTGGGAGGTCTTGCCTTAGGAATCGGAATGCTAGTAGACAACTCGATTGTTGTTTTGGAGAGCATAGCAAGGTGCAAAGAAGAGGGCGATTCTTATATAACTTCTGTAGTAAGAGGTGTTAGTGAAGTAGGTTCAGCCGTAGTTTCTTCTACTTTAACCACAGTTGCCGTTTTTTTTCCTATTGTATTTGTGGAAGGAGTCGCAGGCCAGATTTTCGGCAGTATGGCAACGACTGTTGTTTTTTCTCTTCTGGCATCTCTGGCTATCTCTCTTTTTCTTATTCCTATGCTTTCGTCACGCCAGCTTCCTACCATGGAATCCCAGCAATATCCTGGCAGCACCACAATCTTTGCCTTTTCTACACAAGATGGCCTAAGCTTATGCAGAAAAAAAGACAAAAACTTGTTCTCTCAGATAGGAATCTTTATTTTATATCTTCCCTATACTTTGATTTTAATTTTATTCAAAAATATACAGATTTTATCTGCTTTATTCTTTTTTATACTAAAATTCTCTTTTTTGTGGATATCGATTGCATTATTGCCTTTGCTTTTGGTCGGGAATTTTTTTGGTAAATCTAT
>JABWCH010000010.1 GCA_013359215.1 Candidatus Brocadiia bacterium | reverse complement strand
GGAAAATAAAAATATAAAAGTTTTTAAAGGGGGTTTGGGGGAAAATTTTTACAAAAATTTTCCCCCAAATAAAAATCTCTTTGCGTAACTCCTATTAAAAAACATAAGGAACCATCATGAAACCAATATCCTCTTCTGATCCAAACATACTGATTTTTAGAACGGAAAGTACTATCCTTACATTGGTAGGTATTTCTATGGCATGTATAGGTATCTTTGCCTTAAAAGAATGCCTTTGGAATAGCCAGAGTTTTGATAATCAGTATCCCTTGCCTATGGCCTTTTTTTTGGGAATTTTTTTGGTTGTTGTGGGTATTCTTGTGGGCTTAGAGAGAAAAGGGGTAGAATTCTATAGAGAAGAAAAGGCTATGGTAAAATGGTGGGGATTATACAAACCTTTTTTTAGAAAGCATCATAGTCTTATGGACTATGATGGTGTTGCTTTGTCGAAAGAAATAGGTAAGGGGAAAAACTCTGAATATATTCTTTTTGTCCTGAAGTTGGTGGGAGTAGAGAAAGAGCTTGTTTTGGGAGAAAGCTATCATTATTTTGAACAGAAGATCATAGCAAAAAGTATTTCTCACTTTACGAGCTTAAAGATATTGGATTCTACAAGGGGCGAGACAAGAATCATAGAACCTGCTGATGAGAAATGTTTGGCAAAAAGGCTGAAAGGAAAAGCAACTCGCTCTGCAAAGTTGCCTTCTTCTGCGCGACTTCAGTATAAATTAGAGGATAAAAATATTTATCTTGAGATCCCCTCGCTTTGGAAAGGCACTGGTCTTTTTTTAGCATGTTTGATAGCAGGAATATGGCTTGCATTTTTTTTGATGCACTGGAAAATTTTTCCTTATATCTGGCTAATTATAGTATCGTTAATGACCTTTATATGTATTAGCACTCTTGGAATTTTTATTGTTCTTTATTTTAGTCTTTTTGGTACTGAAATAAAAATTATGATAGCAAGAGACAAGATGAGTGTCCTGGAAAAAAATGCTTTATGGTCAAGGAAAAAAGATTTCCTTTTTTCTGAAATAGAAGACATGCAGCTCCTTTCTGAACCTATAGAATGGGAGATTTCGGATAAAATGAACCAGTTTTTGGGTTTAGATAGATTCGGTATACATTTGCCAGGGCATTGCATTATGCTATGCTCCAATATTGCGGAGATATATCTTGGCAGAGGGCTTTGTATACAGGAATTAGAATGGCTATATATGGTGATAGAAAGCTCCATTTTAGATGCGCATTGTGCTAATCAAATGGAGATATAAAATATTTTCAACAAGAAAAAAAATGAATCAAAATAACAATATTCATCAAGACTCTGAAGTCAAAAATTATGATAGGGATTTACCTTCTATCCAGCCTCAGGATACAGTCTGGAAAAAATACCTTATACCAGAAAGAAAAAATTTTCCTTCTATGGGTAACAAGATAGAAATAGTGGAAAATAGTAGCATTGAAGATAATGAAGTCACAGAAGAAGATACGGTAAAAATAGAAGAATCTGTAATCCCAGACCTTGCTACAAAAAGGATTGTTGAATCAGAAGATCCTATGCCAGAAAAGAGAGATAGATCTTGTGCTAAATCGCAAGAGCCTTTGGTACAACCTAAAAAGCAGCCTGTCCTGTTGCCTGGAGCATCTTTGGAGCATTATAATATAGAGTCTGAACTGGGAAAAGGAGGCATGGGTGTTGTATATAAAGCATGGGATATTAAGCTTCACCGCACTGTTGCAATCAAGCTGGTTTTGAACAGTATCAATATCCATGAAAAGGAAATAGCCCGTTTTTTGCAAGAAGCCAGACTAACAGCTCAATTGCAGCACCCTAACATTGTCCAGATTTTTGAGGTAGGAGAGAAGCCTAAGCCATATTTTGTTATGGAGTATATTGAAGGCAAAACATTAAAAGCTTTGAACCAGCAGGGCAAAATTACCTTAAAAAATGTAGTGCCTCTTTTTATACTATGCGCTCGCGCTATCCAGTCAGCTCATGAAAAGGGAATCATCCACCGTGACCTTAAACCACACAATATTATGGTAATGAAGAATTTTATCCCTAAAATTATGGATTTCGGGCTGGCAAAGCAACAAAATACACAGGCGGGGCTTTCTAAATCAGGCGATATTATGGGTACACCTGCTTATATGTCACCAGAGCAAGCTATGGGGGAAACAGTGGATGCTCGTAGCGATATATATTCATTAGGAGCTACGCTATATGAATCGCTAGTAGGCCGTCCGCCTTATCAGGGAGAAACGAACATCAATATCCTTTCCCAGGTAATCAATAGCAAATGCGAGCCTATCCGTCCAAGAGCCATGAATCCTAATATTCATCCAGATCTGGAGGCTATATGTCTTAAGAGCCTGGAAAAAAATATATTGCAACGTTATTCTAGTGCAGAGGAAATGGCAGAAGATCTACAAAATTTTTTGGAAAATCGCCCCATAAAAGCGCAGCCTGTTACCAACCTTCGCCGTTTCCAAAAATTGGTAATGAGAAATAAAGCAGTATCGTTTTCTGTTGTGCTGCTTTTTCTGAGTCTTATAGTGGGGATTACTGTATCTACCTTTTTATGGTGGAAAGCCGAAGAATCGAAAAAAAGTGAAATAATTCAACGTCAAATGGCACAAGATAACGAAAAAAAGGCAGAAATAGAAAAGGAAAAAGCGAAAATTATGCAAATTAAGGCTGAAGAATCCAGAAAAATGCAGGAAAAAGATGCCTATATGGCAAAGATTCAACTGGCTAAAATATCACTGGCAAAGGCACAAGAGGCTCACGAAAGAAGAGAATGGAGGCAGTCAGGGATTCTATGCGGGGCATGTCTTCAGTTTGTTATGAATTTGTCGGGAGATGAAGTAGAAGATCTGCGCCGCCAGGCGGATGATTTATTGCTGAGTGCATTTCTAAAGTATGGCTTGATATGGGTGAAAGAAATGAATGTCGTAGGAGGATTAGTAGGCGCAAAGTTACATAAAGATGGACGAACCCTGATGGTTCCAAATAATTCTTTTTCCAATAGCTATTTTCGATTTTATGACTTGGTTTCTGGAGAATATCATGAAACTGCGAAAATAAAAGATGCCAGGTTCTTTGAAGGAATAACCCAAGATGGGGAAATCGCCTATGGCGCAGGATATAAAAATCGTAAGGTTTGGGATGTTGCCTCTGGAAAATGCCTTCATACCTTTGAGAAGGAAATTAAATTTGATGAAAAAATTTTAGCCAACAACAGCATTATACTGCTTTGTTCTAAGAATAGCATAGAAATCTGGGATCGCAGTGCTGGTATCAGCCAAAAATACCTTCATGATATTTCTAACTATACAAACGTAGCCATAAGCCATGACAGCATGTTTATCGCTTTTGCAACACAGGATAAAATCCTTGTTATCTGGGATATAGAAAAACAAAAAAGCGTACAAAAATTTAAAATAAACCTGGATGTCTCTCGTTTGATTTTTAGCCCTGATGGAAAAAATATCGTACTGGGTGGTAAGGATGGCAAAATTTTAGTATGCAATATGTCAAAACCTCCTAAACTTTTGCATAATTTGCATTATCATTCTGCCCCGATTGTAGCTCTGGCCTTTATGGATAATTCTATATTGGTTTCTGCTTCGGAAAGCATAGATGCAAGAAAAGAAAAGGATCGCACAATCAAAATATATGATCTTTTATCTGGACAAACCCTGGCAAGCATGGAGAATAATTTTTGCAATGCTTTTATGAGAAAATACAATACTTTGGACTTGCATGTGAATCCAGATACCAAACAGATCGTTTACTCTTTTGAGGAAGGAACAAAGGATACTGGGACAGTAGGTGAAGGGTGTGGTTTCAATATGGTTGTAGTCAGGGATGTTTCTGCTTTGTTATCTAAAACACCCAAATGTGTATACCAGGGAAAACAGCATAATGGAGGCATTCGAAGCTTGTGCTTTAGTGCTTCCAGCAAAAATATCCTATCTGCTGGAGACGACAGGGCAGTAAAAATATGGAATCTTGAGACAGGAGAAAAAAAGCAAATCGGAGAGCATGCCGATGTTATTTCCTGTGCTGTATTCAGCAATTCGGGAAAATGGATAGCTTCTGGTTCTTATGATAAGACTGTAAAATTATGGGATGCAGAAACGGGGAAGATTGTTTGGACATTGCAAGACAATCTAAGCACTGTACACAACCTAAAATTCAGCCCTGACGATAAATTCCTGGCAATAGGAGATGAAGTGGTAAAAGTATGGGATACAGAAAAAAAAGAATTCCACTCTAAACTCCTGGAAACCAGAATGGGGTTAATATCCAAAAGTCAATATGTACAAAATTATGGGATTGCACAAGGGACTGTAATTTCTTTGGAATGGAGTTTGGACAGCCAAAAAGTAGGATATATCATTGAAAATGAAATGCAGTCTGCTATTGGCTATACTGTTCAGGTATGGGATGTTCCTCTACAAACTTATGACCGTCAATTTTTTCAAGAACCTGTTATTGCTCTTTCTCACGATCTGAAAAGCGTTTTGTATCAACAAGATGGCAATACATTGATAGGCAAGGTAGATTGGACAAAAGAAAAGATTATAGGTACAAATGCAGATAAGGAAATAGATATGTCTGAAGAATCTTTTCCAAAACAGCCCAAAATACTTCAAAATCATCTTTTGAATTGTTTGACTTTTAACCATACAAAAACTCTAGTAGCAGGTGTATGGAAAGATCATATTATCGTATTTTCTTCTATTAGCGCAAGCGAGATGATACGATTTCCAATAGAAAATACGCAAAATATACAAGCTTTAGCTTTTAGTAAAGATGACAACCTCTTAGCAGCAGGCTTTCTGGATGGTGCAGTCAAAGTATGGAGTATGGAAAAAGAGAAAAGGGCTTATCCTTCTAAGATGGTATTTCCGTCTTGGGGAAAAACCTTATTAGAGCAGAAGGACTGTCCCAATCATCATGATTCTCGCTTTGACTATCTTGTCGGGATACCAGGATGGTTTTGGGAATATGCTGTAAAAAAAGCTCCAAAATACATGACCAAATTTTTCTTTGGAGGTGAAGTGACAGAAACATTGGAGGTCTTGTTGCAAAATTCTATAAGCGATGATTTTTGGAGTCTACCAGATAATAAAGCAGACTTTGCTTCTATTCAAGAGACAAAAGCAGATGAAGATAAGGAAGAAAAAAATTCTTATAGTGAAGAAAAGCAAAATACTTCTGAAAAAGACAATCTTTCCTTTTCTGTAAAAGAAATCCCTTTAAAGAATCATAAGGTGGCTTTGGTTCAACTCGCAGGGCCTATTAACACCTATACATCGCAAGTATGTGAAAAGCAATTGCTGGAATATTTCCAGCAAGGCATGAAAGACCAGATTTTGGTTTTTTCCGAGGTAAACTATATAAACAGTATAGGAATGGGGCTTTTGGTTAAAATGACAGAGGAATTCCAACAAAAGGGCGGAACTATTAAAATAGTAAAAGTATCAGACAAAATCAAGTCTCTTTTCAATATGCTGGGCTTAGTTCCGTTGTTGAAAATTTATGCAACAGAAAAAGAAGCCATAGAAACTTATGAAAATCCATAGGGGGCAAAATGGAAATTTTTATAGAAATTCTATTGAAGTTTTTATCAAATAAAAAAATTCCTTTATATATCAAGGCAGGTTGTGTTTTGATACCCTTTTTTTGCTTTTTGTTTAGTCTCCCTGTACTTCTTTCCTGGATAAAGGATCAAAGCATAAAAGAGCGAAAAGAGATTATCAGACCTTCGGAAGAACCTTGGGTTTTGGAAGTACAGCTCACGGCTAAAAAGCTTCCCTGAGAAGCAGCTTATCTCATAGTTGTTTCCAAAATGCAGAAATTTTCTTGAAAGTTGAAAGCATTTCAGAAGAACCGTTCTTAAGCGGTAATTTTGCAATCGTTCTGCAAAACTATTTACATTTTAGTCCAAAAAAGATATAATGAGAAACAGAAACATAGGAGTAATATATTTAAGGGTGATAAAGTATTATAGCTGTTCAATTTATTTTGATAATGTGAGGAAATTTTCATGAAAAAAAACTCTGCACAGACTGGCAAAAAGAGCAAGCCTCCCAAATCTGAAATGCTTTTAGATAAAGCACAATATCTCCAACAAATATTGATCCAGTGCGGGGAAGCTTCTGGATGTGTTTCTTATAAAGAAATCATATCTTCCCAGAAAAAATGGAAAATGCAGCAAGAAGAAGTCCTTGAAGAAGCACAGAAAATGGGTATTTTGCTGATAAAAAAAATAGGAAAGTCTCAAGTGGTTGAGCTTACAGAAAAAGGAATCATAGAATACCACAAGCAGCTTCCTCTGGAAAAAAAATACCAGAAATTTTGTTCTTCTTTGGATAGAATGAAAGAAGAAATAGAGAAAACAGCATGCCAGTTTCAAGAATTTTTTTGCAATATCAACCAGCAAATAGCGGCCATAGAGCCTCTGGCTTTAGAAAAATCGCTCCAAACCATGGAAAACGATTGCAAAAAATTGATCCAAGATTTCCAGAACGCTTCTCATATTGGCTTGGAAATGCTTTCCATTAGGAGTATCGTAGAGAAAGCCAGATCGTCTTTTGTGGAATCTGCCCAGAAGCAAGAGCAGCAATATAAGGAGTGTATTGAAAAGCTGAAACTTCAGCAAGAGGAGCAGCAAACCCATATTGACAGCCAGCGAAAAGAAATTTCGAGGCTTAGAGAGATCGTAGAAAAATCTTTCTCCTCGCCTTCGCAGGCCACTTCGACTTTAGAGAAAACCGACATTGCTATGGTAAGAAAAGAAGAAGCACCTGTGCAGAAATCTCCTGAGCAGCCTTCTTTGCCCAAAACTGCAACAGAGCAAATTCCTTCTGCTCTCCCAGATAAAAAGAATCTTGTTTTCGCTGAAAAGCCAAAAGAATCCAGACTAAATTCAGAGCAGCCCAAATTTCAGGAAAAAGATAAGGCGGAGATTTCCGAAGAGAAAATAGCCCATGAACTAGAAAAAGCCTACCGCCGAATCGTAGATCAAAACCCACTTCTGATATGCCCTGAACTCCCTGAAGTATATAGAGAGGCATTGCCTCACCTGCCTGGGCTGAGTGTCAGCCAATATCTGATGAGCTTAAATAAACTTTGTGGACAAGAAAAGATCGATTTGCATCATATCAATGACCCTCATGCAGCCAGAGAGTCAGAATTCGCTATCTATACTCATTCAGGAGTGATCTACTATGTCTCTTGGAGAAAATAGCACGAACACAAACCATACTTTACCAGAAAAAGAAGAGATTTCTTTTTCTTTGGTTACTCAGCCAGAAGAAGCAATCAACAGTGGCTGGCTTCAGTTTCCTGCTGATGATGCTTTATTGTGTGAAATTGCACAAACCAGACACAATCCTTTTTCTCTTATCGCAGCAGACAATATGTCCAGAGAAGCTGTCTGGGAAAGCAATATCCATAACATCAATAAAGCTTGCAGGGAAGAATTGATGGGGGCAATACAGAGGATGTTCCATAGTGTCCAGAAAAACGACGAAGGCGGCAATGAATGGATCGTTTTAGTAGGAAGCGCAGGCTCTGGGAAAACACACCTTCTTCGCTTTCTGGAAAAGCCTGTCCAGGAAATGGGGGCTTTTTATCTGAACTTCCGACCTTTTGTGGGCAAAGGCTCTGTTGTATACTATCTTGTACGCAATCTTTTGGATGAATTGAGAAGCCGATCTTTTCTCAACGAAGACTATCCAGCCCTTTTGTCTATGGCAATGCCTCTTTTTACAACCACGATACAGCAAGTTTGCCAGAGCGGTGATCCAGAATGGGCCAGCAGACTTTTCCTTAAGCCAAACGGCTTTTTTTCCAGATTCGACAATTCAAACACAAACTGCCTGGATGTTCAAAAAAAGGCACAAAATCCAGAAGAGCTGATACCTTTGCTGCAAAATAGATTTGACATAGAAAAGATAGTCAATGAAACCTTGCATACATATCGTGTATCTCTTACTTCAGGGAGCATCCCTTCCAAAGCATTCCAGCAGCTCTTGAAGCTTGCCCTTTGTCGCCCAGGGAAAGAATCGGATATTGCTTTCGAAAGCATGTTTGCCCTGGATCGCAGCGAGGAAAATGAAATAGGCCCTGGACAGGAAGATGTCATTCAATACCAGGACGATAGACTAAAAGCTCTATTAGCCCTCATCAGCCTAAGCCGAAAAGTGATTTGCCTGAGTATGGATCAATTCGAAGAAACTTTGACTCGGCTCAAAGAACGCCATATTGATTCTGCAAGATACGATGGAATTTTGGCCAGCTTCTTCACAGACCTTGCCAAGCTCTTCAACTATGGTAAGGGTACAGCCCTTTTCTTTAGTTGCCAGCTCAACGATTGGATGGATATATCGAGAAGGCTTCCTGCCCAGGTGCAAAGAAGAATCAAGCCTCCTGTTAATTTGATTTCCCCTTCTGAAGCCGATCTGTTCAGCCTTGTAGAAAAACGTCTTCGTCTGTTCTGGAAGGAAAAAAAATTTAGCATACCAGAGCATCCAGAAATGATTTTTCCTTTTACCAAAAAAGAACTCAGAGACCTATGCTTTAGAAAGGAAAACCCCACAGTTGCTCAAGATACCTTAGGCAATATTCTGAAAATACTGGGAACCCTTTTTGATGAAAGAATGCAGGAAGTCAGGGAAGGCAGAAACGTGCATTTCTTTTTGCATCGCGCTGAGATCATCCAAAGAGAAAAAGAAGAAGCAGAAAAGAAAAGAGCCACGGAAATCGAGGAACAAAAAGAAATCGCTTTAAAAGAAAAGAAGAGACAAGAAGAGCTAAAGGAAGAGATTTCGAAGCTGGAATCCTTAAAGAACCAAAATCTGGAAGAATTGCAAAAGCTGGAAAAGGAAAAGCAGGATTTGCTCCGAAAAGAGCAATCTATCGAAGCCCAGCAGCAAACTACCCAACAGCAATGGGAAGAAAAGAAAAAAGCTCTGATAGAAAAAGAAAAAAAGCTGATCGACAGAGAACACAGCCAGCTAGAGCAAGAAAAAAAGCTTTTGGAAAAAGAAAAATGTCTGCTCCAGCAGGAAATGGATATTGCTGAATTCACAGAAAAAATAAAAGCATGGCAAAAAGAGAGAAAAGATTGGGAAGAAAAAGAGAAAGATTGGCAAGAAAAAGAAAAAGCATGGCACAAGGAGCGATTTTCTTACGAAGAAGAGAAAAAGAATCTGTTGAAAATTATCGAGGATTTAAAAGAGAAACTAAAAAAAGTTGACCGCAGCCATATTCCAAATAATTATGAACGCATTTTTAATACACACACCATTCCTATCGTGAAAGTCCGCCAGTATATGGGAAGTCATGGATGTGAAGTGGCATCCACTGGCAGACAGAATACCTTAGATGAGATGTATGATGCTCTCAACCATGAAGAAATCATGGAATGCATCGAGATCAATTGCACGCTTTCGGATCTTAGGGCTTTATGCTCACGCTACAATCTTCCTACCTATGGTACTAAAAAAGATTTGATCAATCGTATCCTGGAGAGCTAAACCATGTCCAGACCTTTACAAGGGAAGAGCGAGATTCTGGGAGAAAAACCCTATTTCCCAAAACAAAAAGTCTCTGTTCGGTTTACCATAACAGCGGGTGATTCTCCTGTAGCTATTTTGGATTTGCGTCCAGCATGCAAGACCTTTTCGCCAGGAATCCTATACCCTAAACAGAGCCTCTCCTGGTTAGAAAACTATACTTTGCCAGAAAAAGCAGGAGAGGTTGTTTTGGGAGAAGGACAACTTTTTTATGCAAAGGACGGGATACAACAAGAAGAAAAGATAGAGGGAGCAAAAATTTTTATATCCCCTTGTTTGGATATAGACTACAAAGTGGAAACATTAGCAGGCCAGGAGCATATTTTTGGGATTTCCCTCACTCTCCAAAACAATAGCCAGGATGCTTTGGAGAATAGCTTTCTGGAAATTGCAGATTCCAGCCGAATTGCAGGAGGCTATTCCCTGAATCCCATCCCCAATCTAAGGGCAGGGGAAATATCGCCCCCTGTCCGCTTCTGGATATGGGGAAAAGAGGATTTTGAGATATTTGTAAAAAAACAATCGCAAGATCTCTTGCTGCAAAAAAACATTTGCTTGCGGCCTTTAGCTAACTCGACAGGTTTGAAGGGGTTAACAGAACCTCGTCGCCCTATGACCCGAAAGTTGATAGATTCTAAAGGGCGAAAGGTAAAAGAGCGAAATGTAGCCTTTTGGGTTGTGCCAGGCAAAAAATATTTCTTGACTTTGGCTCGCCATTGTGATGAAAATATCCCAATCCGAGCTATCCATTTCAAAGAAGACAACCGCATTCTCTTTGTCAAACAAGGAAACAGCCAGGATCAAAATTTTGAATACGATGTCTATGTCTTGGATTCTACCATGCTAAGCAACCAGGCTGTCATTCCTCTGGAAATAGAATACCAGGACAATGTTATAGCATCTCAGACTATCGCATTTTTTATCCAATCTAACCGTTGGGCCTTAGCCATTGCTGTTTTTCTTTTCGGCTTTTCCCAGGCATTTGAAATTATCTTTTCTCCCTATTTGTGTGAAGTATCCTCAAAACCTTGCTATTTCAGAACACTCATTGCTTTTTGCATCTTTGCTGTACTTTTTTTAGTGATTTGGGTTTATGACCGCTTTCATAGATAAGCAACAAGAATTAAATAACTTCTCGAATTTGTTTTTATCATAACCTATTGCAAAATAAATATATAAAAGTTTTTAAAGGGGGTTTGGGGGAAAATTTTTACAAAAATTTTCCCCCAAATAAAAATCTCTTTGCGTAATTCTTTTTGTTCAAAAAAACTATTTTAAGGAGACAAAAAATGGAAAAAAAATTCTTTTTTTTGTTTGTGGTCATAGCTATCTTTTTTTCCTTTAGCTCTACAGTCTTTGCTGTGACATACAATCTTGCAAACGACTGGAATACATCTAATCCCAATACGCCTTGGGCGTACATGCATGGGAATAGTTATCTGCCTTATCAGTCTAGCATCGCTGCCCTGGGAAATGCGCCTGGTTTTGCCCCATCCCCTAGCAATGGATACTTTTTGCCCGTTTTTTGGAAAGGGAATCAAGTAGTCTATGTGCATTCCAGAGATGATGGAAATGGACAGGGCGCACAAGGGGAAGCCTTTCTCCGATGGACAGCGCAGAAAAGCGGGTACATTGATTTAAGTGGTTTCATCTACTATGGGCAAACTGGTCTGTCCAGAAGCAATGATGTCATTTTAAAACTTATGACCACCACCTTGCTTACAGATACAGTTTCTTATGCAAATCACTATAATGAAGCGACAAAATTAGTTTTGTCTTTTAGTAACCTATACGTCAATGCTGGCGATATACTATCCCTGGAAATACGCAAGTCGGCTGGCTATGTACCTGGCACTATCGCTACGTTGAATATGACTATCACAGAAGTAGTACCAGAACCAGCAACATGGGTAGCATTATGTTTGGGACTAATCGCACTGAGTGCTTTATTTTATAATAGAGCATAAAAAATAGGTAGGTGTTCGAAAGTTTATGTCCTATCTTGGACAAGCCGAAAATAAAAAGGTATGAATCGCGAATAAGACGAATATACAAATTACGCGAATGAAATTTTTATAAAAACTATTCGTGCCATTCGACCATTTGTCTTATTCGCGATAAAAATCTTTGCTTACGTAGCTATGAATCATAAAGAGGAATCTATGGAAGTTCCCAAAAATATACCCATTTTGGTCTGCATTGAAAGTTTGCTGGGTCGGAGAAAAGCGATAGGTGCATTTGTCCAGGCGGAATGCCAAAAAGAAGCATGGGAAGAAGAAGCCATGATGGGAAACCAGGCTATTCGCGATGGAGAGATGGATAGAGCGATTGCTCATTACCAAGAAGCAAAAAAAATAGTAGAAAAGAGCGAAAATAGAGAAATGCTTGCTATTCTTCTCGAAATTTTGGGCAATCTTTACGAATCCATTTTAGATACATCAAGCATACACTGTGATTATAGATTTATAGAGCATTATAGATCTGCTTCCAAAGCCTGGGAAGACACCAGACAACCTCTTTTTGCCGCATCTCTCTATTCTAAGTTAGCCAAGATATACGAGAAAAATCTAATCCAGCACAGCCTGATAAGTAGCCTGGAAGTTGCTATCCAGTATTATAAGAAAGCAAAGGATTGTTTTCGGACAGCAGGGGCTGTCTCAAAAACCTTGTATGATTGTAACCTTTTCCAATTTCAAAATAGGCTCTGCAACATCCTGCATGGGATTGTTTTTAAAAGAAATCGAAAAGCTGTCCGAAAAAGGCAGCAACGCAGTATTTGTGGGCCTGCCTGAGAAAATGGCTGCCTTGTGGGATATGCTCGGCTTGAAAGATTTCATTCCCCTATGCCAGACAGAAGAGGAAGCACTCCAGATTTTAGAAAAGTCTTCTCAAAAACAGAATTGACTCTACTTTTTTCACAGTAAATCCGCTGGGATGATTTTTTTTTGTGTTTCGCAAACCAAGAAAGAAATAGTTTGAAGCTTTTGTGTCCAAATGTCGCTAAAATTGTATCTTTCTTCTTCTAAAATGTTCTTGGCTTTCCTTACTGCAACTTTGGTAAAATCATAAAAGCCTGCTTTCAGAAAAGCATAGCTTGCGCGTGTATAGAGTTCTAGCAGATGGTCTGATGGATAAATGCGCTTGACAAAGTCCAAAAAAGAATTTTCTGACAAACGTCCTATGATCTCTTCTCCAAACAAAAAAATAGACCTTACAAGAATGTCTCTTTCTTTGTAGGGTGAAATCATTTTTTCTAATTCTTTTTGTGCGGTTTCCATTTTATGGGAAAGCTGGAATACTTTGAGCGGCAAGCAAATATGGTATCCACCGACAATGCTTTTGTATCGTTTTTCTGTTTTGAATTCCATCAACCCTGGGGCAATCACCCCTAGCTTGGAAAATTCGCTTTGTAAAATAGAAAGTTCATGGTAAATGTCTTGTATACCATGATTGAAAGCGTCATTGCAGTAGCATACTTGCTTAAATTGAGAGGAAAGCTTAATTAAAGGCTGGATGTATTTTTCTCTTAGATCTTCTATATTGTTAAGATTGAGCAGGGATAATACTTCCTCTACGCTAAGAATTTCCATCAGATCTACCATTTTATCTTTGTTTTTAGAAATGGTTTCAATTTTCTTTTTAAACTCTTGGTGTTCTTGCTGGAACAAAAGCATTGCCTGATAAAAATTCTCGATCATTTCCCATAAAATTTCTTCAATAAATTGTTTCATAAGTAGTTACAATATATTTGAAATTTTTCTTGCTTTTTAAGAAAAATTTGTTAGAATAACAAACTCAAAAATGTATATTTTAAGTGCCTGTAGCTCAGATGGATAGAGTGGCAGCCTCCGAAGCTGTAGGTCTTGGGTTCGAATCCCAACAGGCACGTAAAACCAAACCAGAACGATTTATCAAACCCAACAAGATGCCTCAAAAGATTGCAAATCTCTGCTATTCTCACAAACTTACTTAACTTAAATCTTCTGTATGGGCTTGGTTTCAATAAACCATCCAGAGAAAACCTCTTTTTGATTTGAAAAAAGCCCAGATAGAAAATCTAGGCTTTTCCATCCTTCTCTTGTGCATAAAAAAACCTAATGCAATTTAACCGTTTTACCAAAGTTGATAATATTGCCGCCTTTGGGATGCTGCTTATGCTCGAACTCTTCCATAGTTTGCATGGTTTTTTGGAAAACTTTTTCATCGTAGATGAATTTGCCATAATCAGAAATCTGAATTTTTATATCCATAGAAGAGGGATTGATGACTACATTGTAAGAAAGATATTGCTTATTCTCGTATGCTCTTTCGATCACAGCAGAGCAAACCTCTTTCAAAGCATCTTTAATGGCAACAACTTCCTCATAAGGAAAGCCAATTGTATTTGCCAACACGCCTGTAAATTCGCACAAGCCTATCATACAATCTTCTGTACAAGAAAGTTTCATTTGTAGAGGCGAAGCCTTTTTTCTTTCAGAGAATGTTACACGACAATCGTCATACAGCTTGAAAAAAGTAGCGCATCGAGGGCATTTATAGCTACCTGGTTTGGGAATCGTAAGTTTAACCTTACACATAGCACAGACTAAAGAAAAAGGAGCACCTGGTTCTGTAGGAGGGCTGACCTTGGTTGTTAATACATTGGTAGGGGCAGCAGCTACAGGAACACTAGGGGGTGGAGGAACATTCATGGGTGCTGGTTTTGTCTGGGTAATTCTGGGTGGACGATTGTCTGCCGCACTTGTTGTAATGCTTGGCGCTGTTTTAGTAATATCATGTCCTTTAGAAGAAGGTTTGTCCGATTTTTGGAAATGGACTAAAGCTTCATCTTCATTGGAGAAAATTTTAAAAAAGGCATTCAACCCAAGCATATCAAAAACAACCTTGACCTTGGGATGAATCTTTACAAGGGCAATTCCGCCCCCACGATTTTCTAAAGCATCGGCAACATTGACTAAAATACCAAGACCTGCACTGTTTACGTATTTAATGCCTTCCATATCCAATATAAAACGAGTATAGCCCTCTTGCTGAAGTTGATCGAGTTTTTCTTGAAAAATCACAACGGTTTTGGCATCAATAGCCCCATTGATCTTGACCAACGCAGCATGTTCCAGGTTACCTAGAGGTTCAACATTAAAATTCAAATCCGCCACAACTAAACCTCCTGCAAGTTTGCTTTAAAAAAAAATAACTTCAATCTCCCATTTATCATAAAAAAAGTATATCATGAGTTAAAATAAACGTCAAGCATTTAAATGGATATGATTATTTTTTAGAGATTGTTCTTTTTCTTGACAAAATAGAAATTTCAGCATAAAATGATTCCCGATTATAATTCTATTAATAAGACAATGGCATTAAGGCATAGGTTCTAGTATGAAAAATCTTGAAAAACTTGCAGAAAAAAAGTTAGAGCAAATTTTAGCAGATGGCGGATATGTAGAATTAGACAAGCTGAAAATAGCTGCAAACGAAAGTCAGGTCTCTGGTAAAACAGTGGATGCTATTTTGTTAGAAAAAGGTTTTATCGATGAATCCACGTTTACTCATGCCTTGTGTACAGAATTGCAATTGCCTTTTTTGTCTTTAGAAAACCATCCTGTTTCAGCAGATCTTATCCAGGAAATTCCTAAAAGCCTCATGGTGAAATACCAATTTATACCATTAGATCGTTTTGATAACATTCTATGCGTCTTAGTTGGCACTACCTTTACTCTGGAAATGATCACAGAAATACAAACAGAAACACAAACCAATCTTTTTATATACATTGGTCTTCCTTCTCAGCTTAGAAAAACCATAGACGAATATATCACAGAAGAAGAACAAGAAGCGATCAACACAGAGGTAATCCCAGAAGATGCCCAGGTAACAGCAGGATGGGAATCTATATTTGACGTTGCAGATCAGGCAGTTATGGATGAGTTAAAACAAAAAGCTATCGACAGTGGACTTCATAGCGTAAGCTCTACCAATGTAGGAGGATCTAGTGCTTCCCAGCAATACAGTGGAGCTTATACTAAAGAAGTCTCTGGGAGCATCAATGCGCCTGATGCACAAAAGCAGGAACTGATTCGTCTTGCACAAAGGCTGATGGAAGATCCCTTTGACTATGATGCTGTAAACCAATATGTTGCTATATCTTTAGCTTTAAATGATAAGCAATCTGCTATTAACCAATTGCTACTCTTTGCACGAGGGCTAAAACAAAACCAGGATATGGATGGCGCAGTCAATTGCTACAACTATATTTTGGAACTTGATCCGAATAACCCAGAAGCGAAAAAAGGAATTTCAGGGAACTAAAAATAATGAAACAATATCTTTTTTTTTTCCTTTTCTTTATCTTTTCCTATTGCATCCAGGTTCAAGAAATTTTTCTTCTGCCTTTAAAATCAGAAGAAGCCTTAGAACTCTTTCAGGAGGCGGCTCAAAAGGCTAAAAACAAAGATTGGGAGAGCGCGATTGATTCCTATCTGCTGATTTTGCAAAAATATCCTGAAAAGCTTGTTTTCTTGGAAAACAAGCTTTATGTAAACGCATCAAATCTTGCTGTGGAAAATCTTTCTTCTCTGCCCAAAGAAGCACAAATCATCCTGAGCAATAAAATCAATATTTTGCTCAAACAAGCCAAAAATAAGCAAACCAATCCGTTTCCCTTTTTGTATCCTTTTCTTGCTACAGAAAAAGGACAAGAAGTCTGGATGCAATGGATTGCTGAAATTTTTCTTAAAGAAGAATACCAAAACTGCATTTCTTATTTACAATACCTTGCCAACCCTCTCTTTAACCATTCTATAACCCATTCAGGCAGAGCCAAGCTTGCTTTTTGCTATTATGCCCTTGGATACGAAGACCAGCTTGCTTTCTGGAAAAAATTTTATGAAAAAAACAAGGCTATTTCGATTGCTCTTGGCAAAGATCCAATAAAATTGACAGACTATATAGAAAGCCTGTCCCAAAAAATCCAAGAAAGGCAAGCCTTGCTTTCTCCTGAAACATCATGGCATCTATATGGAAAGAATCTATCTGGCAACTTTTCTACAAAGCAAACTCTTTCCTCTCTTAGGGAAAGCTACTCCAAAAAACTTCCTTATCCTGAGCGGCCCCAAGAGCCACGCTATTTTTATAATGAAAGACCTCGCAATGCAGAAGGGCCTGTAAGCATGTATCCGATTGTAGGGGATGGCAGCATTTTTATAAACAATGGACAAAAAATACAGGCTTACGATCTCTTTTTGTCAAACCTCAGGTGGGAGTTCGCTGGTCTGATTCCGCAGCTCAAAACAGAAAAGCATGAGCAAGTGATACATACGCTGACGTACCACAATGGATATTTGTATGCTAACATAGAAGGGGATACTCCTGGGCAGCAAAAAGACACATGGAATGCTTATAAAATAAAGGATGTAATTGCCGAAAGGCGATTGATAAAGCTAGATGCTTCCAATGGAAGATTTCTATGGCAGGTCAAAGACGAAAAAGGGGATGAAGAGGCTTTTGCAAACAAAGCCAGCTTTGTAACTCCTCCTTTGGTTTGGGGAAAATATCTTTATGCTGGTGCTTCTGAATTGAGCGGTCTTTTCAATAGCTATGTTGTAGCCGTTCATCCTGAAAATGGAAAGATTGCCTGGAAAACTTTGATAGGCTCTGCACAGCAGGAATTGAATATGTTTGGCAATCCTGTAAGGGAAACCGTGGGGACACCTCTTGCTGGCGGAAATGGCTGCCTATATTACCTCAACAATCTTGGTGCATTTAGTTGCATAGATCCTATATCTGGTAACCTTCTATGGCTTTATAATTATGACCGTATTAAATTGCAAAAGCCAAACAACCCTTTGTTTGAAACGATCTATCGCCATGCAAGCTGGCACAACAGCCCTGTCATTCTATATGAAGACAAAGTATACTTTGCTCCTGTGGATTCGGAATATATATACTGCCTCCATGCCAGGACAGGGGAAAGAATATGGCAAAAATTCCGATCTGGCTATCAGTATTTTATGCTGGCAGCAGAAAATAAAATTCTTCTAGGCGGAAAATCCATTGCTTTTCTGGATGCTTCCACAGGCGATATTCTCTCTATTCTCTCCCTTAACTCCGAAAATGTTGAAGGAATGGGAGTAAGGAGTGGCAATCTGTTCTACTGTCCTTGCAACAAAAGCTTATATTGCATTGATATTGCAAAAGAAAAAATCCAAGATTCCTGGAAATGGAATCATAGCATGGTATACCCTGGCAACATTGTAATGGTAGATTCTGCCTTGATAAGCGTTTCTCGCGAATATCTAAATGTCTTTTATGATTTGCAGGCTATTGCTACTATTCTCCAAAAACAACTGGAAAAAAACAGCCAAGATTCAACATCCTATATCAAACTTGCTGATTTGTATTTGCAACTATACTCCAAAGATTCCCAGGAAGGTTTGCTAATAAAAGCAGAAGAGCTTTATTTAAAAAGCCTGGATCTTTTGAAAGCATCAGAAGACAGCAATGCCAATATACAGACATCCAAAGCGCAAAAGGGGCTTTTGCTCACATACCAGACTTTTTCTCAGCAAAGAGATAGGGAAGGAAACAGAAGGAAATCGCATGAATACGATCTTAAAGCCCTTGCTCTATCGGATGATCCCTTTGTCTGTATTCCTTTATTCTTGAGAATGTATGAATACTACTTTCAAAACAAAGAATATACAAAGGCCAAAGAATGCCTGGAAGAATTGATCAATAAGTATGGCAGGGAAACCTATTCTTTGCGCCAAGAAGGCAATGTTCTTTTGGCTATATATGCTTACAGTCTTCTTGCGAACCAATATGAAACACTCGGCCAGGCAGAAAATGCCATGAATATTTTTTATACTATCTTTACAACCTATTCAGACAAGCAGTATAAAGGTATTTCAGCACAAGACTGGGCTAAAAAAAACATAGCAAGATTGATACAAAAGTTTGGGCAGGCAATCTACCAAAAGTACGATGAAGAAGCTTTAGAAGCTTATAGAAAATTGCAGCAAATTGATTATAACAGCAGCTCACTCAAAAGAATTCTATCTCATTATCCTAATACGCAATATGCTTCCATGATTTATTATACCATGATCCAGAAGATTCTTGAGGAAGGCACTGTGCGCCTTGCTGTTGAAGAAATGGAATACTTTTTGAGAGAATACCCTGACGCACCAGAAACCCCCTATATATATAAACTTTTGATCCAGACATACGAAAGCTATAAGAACTTTAGCCATGCTAAAATTCTTTTAAAAAGGTTTAAAGCAAAATACGAAGGGCAGCGTTTTGCTTTGCAAAAAGAGGATCTGGATGTGAATGCTTTTGTTCAGGAAAAAACAGACCATCCTGAATATAGGAAAATACAGGAAAAAAGCTCGCCAGTTTTAAGCATTTGGAAAGAAGGCAATGTTAAACATACCTTTAGCGAGCCAAACCATACGACATTGAGGCTTCTTTCTATTACAGGAATCACCCCTAGCCAGCAAAGCCAAAAAGTCTTTTTTAGTTTAGGCAATACTTTGATTTGCAGAGATGCCAAAACAAGCGAAAAGATTTGGGCCAATTCTGACATGGGCTGGATATATTCTTTAGGATTCCTGGACAGCTCTCTTTTTGCCTGGAGCAACAACCAGCTTTTTCGTCTGGATGCTAACACAGGAAAGGTGCTTTGGGAAGCATCAATCCCTTATCGGTTTGCTTCTATAGCATTAGGATCGCGTAAAATAGCCGTTATTTGCGAAAACTATGGACAAAACACTTCCACGCTCTATGTCCGATCTGCTGAGTCACAGGAAGTCCTTTGGAAAGACAATTTTCCAGGGAAAATCACAGGCGATGCTATCATAGCGGATAATTTTGTGATTGTCTTTAGTCAAAACCCTTCTGTTTTAAAGATTTATGACATCGACAAAGGCAAGGTTATGAAAGAATTCCCAACCATTCCAGGCGCGAGAAGGTATTGGGACTATTACCCTGTACTCTGCGGCCAATACCTTTGTGTAGTGGTAGAAAACAGGTGGATAGAATGCTATGAAATTTCTTCCATGAAAATGCTTTGGAAACACGATGCAGAAAGCCTTTTCATTCCTAGTGGTGCTGTTCCATCCAAGCCATTTTTATCTGCGACGGATGATTCTATTGTTTTTCTCGAAGAAAAAGATAGCATAACCAGCCTGTCTGTGAGCCAAGGCGAAACGCAATGGAAACTGGCATGCCAGAGCTACAGCATAAGAAAGATTTTGTCTGGTATTCAGGGAATATATGTTGTAGTCAGAAAAGAAGAAGGCAACCAGATATGGTCTTTGTCTTCCAGGGAAGGCTCTATGCAATGGATTGCGTCTTTGCCTGATGTTTTTGCTACAATAGACATCCTTCTTTCTGAAGAATATCTGGTTGCGATGATGAATCGCTATGCCCAAGGCTATCAATCCGCTTTCTATGTTTTTCAAAAAAGCAATGGCGAAAGGGTCAAAGAAGAAAAAGTCAAAGGCGGCGACCGTGGGCGAACCTATTCCGAAATGACAATCGCAGGTGGCAACCTATGGGTCGTCAAAGACAACATCGTCTGGATCTTAGGGGAATAATTTTTAAAGGTTTATGTTAATTTTCAGCATAACCTATTGGAAAATAAATAGATAAAAGTTTTTAAAGGGGGTTTGGGGGAAAATTTTTACAAAAATTTTCCCCCAAATAAAAATATCTTTGCGTAATCTACCGCAGGATTCTTCCTGCTGCAAAAAAAAGTCTGTCTAGCAGTTTCTCGTATTCCTTTGCTCCATTAAGCTGGTTGATCTTAATTCCAGAATATTCGCCTGCTGGTGAGCAATGAATATAGAGATTGTTTCCGATGTAAATGCCAACATGAGTAGGGTAGCGGCCATGTTGGCTAAAAAAAACAAGATCTCCTTGTTGCAATTGTTCTTTGGTTATGGGAGTGCTGAACTGGTATTGCTGGTCTGAATCTCTGGGCAGCAGGATATGGTTCATACGGAAAACGGTTTGTACGAATCCGCTGCAATCTAGCTTGGGAATACACGTTCCCCCCCATAGATAGGTTGTCTTCTTCCATTCGTCTTTTTGTAAAAATTTTTTGGCAGTGGAAAGGATTTTTTCTTGTGGTGTTTGGCTGGATTCTTTTTTTGTCCAAGGTAGAGAAATTTTTTTCTTTTCTTTTTCTTGCGAGAAATAGGGATAGCAATCGTCATAAATATATGCCAAAGTAGAGCCTGGGAAGAATCCTTCGCATTCCTCTTCCAGGTATGATTTAGGAAGATTTTTCCAGGCATCCCAATCTTTTTTGGACATTTGTTTTATGCTTTGGGAAGCTATCCAGGCGATATAGCCATCCTGTTGTCCCTGAATACGGAAAAAGCTTTTGTCAGGAGTGCTTTCCAGCAGGATTACAGGCACGCCATATAGAAGCTGGCTTGCCAGATTATCGCCTTTTTCTAAAACAGGCTTTGCATAAAGATCTGCACAGGCTACATGGACAATCCCATAGCCATGTAATGCTTTTTGGCAGGAAAAAAATATTTTTTCCTGTGGCATTTCTTCTGCAAAAACAGCCATTAATTCTTCTTCTGGAACTTCTGGAAACCAATTTCCTTCTAATTTGTAGCCTTTTTCTATTTTGGATAAATTTAAAGAAATTAAAATTTCTCTTTCATTCCTGGCAGAGGGAGCAAAGGAAATTCCATCTTGGCTAATTTTGCTTTCCAGAACTAAAGAAATGCCCTTTCGTTGTGTTGTTTTTTCTAAAAAAGCACAAAAGATTTTTTCCAATCTTCTGGCAATTCTGTCCGCAGATAAAGTCATATTGGTCTCACCTGCAAAAATTCGCGAAAGCATCGTTAAGCCAAAAACAAAATATAAAAGCAAAGTATTTTTTTTCATAAAAAACCTGATTATTTCCATGTTCATCTATGGTTTTCTTACCTGGCTGATTCTGGTTTATCCTGGTTAGGTACTAAGAGCCTATCCGAAAAATAATTTTAGGCGAACATAAGGATTTTTCGGATAGGTTTTAAGATAAAAAACAATCTTTCCATTCTTCTTTAGGCAAAAGACAGCTCGTTTTTTTACCAAACCAGGCATAGCGATTTTGGGCTACAAAAGAATATAAAAAATCTCGTAAAGAAGAAGGCATAAGGAAAAAAATACGCAAAAGCGGCCATAGTCCTTGTAGCCTCATGGCGATTCTTAAAGCCGCTGTAGATTTTGTATAAACTTGATTCCCTTCGACAAGAACAACAGAGTCAAAGGAATTTTTGGGCAGAGAAAATTTTTCCAGAAGCTTTTGCCCAAAATCCGATTGCAAAGAAGCAAACTGGAATTGCTTTTTGGGAGATCTCTTCAAGATAAAAGCAACACTAAAGCTGCAAAGATTGCATTCTCCATCAAATAGAACAATTTTGCTATTTTCTTTTGTCAGAATCGCTTTCCTTAAAATTTTGGCTGTATTACTATAGAATTGCCAAGATAGGATTTTCTATCATTTCTTTTAAATCTTTTAAAAAGGACGCACCTACAGCTCCGTCAATTACTCTGTGGTCACAAGAAAGTGTTACTTTCATGATGTCTTCTACTGCAACTTTGTCTTCAATGACCACAGGCTGTTTTTTTACTTCGCCTACGGCAAGAATGGCAGAGCCTGGAGGATTGATGATGGCTGTGAATTCTTCGATTCCATAAGATCCGAGATTGCTTATGGTGAAAGTAGCATTTTGAAATTCTTCTGGCAATAGCCTATTGCTCAGGGCTTTTTCAACCAATATTTTCAGTTCGCCGTCTATCTCGGCTATCCCTTTAGCACCGCAATTCCGTACAACAGGAGTAATAAGACCATCGTTTTGAGCTACAGCAAGGCCGATGTCTATTTGAGAGAATCTTTCTATAGAATCCTCTCGCCAGCCAGAATGAACCTGGGGATGCCGTTTCAGTGCCTCTGCGCAGAATTTAACTAAAAAAGCATTTAGAGAAAGCTTTTGCGTAAGCGATTGGTTGAGCTTTTTTCGGGCTTCCAAAAGCGTTTTCACTGCAATGCTTGTTTTCAGATAATAGTGTGGTGCTGTAAATTTCGATTGTGTAAGGCGTTGTGCAATGATTTTCCTTTTCTGGGATAAAGGAACTCTTTGAGAATCCACTGTTTTTGTTTCCGATAAAGCCAAAGGTCTTTCTTTGATAGGACTGAGTGGGACGCTCTTATTTTCTTGCAAAAATTTTTCTATATCTTTTTTTACAATTCTTCCTTCTGGTCCTGTTCCCTGGACGGAAGGCAAAGGAACATGGGCATCTTGTGCCATCTTTCTAGCTAGAGGAGATGCTTTATAACGGCTTTCTGTTATATGCGGTATGGATTCATTTTTGTCCATGGGTTTTGGATCAACCTGTGCTTTAGCAGTTGAAGAAGAAAGAGACTGCTGACCAAGATATTCTTCTATATTTTCCCCTTTTTTACCAGAAACCGCAATGCTTTCTCCAATGCTTGCAGATCCCCCCTCTTTTACCAAAATTTTCAAAAGTGTACCATCTACAGGAGATTCATATTCCATAGTCGCCTTGTCTGTTTCTACTTCGCAAAGAGTCTGACCATTGCTTATGGTATCGCCTTCTTTCTTGTGCCAGCGGATAATTTTCCCATTTTGCATAGTAGGAGAAAGTGCCAGCATTAAGATCTTTTCCGCCATATTCTAAACTCCTTAGCTAGATTCCTCGAATTTCTAAAAAAACTTCGCCTAACTGAATTTTATCACGATTTCGCAACAAATGCTTTTTAATTTTGTTTCCATTCACAAAAATACCGTGAGTACTCATCATATCTATAATTTCCCATCCTTGCGCTTCTATATAATGTAGTTTACAATGGATGCGGGAAACGCTGCTATGTTCAATATGAATGTTTGCGCCACGTGCTCTTCCAATAAAATTTTCTCTTTTGTTTAAAGGAAAAACCTTGCTTTTGCATGGTTCGCTCAAACCAACCAAAATAGGAGCGAGAAAGTGAAATTGAGAATTGATGGGGTTGTCGGATAATGATTTTTCTTGCGGTTGAACAGGATATTGCCCTGTTGCAGCACTTCCTCCCTTTTCCAGATATTCTAAATCCGCAGGAAGAATATATCCTCTTTCAACCATGATAGTGGATAAAGAAATATTTTTTCCCTGGCAGGCCATTTCTTTTTGTTTGAAAACACATTCTATCAATTTTTCTGTACTGATTAGCCCTTCTTTTAAGGCTTTTTGGGCTAATTCATGCTCCTTTTCCATTTCCCATTTTCTTTCCATGGGACCAGCCTGAGGAAGTTTTCTGGTTCTGTAGCGCAAAAAAATCTTTACAACATTGTATTGCGATTCCTGTATCCATTTATTTTCCAGAAGAATGTCGCCTATTTCTTTTTTTTCTGCCATCTGAGATTGAAGCTTTTGTGCTTCCTGGGCATTTTGTTGTGTTATAAAGTTTCTTTCTATAGCAAGTTGTAAAAATTCTTCATCAGAGTATGAAGTCATGATTCCCGTCCTATTCTCGGATGTAATTTAATGGATAGGAAATTATAGTTTTAGTGCTAAATACACTTTAATCTATATTCTCCCCTTTTATTCCCTAAGGGCGAAATATAATAGCCAGGGGCAACGCCGCTGGTAATTCAAAAATCATTATTGAACCAATTCTCCTGTGCAAAGATAATGGAAAATCTTTGTGGAAAGCCTATACTGCTTATTCCAGTTTCCAAAAAGGTCTCCCTGGGAAATGAGCCTTTCAATGCTTTTTCTCAGGGCGGGAGTTATCTTGGCATGGGATGCTTTTCTCCATGCGGTTTGTGGCAAAGGAAGAAAAGCATGCGCATGTATTTTCGCACCCATCTTTACCAGATCATTCATTACCTGGATTGTTTTTGCTATGTCTTCTTCTGTTTCGTCTGGCATACCAAAAATAAAGTCTACATTTGCCATAAAGTTATTCTGGCGAGCCAGTTCTACAGATCGATAAATATCTTCAACTGTATGGCCTCTATGGCACATATCCAGCATTCTCTGGCTTCCTGACTGAGCACCAATGGTAAGATTATCATTGCAGGCATACTGTTTGACAAGAGAAATAGCTTCTTTATTCACACTGTCAGGTCTTACTTCAGAAGGAAATGTTCCTATAAAAATCTTAGTAAAAGAAGGTAGAGATTTTTTTAGAGAAAAAAGCAAAAACTCCAGATCTGCCAGTCCATTTCCGTACGAAAAAGCGTTTGGGGTAACAAAACGCAATACTGTAGGATGCTCCACTATAATATTTTGCATGAATTCGCAAATTTTTTCTACACTACGATGACGCATTTTTGATCCAAAAAGATGGGATGTCTGGCAGTAGTTGCAAGCATAAGGGCAGCCTCTGGTAATTTCTATAGCACCATATTTATGATGCTTTGCAGAAAAAGGGGAATACTTGTCTAAATCCACCAAGCGGTGTCTTTGGTTATAAACAAACTCTCCCTTATCATTCCAGAAAGCAATCCCTTGGATTTCTCTAGGGTCTTCATCTTGGGAAATTTTTTGCATAAACTCTATTAAGGTGTCTTCTCCTTCCCCTACCACGACAATATCAAATCCCAGCTTTAAAGTACCTACAGTATCGCCTGTGGGATGAGGTCCGCCTGCAATGCAATAAAAAGAATCTGAAAAATTTTGTTGTGTATTTTGGATTTTTTTCATCAAAGCAGCCGTAGACCATAGCTGTGGAGTGCAAAAGGAAATGCCTAGCACAACCTTTTCATATTGCTTTAAAAGACATGGCAGTTCAGAAACCAAAGTGTCTTCTTTTTCCAAAAAAAGGATGTCCAGTTCCTGCAAATCTTCTTGTGTTTCTAATGCACCCAAAAGAGCATGATAGCTATAGCGATTTTCGTGCGTATAATAAAAAACCAAAGCGGTTTTCTTTTTCATATTTTAAAAAAAATAGCCTTTTTATCATAAAAATTAGGATTTAATGAATCATTTCAAGTGGTAAGATTCTAACGAAAAAAAACACTTTTGTCAATCCTGTGAAAAAACGGCCTCGAAAATTTTATTGACTGGAAAGGACTGGTAATTTTCTACAAAATTTGCTACATTTTGTAAGTTCTTAAGTCTTATTTTCCTTGTTTTTTTATGCTGAAATCCAAATCGAAAGGAAAAAATAAAAATGCTACAATATATCCTATACACAGGATTCTATATATTGCTTTTTCTGGGAATGATCTTTTCCATTCCTGTTTTACGGCGATTTTTTTTGTCATCATGGATATTCAAGCTTTATCAAAATCAGAAAAAAATATGGCCGCCCGAAATAACACAGCACGAAAAGGGATGGCTAGAAGAGATGTTTTTTGATGGAAAGATAGACGATAAAAAGCTAAAGGCAGAAATCTATCCTGTTTTAAAGGAAGAAGAAAAAGATTTTTTAGAAGGCCAGGTAGAAACCCTTTGTGCTATGGTTCAAGATTGGGAAATATGGAAAAAAAGAGAAATCCCCAAAGAGGTTTGGGATTATATAAAAAAACGCAAATTTTTGGGAATGTCTATCCCTGAAGATTTTTATGGGCATGGATTTAGTTCTTTTGGAGAGAGCGAAGTCTATTCTAAAATAGCGAGCCGAAGCGCGCCATTAGCTCTCGCTATCATAAACCAAAATTCTTCAGGCTTGAGCCAACTCTTGCTTCAATATGGGACAAAAGAACAAAAAGAGAAATATTTGCATCGAATTGCAACAGGAGAAGAAATTCCTTGTTTGATTTTTCATACACCGTGTTTATCAAAAGTCTGGGACACACCGCAAGGAATCCTTTTTTCAGAAAAGGATGGGAAAATTTTCCTAAGATTGAACTGGAATGAGAGAAATATTCCCTTTGCTAATATGGCAACGCTTTTTTGCATTGGCTTTGATTTAAGAGATCCCGATGGTCTTTTGAAAGGGCAATACAATCTTGGTATGAGCTTTGCTCTTGTTCCTGCCTCTCATCATGGAATTATCATGGATCGACTGCATGATCCTTTGGGAATTCCTTTTTCCTGCGCTCCTTCCGAAGGCCATGATGTTGTTGTCAGCGTTGACTCTATTCTCGGCGGGATAGAAAGTATTGGCATAGGATGGCCCATGATCCAGCCATGTATTGCAAGGAAAAGAGCTATGCTTGCCAGCTCTCAAGCCAATGGTTTTTCTAGGTTGCTCTTCCGCATATCTGGTGCATACGCCCTTATCTGCAACCCATTTCATGAAATAAGCCAGGAACAGGAAGGAATAGAAGAAATTTTAGCGAGAATCGGCAGCTATTCGTATATCTTGGAAGCAAGCAGAAAATATACATTAGGAAACGCAAACCAAGGCTTTATTCCTGAAACCATAAGCCATATTTTGCATTATCATGCTATCAAGATTACCAAAAGCATACTAGATGATGCGATGGAACTCTTAGGGGAAAAGGCTATCATGCGTGGTGCTAAAAATTGCATTGCATCTCTTTATGCCAGCATGCCTGTAACAAAAATTTTAGATGAACCCCATTTTTCCCATCGCAATGCGACTTTTTTTCTCCAGGCTGTCCTATCTTCTCATCCTTATTTCAGAGAGGAAATCATGGCAGTTCAAAAGCAAGACTGTTTTTTGTTGGACAAAACTTTTGGTAAACATCTATTCTCTTTTGTTAAAAATCTTTCTCGCTATTGTTTCCATAGCATTTCCCAGGTATTTTTCTCCTTTGCTTCGCAAAAGAATAGTCTAAAAGGCTACGATTGCAGGCTCTCCCGCGCATGCAGCGCGTTTTCTTTTCTAACTGATATAAGCATATTTACGTATATATCAAAAGGCAAAATAAATACTATGCCATATCTCTCTGATGTTCTTTCTTATCTTTATTTAAGTATTTGTATATTGAAAAGATATGAAGCCGAAAATGAAAAAAAAGAAAATTTGCCTTTTCTTGAATGGAGTATGGAGTATTGTTTTTTGTCCATACAAAATTCTATAGAAACCATCCTAAAAAGCTTGCAAATCCCTTTTTTTGGCTTTATCTTTCACTATCCCCTTTTTTGGTGGATACGATTCCAGAGCCTTAGAAACTGGAATCAAGGAACGGCAGAAAAATTCATATCACAAACCATGCAAACCCCAGGTTCTCATAGAAATTTGTTATCAGAGAACCTTTATATACCTCAGAATGCTTCCCATCTTCTAGCGCACTGGGAAAAGGTTTTTTTTCTGGCTTCTGAGGCTCAAAAAATACAAAAAAAAATGCAAGATGCTTTTCCAGGCAAACAACTTCCTGCCATGAATTCAGGCGAATGGGAAGAATGGGAAAACACAGCATTAGAAGCAAGTATAATAACACGAGAAGAATCCCAAACTCTTTATAAATTCTATTGCGAGCGTAACGATTTACTCCAGATAGACAGCTTTCCACGCTCGGAATACTATTCGCTTTAGCTGGCGATGGATGAAAAATACACAAAACCTTATCTTGCATTAGTTTGAATAGAAATAGAAATGGAGGTTTTTTTATGCAGTCGCAAGAAATTATAATATTGTTTTTATCTCTGGCTACTTTGCTTTTTTTTAGCAGGCTTTTGGGGGAAATCGCCAAGAGGTATCACCAACCTGCAGTAATCGGGGAAATTATGGCAGGGATACTGTTAGGCCCTACCTTTTTAGGAACATGGTTGCCTTTTCTCGAAAACTTTCTTTTTCCCACCACAGGAAATAACAGCCTGGTTTTAAACAGCATCACGACAATAGGGGCAAGCCTTTTCTTGCTTATCGCTGGTATGGAATTAGATCTGGCGACTGTCTTCAGGCAGGGGAAAACAGCGATTGGCATAGGCATATCAGGGCTTATCATGCCTTTTTTAGTAGGTTTTATTCTCGCATGGTCTTTTCCTGATTTTTTAGGGATACAGGCAGGAGGAGATAAGAGAATTTTTGCTCTTTTTTTTGCTACAGTGCTTTCCATTTCTGCTCTTCCTGTCATCGCTAAAACTCTTATGGATTTAGGGATATATCGTACAGACACAGGGATGATGATCATTGCCTGTGCTGTTTTCGACGATATTTTAGGATGGATTATCTTCGCCTTGATTCTTAGCCTGGCAGGAAAAGACCAGGCAGCCCATTTTCCTATTCTGTACACTATTCTTATGTTCTTTGCCTTTACTATTTTCATGCTCACCGTAGGACGCTACTATATTCATAAGATTCTCCCGTGGCTAAAAGCCCATTTCACCTGGCCTAGTGGAGTCCTCAGCTTTATTTTGGTGGTGGCTCTTTTTTGCTCTGCTTTTACAGAATGGATCGGCATTCATGCCATATTCGGAGCTTTCGTTGCAGGCGTTGCCATAGGAGATTCTCATCACCTTCGAGAGCATACAAGAACCATTATCCACGAATTTGTTTCTTCTTTCTTTACTCCCTTATTTTTTGGGAGCATTGGGCTTGGAATTCATTTCCTCAAAAATTTTGATCTTCTTTTGACAGTTGTAATTACGGCTATAGCCTTTTTGGGAAAAATTTCAGGATGCCTCATGGGCGGAAAAGCCTTTAAGCTCACATCATCGGAATCCTGGGCTTTGGCCTTTGCCATGAATGCACGCGGAGCGATGGCAATTATCCTTGCTTTGGTTGCTTTGCAAATGAATCTGATCAATGAAACCCTTTTTGTAAGCCTTTTGATTATGTCCATTCTCACATCCATGATGAGCGGGCCTGGGATGCAAAAAGTACTCCACCTCTCCAAAAAGCAACGTTTCACCTCATACTTGTCTTCTAAGCATTTTATTTCTTCTCTGAAAGCCAACAATCTTTCTCAAGCCATAGAAGAACTCGCCAATACCTTTGCATTTTTTACTCCTGAAGAAAGAAAAAAGATTGTAGAGGAAAGCATTGGAAGAGAAGAAACCATGCCCACTGGGCTTGAAAACGGAGTAGCCATACCCCATGTCCGCGTTTCTGGATTGTCTAAGCCTGTCATTGCCGTAGGGAAATCAGAAATAGGAATCGACTTCAATAGCCCTGATGGCGAACTATCGCACTTGATTTTTCTTATCTTGACCCCAAAGCATGAAATGCAAAGCCAATTGGAAATCATAGCAGACATCGCCAAAACTCTGGAAAGCAAAGAATCCATCCATAGAACTTTACAATCTCTGAATTTTACGGAATTTCTGGCTGCTATAAAGACAGCAAAAGCAAATGGTTAGTAAAGGAATCAAACAATGATGAATCTGAAGCGTTTCATACTTGGTGCGGTTTTCCCTGCTTTCTTGAGCATTGTGCTTTTTTTCATAGCGATTTTTGTTATCATGATTCCAGCCATGGAAAAAAGCGTAATGGAGCAAAAGCAAGAAATGATCCGAGAGCTTACCAATTCAGCATGGAATGTTCTTGCCAACTTCGAACATAGCGAACGCGCTAACATTCTTAGCCGAGAGGAAGCTCAGAAACATGCAATTGAACAAATCCAGAATTTGCACTATGGTCAGCAGATGAAAGACTATTTTTGGGTGAATGATATGTCTCCCAAAATGGTTATCCATCCTTATCGCCCAGACCTTAATGGTAAATCTTTAGCCCATTTTTGTGACCCCCAGGGCAAAAAGCTCTTTGTTGAGGTTGTAAAAATAGCCAAAGAATACGGTGCTGGCTATGTTGAATATATGTGGCAATGGAAAGATGACCCTAAGAAAATTCTCCCTAAAATATCCTATATTAAGGCGTTTGAGCCTTGGGGATGGGTGATTGGGACAGGTGTGTATCTGGACGATGTGCAAAGAGAAATAGATTCTTTGAAACACCGTCTTTTTGGCGTTACCCTGAGTATTTTTGTCATTGTGGCATTGCTTCTGGTTTACCTGCTTTCTCAAGCATTCAAAGCAGAAAAGGAAAGAGGTTTTGCTGAAAAACGATTGAAAAAATCAGAAGAAAAATATCGCTTGCTTGTAGAATCGGCTGTAGAACGCATTCTGATGATTTTAGAAGACAGCACATTGTTTGCAAACCAAAGCATGCTCTCTTCTCTTGGCTACTCTTCTCAGGATATAGCCCTGCTTAAACCCGAAGATATATGGGAAGAATTTCCTAAGCTTTTAAACAATATTTCAGGCATGGATACCCTAAAAATCAATGCATTTTTGAAAACCAAAGAAGGCCAGAGACAAGAAGTGCTTTTGTCCTTGTCCAAGATCGCAATCCAGGGAAAAAAGGGCTTGATTGTCGTTGCAACCGATATTTCCAAACAAAGAGAAAAAGAACTCCATCAAAATCGTCTGATTGGCGAGCTAAAAAGCACCCTTTCTTTTTTTGAACAAGAATCTTCTCGTGTTTGCGACCGCGATTTGTCCCAGTATGCTGTGCCCCAATCTCCTATTACCATTCCAGGCCAGTCTCTTTTATTTGAAGCCTACCGCGTCTCGGAAAGCAACGAGTTTGAGCCTGTTTGGGTTACAGATTCGGATCAAAAAATTATGGGTGTACTCACTGTCCGCCATTTTATGCAGTTGCAGCAATACTCTCCTGTTCTTTTCCATAGAGAAATCCAGTCTTCTTGCTCGTTTGAAGGGCTTGCCAAAGTAGTCCGCCGACTTGCGACAATTGCTGTTGGAATGATGGAAAGCGGAACACGCCAGGAACACAGCACAAGATTCATCACAACGACTTCCGATCTTGTTTTGATCAAGTGTATCCAGATGGCAGAAAAGGAATTAGGCGAAGCTCCTGTAAAATATGCTTTTATTGTGATGGGAAGCCAGGGAAGATGGGAGCAAACGCTTTGTACAGACCAGGATAATGCTATTATTTTTCAGGATGTTCCCATAGAAAAGCTGGATGCAGTGAAATCCTATTTTTTAAAGCTAGGAGAAAAAGTTACCTTTTGGCTTGACCAGATGGGATATTCTTTTTGCCCTGGAAAAATTATGGCTAGAGAGTCGTCTTGCTGCCAATCTCTTTCTGAATGGATTAACCAGTTTCAACACTGGACAAGAACTCTGGAAGGGGAAGACTTGCTCAATAGTAAAATTTTCTTTGATTTCCGATGTGTGTATGGAGAGCAAGAATTCATCCATTCCTTGCGGGCTTCTCTTTATGAAGATTTGCAAAGCAATCCAAGATTCTTTTTCTTTATGGCAAGAAACGTGTTGCAATTTACGCCACCTTTAGATTTTTTCCATTCTTTTTCCTTAAAAACCATTGATTCTCACCGCAAGGTTTTTGATATTAAAGGCGTTGTGGCTCAAATTGTCGATTATGCCCGAATCTACTCTCTTAAGCATGGAATTCATGCCACCAATACCCTGGAAAGGCTTGAATTGCTAAAACAAAAAGGGATTCTATCAGAGCAAAACTTTCAGGAAATCAGCATTGCATACCAGGCTCTTATGGAGATCCGCCTCCGCCATCAATCTATAGCGATCAAAAAAAACTACGTTCCTGATAACTTCATTGATCCCAACAAACTTACATCTATTGAACAAAAAACCATAAAAGAAGCCTTTATCAGAATCAAAGATTTCCAGCTTGGCCTTAGCTATGACTTCACAGGAATGGCATAAATGCTATAATTTCTTAGCCAATAGAATACAATAGTATTTTGCTTAGGTTTCCGCCTGGCAAATCAAATAATTTGATTCGACTCTTGAGCCTGGCGCAAAAATAAAAAAGGTTTCTGTTAATGATTCATAAACTATTTTAAAATAAATATATAAAAATTTTTAAAGGGAGTTTGGGAGAAAATTTTTACAAAAATTTCCCCACAAATAAAAATCTTTTTGCCTAACTCTTATAGGGAAAATGGAATGATCAGCATATTTTTGTTGTATGATTTTTGGGAATTTGCTAAAATAGCCAGCATACACAAAACTATGTCTGTAACTCTTCTTAAAAGAATAGAATTCCCTTAAGGGTAAGAGCGGATGATGAAGCGCGTTTTACTTGTAAACGACAATTGGGATTTATTGGATATTGTTGCAGAAGCTTTGCTCATGAAAAGCTACCAAGTGATTATCTGCAATAAATCAGAAAAAGCTTTGGAGAAAATCGAGAAACACAATCCAGAATTAATTATTTCTAAAATCGAAATGAATGGAATTCACGGAAAAAATCTGGTTGCTCATTTAACGACACATCAAGAGAAAATCCCTATCATTTTTTTAGCTTCAAGGTATTTGTCAAAATACCAAAAACAGTTCAAAGACATGGAAAATGTGAAAGTATTGCCAGAAAAAAAAGGAAATGTAAAACTTTTGTTAGAAGAAGTGGAGAGGATATTGCCCCAGGGAATCTTCAGTGAAAGCTTTTTAAGCGGAGACTATCGATCTGCTTTAGGGAAGCCCTTGGGCAACGCTATTTTGAAAGAAATCCTTGGGATAGGGGGTACAGGTATTGTGTATTTAGGTGTACACCAGGTTCTTGACATCCCCGTTGCAGTAAAAGTTCTATCTCCTAGTGTTTATAACGAACCAGAAACCATATTGAGATTTTTGCGAGAAGCGAAAGTTTTAGCCTCTATCCAGCACCCTAACATCATCCAGATTCTCGATGCAAATAAGCAGGAAGGAATCTATTTTCTGATAATGCGATACATTCATGGCAGATCGCTTATGGATATTTTAAAACAAGAAGGGAAATTTCCTTACAATAAGGCTGGAAATATTATCTTAAAGGTTGCCAGAGGGCTTGCTGCTGCCCATAAACAAATGATTTTGCATAGAGATGTTAAACCCTCGAATATTTTAATTTCGAATGATGGCGAAATTGTAAAGATTATTGATTTTGGGCTGGCAAGAAGGGTAAAAAAAGAAGAAGAAATCACCAAAGACGGAGTTGTTCTAGGCACGCCTGGGTATATTTCGCCCGAACAATGTTTAAACCAATCTCTGGATGAAACATCGGATATTTACAGCCTTGGTGCTACTTTTTATAGAGCGATTACAGGGAAAGAACCCTTTGGTGGCTCTAGCCTGACAAAGCTTTTTGCCCAGCTTAAGGGAAATTTTGTTCTTCCTCATGTTTTAGAACCTTCTATCCCAATGAAAATATCCGAAATTATTTCTAAGATGCTTGCTAAGAACAAACATGAACGCTATCAAAATATGGAAAATGTGATTGAAGATTTAGAGAATGTACTATGATCCGAAATATAAAACTTACAATAGAATACGATGGAACAAACTATCATGGATGGCAGGAACAAGACAACCTCCAGACCATTCAGGGGTGTCTTAAGCAGGCAATCTATGATTTATGCAAAGAAAATGTGATTATCTATGGTGCAGGAAGAACAGATGCTGGAGTTCATGCTAAAGCACAAATAGCAAACTTTCGGACAGAGAGCAAAATTCCAGACTATGCCTTTGCTAAAGCCTTGAATACGTTGCTACCAGAAGATATAGCGATAAAAGCTTCAGTCGAAGTTCCTGATAGCTTTCATTCCCAATTTGCAGCCCAAAAAAAAGCCTACAGCTATAACATCATCAATAGAAAAACTCGCCCTACCATGGATAGAAAATTTATGCATTGGGTGTGGGTTTTGCTGGATATAGACAGGATGCAGGAAGGTGCGAACTATTTGCTTGGTAAGCATGATTTTTCGGCCTTTGAAGCTGCTAATTCTCCACGCCAGTCCAGTGTCCGTACAATCTACGAGATACGAGTTGAAAAAAAGCAAGACTATGTCAAAATCTGGGTAGAAGCGGATGGTTTTTTATACCACATGGTTCGTAATATTGCAGGAACACTCATTGCTGTAGGGAAAAAGAAGTATGCTCCTGAGCATATAAAGCGTGTCTTGGAATCCCGAAACCGTACTTTAGCAGCAAGCACAGCTCCTGCTTGTGGATTATGTTTAGAGTATATTGAATATTGAATATTGTGTTCTGGTCAAAATGCTGTTGAACATATTTCAAGAGATGCTGGTATTAATCACGAATAAGACGAATATACAAATTACGCGAATGAAATTTCTATAAA
>JABWCH010000251.1 GCA_013359215.1 Candidatus Brocadiia bacterium | reverse complement strand
TAGCTACGGCTACACTTGCGGCAATTTTGTCACTTTCTCCTCGCTCTCCGAGTGCCTCAAAATTTTCGCCTAAAATTATTTTTCGGATAGGCTCTTAGGCCAGCCAGGAAGGATCGGACACTTTAAAAGGAAAAATCAAGAAACAGAATAGGAATAGGTATGGGGTATGAAATTTTAGATCACACGGCAGATGTAGGCTTGAGCGTAAGGGCAAACGACAAACAAGAGCTTTTTGCTATAGCAGCAAAAGGGATTACATCTCTTCTTGTTTCAGGAGAAATCCAGGAAAAGGAAAGCATAGAGATTTCCTTAGAAGGACAGACTATCGAAGAAATATTCCATGACTGGCTTTCCGAGATCAACTATATGTTTTTAGTAAAGCAAAAAGTTTTCCATAGATTTGTCATTCTGGAGCTATCTTCTCTTAAGCTTAAAGCCATGCTTTATGGTGAAAGCTGCGACCCCCAACGCCATTCTTATCTTAATGAAATCAAAGCAGTAACGTACCATCAAATACAGGTAAAAGAAGAAGCAGGCCAATGGTGTGCTAGAGTATATTTTGATCTATAAAGCCTATCTCGGACAAGCCGAAACCAAAAAGGTATGAATCACGAATGAGACGAATATCCAAATTACGCGAATGAAATTTTTATCAAAGCTATTCGTGTCATTCGACCATTCGCCTTATTCGTGATAAAAATCTTTGCTTTTTTGGCAAACATCTAACTTCTTAGTTTCTATCTGTATGCCTGGATGACTTATCGATGAGAATTAAACAACTTCCCCATTTTTAACTAATTGTAAGTCAAAGAAGAGGTTTTTTATGAAAAAAGCAAAAAAAAGCTTAGATGTTCTGGTTGTAGATGATGACCCTAGCTTACAAACCTTGATTGGAGAAATCCTGAAAATAGAAGGTTACACTTATGATATAGCAACAACAGGGAAAGAAGCATTTGGATATGCGATGAGCAATGTCTATAAGCTTATTCTTATGGATATTAAGATGCCAGAATGGGACGGCCTTACGGCCATAAGGTCTTTAGATTTTGTCCAGGAAATACAAAAGGTCATTGTTGTTTCAGCATATTTAGATTCAGGGCTTTTGCAAGATCTTAGCAAGGAGCCTTTGGTGGTTGGATGGCTGGAAAAACCTTTTGACCCTAACCAGTTGATTGAAATGATCGCCAATGTAATTCCTAAAAAAGATGAGCAAGCTTAGACTTCGACGATTATCGAAAGTTCATAAAGATAACATTTCTTATAAAGAAAGAGGTTGAAGATGGCTGAAAAAAAAGATAAGAAAAAAAAAGACAGTGCCTTGGATAAAGCAGAAGAAACAAAAATCGTAGACCCAAGAGAAGAAACATTCCAGCTCGCCATGGAGCAAATCCATCGCAAATATGGGCGTGGGTCTTTAATGGTGCTTGGTTCTAATGCTGTAGCCCCTGTAGATGCCATTTCCACAGGCGCGCTTTCTTTGGATCTGGCATTAGGGGTAAAAGGTGTCCCTAAAGGTCGTATTATCGAGATTTTTGGGCCAGAATCTTCAGGAAAGACTACTTTGGCATTGCATATCATTGCCAATGCACAAAAAAAAGGTGGTAGGGCTGCTTTTATCGATGCAGAACATGCCTTAGACCCTGCTTATTGTAAAAACCTGGGAATCAACATCGACCAGCTTTATATATCCCAGCCTGATAATGGAGAACAAGCTTTAGAGATTGCAGAGATGCTGGTTTCTTCTAATTCTTTGGATGTGATCGTCGTTGATTCTGTCGCAGCTCTAGTACCTAAAGCCGAGCTGGCAGGTGAAATGGGCGATTCTCACATGGGTTTGCAAGCCAGGCTCATGTCACAAGCACTCAGAAAGCTGGCTGGCGTAACAAGCAAAACCAACACATGCGTTATTTTTATCAACCAGATGAGAGAGAAAATAGGCGTATTTTTTGGCAATCCTGAAACAACAACAGGTGGTCGTGCTCTAAAGTTTTATGCTTCTGTCCGTATAGAAATCCGCAAAGTAGGCAATATTAAAAAGAGCGAAGAAATCATTGGATGCAGGACAAAAGGCAAGGTAGTCAAAAACAAAGTCGCCCCTCCTTTCAGGGAAGCAGAATTCGATATCTATTTTGGCAAAGGCATTTCTCTGGCAAGCGATATTCTGGAACAAGCCGTTCTTAGAAAAATCTTGGACAAAAGTGGTTCCTGGTATGCTTATAAAGATGAAAAGATTGGCCAGGGCAAAGAAAATGCAGTGGAATTTTTAGAGAAAAATCCCCAGGTATGCGAACAGATTGCCCAGGATGTTTACCAAAGCATTTCTAGCCAGGAAAATCCTATTGTCATAAAAGAGCTTGAAGAAGAAGAAATGCCAGCAGAAGAAGGCTTAGGCAGCTCTTCTGATACAAGCGCAGAAGAATCTATGTAGATAGGTAAGCTATTCCATTCTGATGATTTAAGATTTTAAAGCCGCGGCTGTATGCCGCGGCTTTCTCTACTAAAAGAAAGGCAAGATTGTATGCGTATTTTTCTTATTCTTCTCTTAGCAGCTATATCTATGATTTGTGTATCATGCGATAGAAATCAAATCCAGGAAAAATCTATACCACAAAATACAGAGGAGTCTAAAATGCCTCCTAAAATTTCGCAAGAACCTATACCAGGCGGATACTTACAACAAGACCCCAAAGCAGAAAATATGCAAAAAATGGCGCGAAAAGCCGTGGAACTCCTAGCCAAAGATAACCCAGGAATGGAATTGTCTCAGGTACTCAAAGCAGGCACTCAGGTTGTTGCTGGCCTCAACTATTACTTCCGCCTGGAACTAAAACTGCAAGACAAGGTTTCCCATTGGGATATAATCATGTATGAAGACCTTGGGGGCAATTGCAGCCTTACGGAAAAAAAAGAAATAAAGTAGAGAGTTATAGAAACCAAGAAGTTAGATGTTTGCCGAAAAGCAGAAATTTTTATCACGAATAAGACGAATGGTCGAATATCACGAATCGTTTTTATAAAAATTTCATTCGCGTAATTTGTATATTCGTCTCATTCGCGATCCATACCTTTTTTGGTTTCGGCTTGTACGAGATAGGCACTACGTAAAGAAATTTCTATTTGGGGGAAAGTTTTTAAAATTTTCCCCCAAAACACTTTAAAAACTTGGATTCATAAGCTATTTAATAAGTTAAAGAGACTCCATGAAAACAATGGATTTTCCTTATGCTCCTTTCATCATTGCCTTTCTTTTCTTGATGGTTTCCTTTCCCTACATTGTTCCTGATCTATGGATGGATGAAGTTATATCCTTTTGGGAATTTTGGCGGTTGGGTAAATTCCAGGAAGTATTCCTTCATTATCCAATAGCGAACAATCACATCCTTTTCTCTGCGCTGATGTGGCTATGGTGCAAATTTCTTGGCACAAACTGTGGGGATATTTTTTTGAGAATTCCTTGCATTGCTTTTGCTTTTATTTCTTTTCTTTTCCTTTTCTATTGGGGCAGAAAAAGGTTTCCCTATACAGGAATTTTTTTTTCCCTTGTCTTTTGCTTTAGTCCTATCTACCTTGCTTTTGTATACCAGTTGAGGGGATATGGGGTCTCTCTTTTTCTGGCAATTCTGCTGAGCGCAGGCTTTTGGGAATTCCAGATAAAAAACTATAGGCAAGGCTTTTTCTTGAGCATACCTGCTATACTTCTTTTGCCTGGAATTATGCCTAGCAATGTTTTGATAGTTGCATCAACTATAATGGCTCTTGGGATTGTATTTTATTTACGCAAATCAAGGGAATGGTGGGTTTTGGCTGTTTTGTTTCCCTTCCTCATCCTGGGACTTTTCCCTTATTTTATGATTTGGAAGCAATTCCTGCTTGTTTTGAAAGATCCCTTGGGATGGGAGTCCCCCTTTTCAGCTTTAGGGAATATTATTTTAGCACTAGCTATCCATTTAGGAATTTTATTTCTATTTTTAGCACGTCTAATCTATGAGCAAAAAAAATTAAAAAAAAGGATTTCACCACAATATCCTTGCTGGATTTTATTTGGTGTGAGCCTTTTCATTCTTATTTTATCTTTATTCATGCGGCAGCCTTCTCCTTATCCCAGAACCTATCTTGTTTTTTTCCCCCTTTTCACCCTTCCGTTTATGGCACTGGCAGAAGAACTCTATATAAAAGAAGAGTTTAAAAGGATCGGGAAAAAAAGTCTGCTTTTGATTTTAGCTTGCTTTGCTTTGTGTGCTGCTATATACCAGAGAATAAGCTATTCCCTGGTGCAAAACCAAATAGCCAAGGGTTTGTATCCACAAAATTTGCTTATGCAATATTACCAGAATTCCCATAGTGCGTCCCAGTTGGTAAAAGATTTGGAGATAGAAAGCATCTACATTATAGGGGATTTTCATCAATGGCTTACTTTCAGGCACTATTGGGTGCTAAAAGGAAATAATCCTGACTACGTAATCGATGCAAGGAATCGAAAAACCGTTGCGCGTATTACGGAAGAGCCTCTTAATCTCCTTATACTGGCATCCAACCAGCAAAAAGCATGGGAATGCGTAAAATTAGAAAAGCAATATTCTTTGATTTTATGGTATGGATCAGGGATGTATAAATTATTCTCTTTAACTAACAATTAGGTCTGAATTATGATTCTGATTATAGATGGATACAATCTTATGTTTTTTCCAGACTGGCAGGACCAGGGAAGAAATCTGGAAGAAAAAAGGGCTGATCTTATCAGGAAGGTAGCGCAATATCAAGAGCAGCAGAAAATTTCTAAGGTAATTTTGGTTTTTGATGGGCAGCCAGGCGTTAGTCCTTACGAAAGAATCATTTCCCGCCAAAGGATGGAAATCATCTATGCTATTGGAGAAGGCAAAGCAGATGAAAAGATCATTTCTCTAAGTGAGAAATTCTATGGGGCAAACATTGTAACAGCCGATAGGAAAATCATACAAAGAACAAAAAAATACAATGCAAAAATTCTATCTCCTGCTGAATTTTTGCATTGTTTGCGTAGTAGCAAAAAAGAAGAAAAAAAATATGCACTTTCCGATGATCAAGGGATTACCATTGATGAATGGCTAGAGATTTTTGAGCTAGATGCAGAAATAGAAATCCCAGATATCATGAAACAAAATCCCAAAAGGCAGATAGGTACTAAGAAGTAAAATGTATGCAGAAAAAGCAAAGATTTTTATCACGAATAAAACGAATGATCGAATGATACGAATGTTTTTTATAAAAATTTTATTCGCGTAATTTGTATATTCGTGTCATTCGCGATTGATACCTGTTTGGCTTCGGCTTGTCCAAGTAAAGAAGATTATTCATTCGCGATTGATACCTGTTTGGCTTCGGCTTGTCCAAGTAAAGAAGATTAAACCATAGCGCATCCAAAAGGCTTTATAGATAATAGAAAGCGTGCAAAGGGTTTTACAATTTTCGACTCTTTTTCGAGTTTATAAGGCCCTTGGAAATCGGATTTTTCGCAAAGGATGCACTCAATATAACCTTGTATGTAGTTTCCAATCTCTACCTTTTTTAAATAGCTTTTTTGCCAAAAGCTGGCGAAATAGCCCAGCTCTGTTTCCCAGTAAACAATACCTTCAGGAAGAGTCATTAAAAACATCTGCCCTTTTTCCTGTTTTCGTACCATAAGCCTCTGTTTTTTGTATTTAAATTGCCATGCAATCCCATTGAGTTCTATTTCTAGCCTTTGGCAGCAGGTATATTTTTTAGCATACAATGCTATCTTGCCTTGACCTTGTAAAATAGGCTTGCGGAAGATTATGCCTTGCTCTGTAGATTCTGTCAAGGCAGCAAAAGAAATAGCATTTTTGGTGGTGGAGGCCACTGTTGTTTTATCTATCTTCGCTTTAGGATTATGCCCTGCCATGAGTTAGACCCTTTCTTTTAGTTCTATTGCTCTTCTTTGAAAAGCTGGCTCATTTCTTTGAATCCTGGATGATTTTTATCTCTGGCCCATTCAAATCCTACAGATTCATGGTTTGTAATGACTGCACTAGCTTGATACATACGATCTAAAGCGTGTTTGCGACATTCTTCACCACGGCAACTAACAGCATCCCAACAAATATGCACCTGGTTTCCATCCTGGATTAGCTCAAGGGTTGTTTGCATGACACAAATATGGGCTTCTATTCCTGCAACAACAATTTGCCTTTGCTCAGAAGGAATTTCAGGTCTAAGCTTGGCAAGCAGCATCTCAAAATTAGGATCGCCACAACAGCCAAAGCTACTTTTTTCCATATAGGCTTTAGACGTTTTCAATTTTGTAAAAGATTCCCATATAACAGGATGTGTTTTTCCTAAGCCTTTGGGGTATTGTTCGCTGACAAGAACAGGCACAGAAAATATTTCTGCTAACCTGAGCAAGCTAAGAGTGGATTGTATCACCATTTGAGGACGATAGATTTTTTCCATCAATTTGCCCTGCAAATCAATAATCACCAAAATGCTTTTGTCTACATTTAAAAGTTCCATTTTTATTTCCTAACCACAGTATCTGTCTCAAAAGAACAGAAATTTTTCGCTTCTTTCTTGCTTCTTTTGAAAGTGTTGGTAAAATAATTCATGTTGTTACAAATCTAAGTTGCCTGTTCCAGGCATCGCTAACCCAAATAGTAATTATTTAAAACCTTCCTTGCAAGATAAATTTATGATAAAAAAAAATTCTTTTTGGCATAAAATTTTCCTCAAAAATCCTATCCCTGTCTGTATCCTGGAAGAAGAGAGCTGGATGGTAGAGGATGCAAACCATGCTTTTGAGAAACTTACAGGATATAGCGTTGAAGAGATGGTTGAAAGTAAGATGAAATTGGAAAACATCCTTTACAAAAAAGATCTCCGCAATTTTAAAACACGCCTTGAGCATAGTGATGAAAAAGAACACTTGCAAGGTGAGCTACGAATGATTTCTAAAGAGCATACGATCAAAGAAATCCAAATAGAAATCCAGAGAATTGTAGATGAGTCTAAACATCTTTTGCTTTGTAGTGTCTATGATATCTCGCATAGAAAAGAAATAGAAGAAGAATTAAAACAAAAAATCCAAGAAAAACATGATAAAATTGTAGAAACAGCTAAAAATCTTCTACAAATTACAAGTCTAAAAGAAAAAATGCAGCAATTTCCTACCATTTTGCAAGAATTTTGGCAATGCAATTCCTTAGAAACACTCTCGAAAACAGTTGTTGCCATGCTCACCCAACAACAAGGATTCCATTACTCAAGTTGTTCTTTCTTCTATATTGAAGGTGATTATATCAAGCTGCTTTGTAGCAACCGCGAATGTGCATTACACCGTTTTGACCTTAGCAAAGGGCATAAGATTGCACAAGTCGCCAGAGGAGAAATTAAAGTAATTTCCCCATCAACAGGGGAGTATATTTTTCCGATTGTTTCCCCTGAAAAAATAGTAGGAGTTTTGCAAATTGTGCTGGAAGAATCAGAACGCTCTGTTATTACAGAAAATAAACATCTTCATCAATCCCATTGCGATTTGTTAGAGAGCATGGGCAAGTTTTTAGGCATCTTGCTCAATAGCTGGAAACTATCTCAAGCAAAAGAGTACTACCAAGATTACGATACAGTATATGGTGTCTATAATAAAAATTTTTTACTCAAAAAACTAGAAGAATATAAAAAAAATGAAACTTTTTTTAGTATTTTTTTGTTTCATCTGGAAGGGGAAACTCCATGCCTTTACGAAAAAAAATCCCCCTCAATGGAATTTCTTCTGAATCTATTGCAACAAAGCAAAGAAAAGTGCCTTGTTTTTATTCTGAACCCGAAGCAGGCTGTTTTTATAGCAGAAGAAGCCTCCTTCTCTTTTATGGATTGGGCCAAAGAAATAAGAATCAGGCTTAAAAAAGCTGACTTAATTTTTTCTGTTTCCATAGGAATAGCAGAGAGCTGCTCCCACGGCTTGGCCTGGAAACAACTTTGCGATTGTATAGAAAAAGCTTTGGAAAAAGGCGGGAATAAGACATTCTTTTGGGACAATGCAAAAAAGCAGCCTCAAGAAATTTTAGAAAAGATGATTACAAGGCTAGAATAATTTAGAAACGAGAATTAAGTGATGAGAATTAAATAACTTCCCCATTTTTAATGGAATACAAGACAGTTATGTAAATTTTACTTCTGTGTATCCCTAAATTAAAGGGAAATCACAAAAATTTCGATAACGATTAAGATTAAGATTAAGATAATGATAACGAATCGGACTACGATTCTTAATCTTAATCGTTATCTTAATCGTCTAAATGGGGAACTTATTTATAGGAGTTACGCAAAGAGATTTTTATTTGGGGGAAAATTTTTACAAAAATTTTCTCCCAAATAAAAATCTTTTTGCGTAGCCACTATTCTTAAGTACAAGACTTTTGAACATTTACTTAGTTGCCAGCAAGCTTTTCCAATTTTTCCTTTGCCATGGCATTGACCATTTTGCCATCAGCACGACCGCCTGCTTTTGCCATAACGGCTTTCATAACAAGCCCTAGCGACTTGACATTTTTAGCACCTGTTTCAGCAATCGCCTCGTCTACCAGGCGTTCTAGCTCATTAGAAGAAAGCTGTGCAGGAAGATACAAATCCAAAATTTCCATTTCTTTTCTTTCGATTTCAATCAAATCTTCCCGATTGGCCTTCTTGAATTCGGAAATAGATTCCTCTCGCTGCTTTTTCATGCTTCGAACAAGCTGGAGAAATCCTGCTTCATCCATGTCTTTTTGATCTACCTCGATTTTCATGAGTTCTGCTTTAATCATTCTCAGCGTGCTTATTTTTACTGCATTTTGCTCTTTAAGTGCTATTTTAATATCTTCGGCTAGCTTTTCTCGGATTTTACCCATAATTCTATACCTTTATAAAATTTTTTGTAAACGGCATGGTATTAAAATTGTGATGAGTATAGCAAAACGATTGGTTGAAAGCAATAGAGAATTTGTTAGTCATGAAGACAATTCGTGCTATTCGCCCATTCGCAAAATTCCTGATAGAATACTTTTCTGATGTATCCAGATTAGGAACTCAATCCATAAGCATTAAAATTTTTTAAAGGAGGCTTGGGGGAAAATTTTTGCAAAAATTTTCCCTCAGATAAAAATCTCTTTGCGTAGACCCTATAAAGATTTTAAAAAATTCAGATAGCGTATTGCAAAACAAAGATGAATTGTTTAGAATGACTTTATCTAAGAGCCTATCCAAAAAATAATTTTAGGCGAAAATTTTGAGGCACTCGGAGAGCGAGGAAAAAGTGACAAAATTGCCGCAGCCGTAGCTACTCTGAGGACAATTTTGTCACTTTCGACGAAGCTATCCGAGATGCATCGAAATTTGCAGCCAAAAGGATTTTTCGGATAGGCTCTAAAGCAAATGCGATACAAGCGCAATCAACCAAATTTTTATGAAAGGTAGAATAGTGCAAACTTTTTCTTTTGATACAGAACAAGACTTTAAAGCAAAACTAAGAGAGCTAAAAGCTTTTTCCCATAAAATCCAGGTAATTACTCCTTACTGGGTTCATGATGTGGAAGAAATTCTAGGATCAAGCCCAAGCCCTTTAAAATTTTTCACTCTTATGGGTTGTGTAACAGGCTTTGTTGCTGGAATGGGGCTTTCCTTGCATACTGTTTTTTCATGGCCGATCAACACAGGAGGCAAACCCTTGGTTTCCTTGCTGCCTTTTTCTATTGTAGCTTACGCACTTTGCATTCTACTGGGTGGCCTTTTCTCCTTTGCTGGTTTTCTTCATCTTACAAGACTTCCTGATATTACCAATCCAATAAGCATCATGCCACAAGAAGAATATGGCAACAAATTTGTCATTTTGATGGAGAACTAGCATGAAAGCATACACTTTTTTGTTTGTTATTTTTTTAGCTTGCCTTGCTCTAATAGAGGTTTATGTAGGACAATCACCGCAAGGCTCTTTGCTATTCAATATTAGCTTCTGGCTTGCACTTTGCCAGGGTTCTGTTGCGCTGGTCGCAGCAGCAGAGCTATCGGAAGGCAAATGGATCAAACCTTTAAAGCATCACCTGTTTGGTGTTGTTCCCATGCTTTTTTTCTGCTCTTTTGCTTTTTTATTTATGGCTGCCCAGTGGGAAATCTATCCCATACACAATAAAAATTCTTTTTGGTTCAACAAAACCTTTTTTCTGGCTCGTAATTTCCTTTTTCTATTCCTTTCTTTTATCACTGCATGGAAGTATTCCCGCCAGTCTCTTATGGAAAAAGAAAACAAATCTACCTGGGCAATTCTCTATCTTTTTAGCTTTGTGATTTCGCAATCGCTTCTGGCTTTTGATTGCATCATGCCGCTAGAGTATCCATGGTTCAGCACGATCTATGGCCCTTATTTCTTTGTAGAAGCTATTTATATTGGAATTGCTTTTGCTGGAATTTATTGCCTTGTATTAGAGAAAAAGCCCTCTCCTGAAAATTTGCCTGCCCTTGAAAAGGCACAATATGATACAGGCGCGTTGCTCTTTGGTTTTAGTGTCCTCTGGATGGGATTTTGCTTTTTTCAACTGATTGTAATATGGTATGGAAACATTCCAGAAGAAGTGAGCTTCTATACATACCGTTTATCCAATCCCTTCTATAAGGGTGTTGGCTATGCGATTCTGGCTATGTTTTTCTTCTTGCCCTTTATGATCTTAATCAACAAAAAAGCCAAAAAAAATCCTTATATCGTGGCTACAACGTCTTGCATCATTTTCCTGGCTCTATTTCTGGAAAGATCTTTTATTCTTTTCCCTGTAGCAAAAATTACATTTGTTGCTCTGGTTTTAGAGCTGATAGTCTTTACCCTTGTTTTTGCCACTATAATCCTAACAGCAAGTCGTTCCAGGCAGTCTTTAAAAAATTAAAACTATACCCATAACACTGTCAACTCAAGAAACAAAATTTCATTGCTCGCGTACTCACCTAACCCTGATAAACAGGAAAAGATCACGAATTACACGAATGGCCGAATGGAGCGAATGAATAATTTTATTTTTGATTTGTTTTATTCGTCTTATTCGTGATTTAAAAATTCTTGGGCATTTTACACGAGATTTCACTCGTAAGTGACAAAATTACTCTTGCTTAAGTTGACAATGTTATGAATAAAAGGATGCATTATGACATCAGAAAAACCAGAACGACTTCTTTCCCTGGATATATTTCGAGGCATGACTGTTGCAGCCATGATCCTGGTCAACAATCCAGGATCTTGGACAGATATTTACGCTCCCTTACAACACGCTTCCTGGCATGGCTGTACGCCTACAGACTGGATATTTCCTTTCTTTTTATTCATTGTAGGGGTTGCCATTACACTGTCTTTGCAAAAAAGAAAAGAAAGAGGAGATAAGGACTTGGTTTTGCCCATTCTGAAAAGGGCTGGGATACTTTTTTTCCTGGGGCTTTTCCTGAACGGCTTTCCTTTTTTTGACCTCAGCCAGATTCGGATTCCTGGCGTTTTGCAAAGAATCGCTATTGTATATCTGGCTACTGCTTTGCTTTTTTTAAAAACAAGTTGGAAAACCCAAGGAACAATCGCAGCAGCCTTATTGCTTTTCTATTGGGCCATTATGACTTTGATCCCTGTTCCTGGAATAGGCAAACCTGGCTTAGAGCCTACAAACAACCTGGCAGCATGGTTAGACAGCCTTTTGCTTCCTGGTCATCTTTGGGCCAAAAGTAAAGTTTGGGACCCAGAAGGGCTTTTGAGTACCATCCCTGCTATCTCAAGTGCCATTATAGGAATTCTGCTTGGTCACTGGCTCAACAGCCAAAAGGATTCTGCTACAAAAGCATCGTGGATTTTTATTTTTGCAAACGTCTGCCTTGCTATAGGGCTTATATGGGATACAGTTTTTCCCATCAATAAAAACCTTTGGACAAGCTCCTATGTTCTTTACACTGGAGGGATAGCATTGCATATTTTTGGAATGTGCTATTGGATAAGCGATGTCAAAGGATATACTTTTTGGACAAAGCCTTTCCTTGTTTATGGATCAAACGCAATCACTGTTTTCTTTCTTTCTGGGATTCTTGCCAGGCTTCTTGGCGTTCTTTGGATTGTTGGGGAATCTGGACAGAAGATATCCTGGAAGCTCTATCTTTATGAGTCCCTTTTTAGCTCATGGCTAAGTCCGATCAATGCTTCTTTAGGATGGGCCATAACTCAGGTGCTTTTATGGCTTTTTCTTATGTGGATTTTATATATCAAGAAAATTTTCATTAAAATTTAGCAAACTATGGTATCCTTTATCATTTCCTATCCTTTATTTCTCTGGATGCTTTCTGCAATGCTCATTCCCGTTCTTTTCCATCTGTTTTTTAAGGTGAGAAAGAAACATTATATATTTTCTTCCTTTTTATTTTTTTTGCGTATAAACCCCCGACTTTCCTCCAGGAGAAAAATTCAAGAATGGCTTATACTCTTACTTCGTATTCTTGTTCTTTTGCTTCTGGTGCTTGCTCTCTCAGGAATCATTCTTACAGGGATAGGCTATGGAGGTGCTTCTTCTATTGTGATCATCATAGACAATTCTGGATCTATGAGTTCATTAGGTCTTCCGTCTAAAAGTAAGCTTGATCTGGCTAAAGAGGCTGCCAGGGGATTGCTTTTGCTGTCAGGCAAAGAAGACAGGGTTTGCATTCTCCTCATGGTAGAGGATATTTCTGTTCCCTTGTCTTTGGAATTTAGTTCTGATAAGAAAAAGACCAGCGATTTGCTAGACAAAATCCGAGAAACACAGGCAACTGGATTGGCAGCCAAAGCATTAGAAAAAGCGTTGCTTTTGCTGGAAAACGCAAAAGACACGCCTTCGCAGGAAATCCATATTTTTAGTGATTTCCAGGAAACAGAATGGGGCAAAAAACCATTGCAAGACTTACGATTTTCTTCTAAAATGAAAATATTCGCTCATGCAATAGCCTCCCAGCCCATCCAAGAAAATATTCAGATAAGCAAAATTTCTATGACCAAGCGAAAAATGATAGCCAAAAAAAGCTTTGTCATAGAAGCATATCTGGAAAATACGAGCCAAAAAAGAACAAACGTTCATCTTCATTCTATGGATGATACAGGCAGAAAGTATTCTTTTAGCCTGGATTTTTCAGAAAAACAAGCAAAACAGCAAGACTTCTCTTTTGTTTTTGACACACCTGGCTTGCATTGGATTTTATTTTGGATAGAAGGGGATAGCTTTTCTTGCGACAATATGTTAGCCACAGCCTTTTTTTGCGATGAAAAAAAATATGTTTTATTCGCAGGAGAAAAAAAAGATTTTTTGCTCCCCTCTCTTGCGATTGCACCTTTTCCTGAAGGCTATGGAACAGGATTGGAAGTCGAGTTCGTGCCTGCTGCGGATCTTGTACAAGCAAGCCAAAAGCGAATGCCTGCCCTAACCGTAGCGAGATGGGATGTCTGGAATAGGGTTTTACAGGAAGAGTCTGCTTTTTGGAAAAAAATCCTGCAAGAGGGAAGCAATATTTTAGCATTGCCTTCCTGGGATCTAATGCCAGAGGAATCCCTTTCCTTTTGGTTCGGATGCTCACCAGAGCAAGAAGAGCAATCATCCCAGGGAGAAAGCGTAGTTGTTCTCGACAAATACAACCCTCTATGGGAAGAGATCAAAGATGCAAAAGGGGAAATTCTTTTAAAAAACATCAAAGCTTTCCGCTATTTTCCTTTAAATCTATTGGATGCTCAGGGCGTTCTAGGATTAGAAGACAGTAAGAGCGTTTTAAGCCAGAAAAGCTTTGGAAAAGGAAAGGTTTTTGTAAGCGGCCTTGAGCTAGATTCAAAATTTTGCAATCTTCCTTTAAAGGCAAGCTTTGTTCCTATGATACAAAATATGGCAAACATGGAGGAAGACAAAGAGGAAGTCCTTTTCTTATACGCAGGAGAGGCTCTTCCTAAAAATTTCACACAAAGCGACTCCTTACACCTCCGTTCTCTGGCAGGAAGCCCTTTAGACTGGCAAGGGCATGAATCTCTCTTGTCTGGCATTCCTAGAAGTGGAATTTATACGCTATCCAACAATAGCAAAACAAAGTATATTGCTGTATCGTCGTCTCCTCATGAAGCAAAAGAAATATTTTTTACAAAATCGGAAATACCAGCCTTTCAAGGAACATCTTTTGCTTTTTCTTCTTATGAAAATATAGATAGCTTTCTCTTGCAAAACCAAAGAAAAAGAAAAGGCACAAGCCTATATCTCCCTTTGCTTTTGCTGGCTATTTTAGCTTATTCTATAGAAGGATGGATACTCAATCCAGGAAATTTTCCGTTTCGTCTTTATCACAAATATAAAGGAACATAACATGCTCAAAAAAACAAATTCCATATACCGTGCAGACTATCTAAACCTGATTAAAAACTTCACCACCCATGAGCAGCAAGAGGTATTAAATACCTTTCTAAAATTTTCGCAGAAAAATCTGCCTCTTATAGAAAAATGCGCATGGGAAAGGCATTGTGATCCTAAGCTTTGGGCAGAGATGGCAGAGTTGGGATGCTTTGGGGCGCATATTCCTGAAAAATATTCTGGAACAGGTCTGGATGAGATTTCTTACGCCCTTATGATGATTGGGCTAGAATGGGGCGATTCATCCTTAAGAAGCAACGCCAGTGTGCAAAATGCCCTGGTAGCTTACCCTATTCTCAGCTATGGTTCAGAGGAACAAAGGGTTAAATATCTTCCTAAGCTTGCTACAGGAGAATGGATCGGTGCTTTTGGACTTACAGAACCCAACCATGGATCAGATCCAGGGTCACTGGAAACCAAAGCAATGGAAACAGAAGGGGGCTATATTCTGAGCGGTAGCAAACAATGGATTACCAATGCCAATATCGCGGATATTCATGTTGTGTGGGCAAAATTGAATGGCATGATACACGGTTTTTTAGTAGAAAAAGGAAGGCTTGGGCTAACAGCCGTAAGCATGTCTAAAAAAGATTCTTTGCAAGCAGGGCATACAGGAGAGTATACTTTAGATGAGGTATTCATCCCCAAAGAAAATCTTCTGCCAGAAAGTGCTGGCCTTAAGTGTGCTTTAAAATGCTTGAATGAAGCAAGGGCAGGGATTGCCGCGGGGATTATAGGTGCGGCAATGTTCTGCTATGAAACTGCATGGGACTATGTTATGGAACGCAAACAATTTGGAATCGCTCTTGCTGGAAAGCAAATCATCCAGGTAAAGCTTGCTGACATGGCAACAGCGATTGCTCAAGGTTTATCAACTTCCCTGCATCTTGCAGAACTAAGAGAAAGAAAAGCGGCTGACTTCAGCCACGTGAGTATGCTCAAGAGAGCCAACACTAAAATCGCCAGAGAAGTAGCCTCCACTGCAAGGGAAATGCTAGGCGCGAACGGTGTTAGCAGCGAATATCCAATCATGCGCGTTCTGAAAAACATCGAAAGCGTTTACACATACGAAGGCACATACGATGTTCACGGCTTAATTATAGGCAATAAAATCACAGGGATTCCTGCCTATTAGGTAACTGCTCAAAAGTCTTTGTATTAATCTTTAATCTTGAACTTCTCAAGAGATAAGATTTCACCGCAGAGACATAGAGAACGCAGAGAAGAAAAAAGAATTATATAATTCCTCTGCGACCTTTGCGACTCTGCGGTTAATTATTTTTCGGTTAAAATCACGAATGATGCGAATGATACGAATAAGACGAATAAAGAAATAAAGATAAAATTATCCATTCGTGCCATTCGGTCATTCGTGAAATTCGTGATAAAATGCTTTTCCTGACCGAAGTTTCCAAAATTATTTGCCAACGAATTTTTCCTAGCTTTATACTAAATAAGTATTATGCAATCGCCTTTTGGAGAATAATTTATATAAAATGTATTTTGCATTTTACATTTATCCACAGATTTCGCAGATTACACAGATTTTTATTATATTATCTTCAATCTGTGTAATCTGTGGATTTTTTATATTTTTAAAGTCTATAATAGCATAACATATTCATAAAAAAGCGATTGCATTTCTATTATTCTTTCTAAAGCTTATTTTTTTTGATTTCCAAAGATTACGGAAACTTCTGTTTATCTTGGTGAGGTAATATATAAAAGTTTTTAAAGGGGGTTTGGGGGAAAATTTTTACAAAAATTTTCCACCAAAATAAAATTTCTTTTCGTAACTCCTATATTATCTCTACTCTACTTTGTCATCTTTTGTTCCTTTACTGCTAAAATTTTATAAAGGATTGGGAATGAAATTTTTTCAATATATCTTAGTCTTCCTTATTTTACAGTCTCTTGATGCACAAACAAAAGAAAGTCAGGAATACAAAGGAGATGCCATTTCTTTTCTCTATCCTACTTCCTGGGAAATAGGAGTCAATTTTATCCAGGAAAAGCAGGAAAATGGTAAAAAAGAGAAACAGACAGCTCCTTCCTTAATCAATAGCCAGGCATTCCAGGAAATTCTTCTTTTGCCCGACAGACGAGAAGAAAACAATGAAGTTAAAAATATAAGCCAAAAAGATCTGGATAAAATCAAAAGCCTGGAAAATAAAAATACAGCCATCATAATCTCTTTAAAAAGATACCCTGAAATCTATTGGAAAATATTGGGCAGAAAAAACGCGATCCAAAACAGTGTATCTTTTTTTACTGCTTCACTTTATGAAGATGTCAAAAAGTCTCTTATAAGCAAAGGTGTTCTATCAGAGAAAAAAAACATCCAGAGAAAAAAAGTCCATCGTCCAAAAGATAAAAATCCTACTTCGGCAAATACAGGCCAAGAGGGAAAAATCCAGAATCCTCTATTCCAAGGGAACAACGATCCCTCTAATCCAGAAACTGCCCAAAAATGGCAAGAAGAATGGAAAAAATACCAGGAGCAAGAAAAAGAGCTAGAAAAAAAAATGTCTCCTGAAGAGCTGAAAATTTATAAAGAAAGAATAGAATACATAAAAAAACTGACAGAAGCCCTAAAAATCCAAAAATCTCAGCCTGTAAACTTTGCTGGAGAGCAAGGTTGGATGCTGGAATTCACTTTACAATTGTCTCATGAGAAGCCTTCCTATCGCCATGTATATATGAATATTCTAGGAAACTATCTTGTTACGATCCTTGTCTTCTTTACAGAAGCAGAACCACAAAAAGAAGTGCAGATGATATTGAATTCCCTTAAAGAAAGGAAATAATAAACAAAAAATTATGGAAGAATTCATCAATATTCTCGAAATCGAACGCTATGCTCATTGTCTAATAGGAAGACTGGCTTTAGACTATGGGTTTGTTATAGCAAAAGATCTCATCAGTGCAATCAAAGTCCAGCATGAAAATCCCAAAAAGAAAATGGGGGAACTTCTGATAGAAATGGGCTTTGCCACAAAAAATCAGATCGCAGAGCTGCTTGCTTTCCAGAAGGGTATGTTCAAAAAAGTCCACCAATGGAACTGCCTTCCTGACACTTTGATCAAAGGGTTTGTCTATTTTGAAAATACAGCCTTTTCTTTTCTTACATTAGAAGACATAAAAGAAGCAGAAATCATCCGAGAAGAAAAAATCATACAAGAAAACCAACATCTTCTTTTGCATAATATTCTCGAAGAAACCAAGGGGAAAGAACTTATCTCCCAGTTGAAAAAAAGACAAGGCAAAGTTCGCTTGTTTTATTATGAATGCAAACAATGCAATCGTCTTTACAGGCTTTTTGATATAGAAAAAGTAGAAGATTCTGTTTATTGTCCTGTATGCTGGGATGTTCCTCTTATGGTTTTTCACTTAAAGGACAATACGATTCCCGCTCCAAAAACCCAAGAAAAGATAACAAAAATTCCTATCAATCTTGAATCTATCCAAATTAGCCAATATTATGAAATTTTAAAAAAAATGGAGCCTCTCCGTAGAAACGAGATTGTCAACCACTGGAAGCAAGAGCAAGAAAGCATGACAATCAAACAAGTCCTTGGCTCACTAACAAGAAGAGTAGGAGAGGAAGAAGAAGTCAAGCTTGCAGAGTCCCCAGAAACAGAAGGATCTCAAGACCATCCAACGAATGCAGAGGTTTATGTTACAAGGAGAATCGATTCTGATTCCCATATCATGCAAGAAAGCCTGGAAGAAAAAAACATTTCCTCCTCAGCGAAAGAAGAAACACTAAGCGATGTCTTATCAGAGGAAGACACAAAACCCATATCCCCAACAGACAGTACTCCTGCTCCAATAGAAACCAAAACTCTGGTGGAAAAGAGTTCAGCTTTACAAACTTTAGCAAGAAAAACAAGGCGTTTTCTAAAAGGAGAAAGTCTCCAATCTTTAATCCATCGGGATATGTCTCAAATATGGCTGGCATTGCAAAAAAAAATCGTTTCCGAAGATGATGTTGTTTATGCTTTTTTTATTCAAAACAGCACAAGACCAGGAGAACCAAAGAATAGTCTTGTAGAAATCCTAAAAGAAAGAGGGATCATCCAGCCAAAGCAATACCAGACTCTAGTAAAAATAGAAAACCTGGAGATTCCTGTCCAAAAACTATGGGACAATAAAAAAGACATTGACTTCTGCCACTATCTCTTTGAAAGAGAAATTTTGCCCAAGGACGATCTGCAGAAAATCATGCTAGTGCAAAACAGTCTGTATAAGCTAGGCATAAGGCGCACATATAAAGATCTGCTGATTCTATCCAAATGGCTTAGCCAGGATACAGTCCAGTTTCTATACTCTCAATTTGAAAAGCAAAGCCAGGGCAAAAAAATTGTCACATCTATAGTAACCCAAAGCGATGAAGGGCTAACAAAAACAAAGACAAAAGCTGTATTCAAAATGGATGCCATGAAAGGCAAGACAACCAAAAAATCCTATCGTCTTGTTTATGCCATAGGGCTGGTTCTGGTTGCCTTGATGCTATATTCCTTATTGAAAACAGCACCCAAAAAAAGTCCTGTTATTTCAGAAAACAAAGTTCTTCCTTCTGAAAAAACAGAGACACCCTTGCAAAATAGCAAGACAGAGCCAGAAAAAACAGTGTCCCTTCCCCAAAATACATCGGTTTCCTTAGAAAAAAAAGAGCCAGCACCCACAACAGAAACACCAAAAGAAACAGTACAAAAACAAACCCTGGTTCCTGTTACAGTGGATGGTATGGCTATGATTGCTCTGCATCAAATTTTACCGAAAGTTCCCCATCTGGCAGAAACACTACAGAAAAACTTTGAATATTTTTTGCAAAAACCATCGCTGGCAACATACAAAAACAACCAGGAAAAATGGGAAGGCATGATGCGCTACCATTTCAAAGACAAGCTGATCTCTTTAGATGCCACGTACCAATCGAAAGAGATCAAAGAAAAAATGCAAAAATTGCATTTGCTCTACGAAAATCTCGAAAATCTTGGAAAAGGATTGCTGAAATATCTCCAGGAGCAAAAAGAAAATGCAATACCAAAAAACTTCTTAGAGCTTTTGCAGGCTTCCAAAACAACATTGTATGCCTCTGAAAGCAAAAATTTACTTTTAGAAATCAGCGGACAAAAGTATACTATTTTCGAAATCAAATAGCAGCCTTTCTTTCCTTGCACTTAAGGAGCTTTAAAATGAAAATTTTTCATTCTTCAATATTCGTCCTTTTACTTTTTTTTGCAACAAGTTTTTTATTATCGCAAGATATTGTTACAGTAAGCAATGCCGTAGGCACAGGAGATAGCTATCGAGCGGCAAAAAACGATGCCTTTAAAAACGCTATAGAAAGTACTTTTGGCGTAAAAATAGAATCCTATACAAAAGTGGTAAATTTCCAGGTAGTAGAAGATATTATTCTCTCCAAAAGCGAAGGATTTATTCTGGACTACAAAGGAGAATCCATTTTAGAAGACCCTGCTTTTGGTGTAAAAGTAAGCTATAGCCAGGTTCTTGTTTCTAACAGTGCCAAAAATATCAACGAAAGAATCCGCGGCATCGAAGAAATTTTCCAGAATTTCAAAAGCCCTGCCATTGGCCTGGAAACTTCCTATTGCAAAGATGCATACCAGCCTTATATCAAAGGCATCATCATCCATACCTTCAAGGCAGATATTGAGGCGAATTACGAATTGCTCATAGTCCCCTACATCGAAGACACAAAGATGGGCGGCGTAAAAATGTACGCACAGCTTTTGGATAAAAATAAGAACATCCTCACAATCACCGACCCTCTGGAAATCGATAAATCCGATACCTATAATGCAAAGCACTATTGCGAAGTATTGCTCATCAATCTGTTTTTATCCTTTAAAGAAAACCAAAAATACATGCTTGCCATTGATAGCATACCTGATGTGACTGAAGCAGAAAAAGTGCGCAGCGAGCTGGAAAAAGTACAGGGAGTGAAACGTTGCACTTTAAAAGCATTCACAAGCAATAAAGCCACGTTGTATGTATGGTACAGAGGCTCGCTCTCTGATTTATCCCTCAAGCTCAAGGCTTTTCATAACGTAAGCTTTGATGAGCCTTCTCGCACTATCCAGGCTGCCTATAGAAAAGGAGGAGATAAAGAAGATAAAGAAGATAAAGAAGATAAAGAATGGAAAGAAAAAGACAGATATATCTTTATTTTGGAAAATATACCCAATCGAGTCAAAGCAGAAAAGATCCGCGGCAGTTTAAGCAAAATAGAAGGAGTAAGGCGTTGCCATATAAAATCCCTCGAAGACAATAAGGCCATTATGTATATTTTGCATAAAGGCTCTTCTTATGAACTCCGTACAGAACTAAACAAAATTTTTGACAATGTAAAATTTGACGAAGCCTCCCGCACTTTTAGGGCTGTAAATAAAATGGCATCAGAAGAAGAAGAGCGTTACACGCTTGACCTGGAAGATGTTCCAAGCCAGGAAGAAGCAGAAAAGATTGTTGCTACATTGGCAAGAATCAAGGGCATCAGACGTTGTAACTTAAAATCGTTCATAGGCAATAACGCCACTTTGTACCTTTTGTATAAAGGCTCTCCTTCTGATTTAACAGGCGAAATGGAAAAATCTTTTACCGATGTAAGGTTCAACGAAACTTTCCGCACTTTCCAGGCCAAATACCCTAGCATTGGATGGAAAACAGGCACTTCTGATGGATTTTTTATAAAAAATGGAACACAAAATACCATCAAATTAGCCTTTGCCTGCTACTGCCATGTCGATGGCACATGGATCAGCCAGGGCTGGTGGACAGTAAAGCCTGGCGAAACAGTCAAAGTCTATCCTCACAAATTGCAAAATGAAACCTATTATTACTATGCCCAATGCCAAACCACGAAAAAGCTATGGTCAGAGGGAAGCAACGCCTTCAACATAGACCCTAACAATAATTTCAAATATCTCAGGGCCAATAAAAAAGCCCGCAATGTTCCCATGCTACCCTATAAAGATATCTTTGTAGGAAAACCTCCTAGTGCAAACCATAAGCAATACACCATGATCTGCAAGTAGGGATTGCAAAGGAGTCACAAAGATGTTTTGGAATTTGGGGGAAAATTTTTGTAACAATTTTCCCCCAAACCCCCTTTAAAAACTTTTATATATTTAGTTTGACAATGTTAAATCTGATTTCTTGTATTTCAAGGCTTACCGTGAATTTTAGGTATTTATTTTAGGAAAAATTTAACCACGAAGAACACGAAGA
>JABWCH010000250.1 GCA_013359215.1 Candidatus Brocadiia bacterium | reverse complement strand
GCTACTCTGAGGACAATTTTGTCACTTTCGACGAAGCTATCCGAGATGCATCGAAATTTGCAGCCAAAAGGATTTTTCGGATAGGCTCTTAATACCTTTGTTGACAGCATTTATGGGTAAAATTTATTTGTATTCAGCAAGAAGTCCAGTCCGTTCGTTGAACTCCATGATTTTCTCATCCCATTCATCTACTTTGCTAAACTGGCTTTTCCAATAGTTTTCATCATACCATTGAGCATTCAGTTCTTCTACTGTTTTTCCCTGCTGCTCTACCCATGTGAAATATTTTAGATTGTGGATGCGTTTTTTATCATAATAGCTCAGTTCCATGATATGGTCTGTCCCGATTTTCATGAGCTTTGCTGCGTAATCTATAAGGGCGGATTTTTCTGTATATTCGCCATGTTGCTGGGTCTGTTCTCGAAGCCTTGATTGATACATCTCCATAGAATCCGTAGCAATGGTAAAGACAATGTCTTGTTTTGTCATTTCATAGTATTTTGCCATTTTGATAGCACCAGCAAGGTTAGCAATACCAGAAATACCAAGCAACTCCAATTTTTCAATAAGCTGTGGAGATACACCTTTAGATAGAAGATGCTTCTTTCCTTCTGGCTCATTGAACAACCGCATGATTCCCATGGTAACCTCATCATCGATGCCAGCAACCATGTCCATATTTCGTATATTATGAACCCAGGGGACATGCTTATCGCCAATCCCTTCGATTCTGTGTCCGCCATATCCATTGTAAAGCAAGGTAGGGCATTGGAGTGCTTCACCAGCGCAAACTTTAACGAGGGGGAATCTTTCTCTAAGATAGTCTGTTGCTCCTAGTGTGCCTGTAGACCCTTGTGTTAAGAAAATAGCACTCAATCGGTCATTTTTCTTTTTATTTAGCTTAAAAACTTCTTCTATTGCTGGGCCAGTTACTGCATAATGCCACAGAGGATTTCCGATTTCACTGAATTGGTTCAGGGCAACAACACTATCGCCTCTTTCTGCCTCTAGCTCTTTTACCTTATCATAGATTTCTTTAACATTGCTTTCGCATCCATGTGTTGCAAAAACTTCTGCGCCAACTTTATGTAGCCACTCAAAACGTTCTTTAGACATTTCTTCTGGCAGAATGGCAACAGAATCACAACCTAGAAGATAGGAAACATAAGCACCACCGCGACAATAATTTCCAGTTGAAGGCCATAAAGCTTTTTGGGAGGTAGGGTCGAATCTTCCTGTTACCAATTTTTCTACCAATGGCCCAAAAGAAGCTCCAACTTTATGAGCACCTGTAGGGAAAAATTTTCCTACAAGCATCATGATTCGCGCCTGTACGCCTGTAATTTCAGGAGGGAATTCTATGAAATTGACCTGGCTAAAGCTCCCACCAAATTTTACAGGTTCGTTTTTCCAGGTTATGCGGAACAGGTTTAAAGAGTTTAAATCCCAAAGCCCAATTTGGCGAAGTTTTTCTCTGATTTTTTGAGGGATTAGCTCTGGATTTCTCATTTGCTTATAAGTTGGGATAATGATATGTTTTTCACGACAGCGTTTTACTGTATTTTCTAAAATTTCTTCTCTAAGCATTGTTTTGCCTCTTTATCACAAAAAAATTCCGACAATATACACAACTAAAGACATTTATATAGCAAAGCTTATAAGGCTTTTTTATAGGCTGTCTTTACAAAATTCTTTCGCTTTTATCTAAGAGTACCAAATCTTCTTATAGATTGCAATAGGCAAATGGGCTTTTATTTTCCGATAGTTTCTTGCTTTTTCCAGCTTCTTTGAGTAAAATTTTCAGGTAAACTGCAAAATCTTCCATTTTTTTAACTCTATGCTACTGGCATACCAGATGAGCATTAGAGCAATTATTTTTTAAGGAATTTTTATGTTATTTGGTTTTGCTTTTCTCCTTAATGTCTGGCAGGAGCTTCTGGCCGCTCTTCTTATTCTTTCCTTTGGTTGGTTCTGGGGCAAATGGAGAGCTATTGTTGTCTGGAAGAAAAAAGAGTTTAAAAATCGCATTCTGATTGCTCTGAATACTGTATTTAAAGAAGGCAGCCAATATCGTCTTTCTTTAAGAACTCTTTTTGAAAAAGATCTTTATGACGTTTTGCAAGACGAGAGAATGGTTCGCCTTGTAGAAAAAGCAATTGACGAAGCCACGGAAGAAAATCCTATTTTAAAGTTTCAAAAAGAAGACTCTTGGTATATTCTGAACTCTGTTTTGAATAAGATTGCCGAACAGTTTGCTACCTGGACAATTCGCCGCGATATGGGTCTGGGTGTAAATTCTAAGTGGTATACATTCTGCATGACTTTTGAAAAAGAAGGTGGAGTGAAAATGCACAAGATCCGCGTGATGCTGATTCAAAAAGACATCTTGGCTAATTTTCCAGACGAAGGGGAAATCCTTTTGGAATCAGGCAAACACACAACCCGTGTAAAGACTTTACGCCTGATGAAAAAAGAACTACAGGAAAATCCACACCTATTTATGCATCTGGAATTATATCAATAGGCTTACACGGAGCGATCGCTTCATCATAAAATTGTCAACACAAGTTGGCAATTTTATGGGATAAATGCAGTCTATTGCAATACAATTATTGATAACTTAACACTGATAAGGTCTACGGTCATGCTTGTCTTAGCTCTTAAAGTTTCACATAAGACTTCAGCAAGGAATACTCATGAAACATATAGATGCTGTATATACATGGGTAAATGGTAGCGATTCCGATTACCAAAAAGAACTCAAAAAGTACGGCAAAGCGGCTGATTTAAATCCAGAGAGGTTTCGCGATGATTTGCATACTTTGAAATACAGTTTGCGCTCAGTAGAGAAGTACATGCCCTGGGTTCGCCATATATATATCATAACCTTTCGTCCTCAAGTCCCTGATTGGCTGAACACAAAGCATAGCAAAATTTCTATTGTCCACCACGATGAAATTTTCGATGAAAAAAAATATCAGCCGACATTCAATTCCGATGTTATCGAAAGATTTCTCCATCTAATCCCTGGACTATCTGACGAATTCATTTACATAAGCGATGATTTTTTATTGACATCGAATGTATATCCAGAAGATTTTCAAAAAAATGGCAAAATCCACGTTCTTGTAGACGATCTGGACTATTTATTCCGCGCTCCTATAAGAAAATTTTTTCCTAAATTACCCTATTGGATGCACTATGAACCCCATATTCCTTTTTTGATTGTCAAAAGTATCTGGGAAGGCTTGAGAAAAGAGTACCATCCAGTTGGAGTGCTGTTTCGCGACAAGAGAGACGAGTGCTTGTTTTTTATATACAGACGATATCTTCTTGCCCATGGACTCGCCCAGGTTGGATCTTTCCGCTATTGGCTCTTCCATAAGTTTTTCCTAAAATTAAAAAACGGCTTGTTTCCTTTGTTGGAAGCGCGGCTATACTTCTTTCTTGTTTCATGGCTCAAGCCAAAATTTCTAACCCTCAACGATGATTTGCGCGACTGCCCTGATAATAGAATCATATCTAATACTAAACATTTTTTGGAAAAGGAATATCCAGAGCCGAGTGAATTCGAATTGCAGGCAAAGCCAAAATGAACATGACAAAAATTCGATTTTCCATCCTTCGTTGCTGGCAATGCACCTCGCGTTTTATACACTATAGTAAGGTTTTGCAGCGCGAACATGGTACAAAAAAACAAGAGAAGACTTTAGAAAAGCTCTTTATTGTAGTCAACCAATTTTTGTCTGAGCTGGATGTTGATTATTGGATTGCTGATGGCACTCTTTTGGGATATTACCGAGATCATCGAATCATCCCCAATGACTATGATGTTGATTTTGGACTCCATGAAAAAGAATTCTCTAAAGTCTGGCAGGCTAGAAAAAAGCTTCCGCCAGGGTTTGCCATGTACGATACCAGTTTTCGTCATAGAGGGCCAAAGCTTTATATTTGCTATCAAAGCCTAGATGTGGATCTTTATTTTTATGAGGAAAAAAACGAATCACTACGATCCTATGTTATCAGCACAAATCCGCGAGAGATGGCAGCGTTTCCCAAAGATTTCATTTACCCGATCCAGCAGGCTATTTTTTATGGACAGCCTACTTATATTCCCAACCAAACTGAACAATACTTACGTCACTATTATCATTACCTGGGTAGAAATGCTGTTCAGGATAAGAAAAGCGGTTACTGGTATCCACAATCCCCAAAAAAACAATAAGGAAATTTACCATGATTGACGGCTATTTTAAAGAATACCAAGATAAATTTTGGAATAAAATAGGGTATCTTTTTGCTTCTCTAGGGTTTACTGCCAATAGCGTGACTCTGCTTGGACTTTTTTTGCAAGCGATCAATGCTCTTTATTATATGTATCATCAAAATCATTTTTGGTTTGGGATTGCCGTTGCCTTGATCGAATTTTTGGACGATGTCGATGGTGCTATTGCCAGAGTGACAAAAACTTGTACAAAGTATGGTTCTTATCTCGATGCAGTAACAGATCGTTACAAAGATAGTGCTATCCTCTTCTCTATAGCTTTTGTGACTGGCTACTGGGTTCTGTGCTTCATCGCAGTGTCAGGGTCTTTAATTACCAGTTATAACAAAGCGAGAGCGGGCATGGAGTTACCTGTCAAAAATGAAAATTGGCCCGATTTTTTTGAAAGATTGGAAAGAATGATTGCTATCTGCGCAGGGCTAATCTTAACTTCATTTTTTCCACAAAATTTGTTCTGGGGACATAGTCTGCTTTGGATGGCTTTAATAGTACTTGCCGTATGCACTCATATAAGTGCCTGGCAAAGGTTTTGGCGTGCGAGAAAATTACTGATAAACCATACTCAATAGGGGAAAAAAGTGGTAGAAATAAAGACTGTTACAACGCAAGACGAGGTCGAACAAGTGGCCCATCTTACAGCTCAAGTTTTCCCAAAAAAAGGTGAATATAACAAAGTATATCGTTTTTTGAAATACGCTTATCAAGAATGCCCTTATATGATAAAAGAGCATTGTTGGATTGCCAAAGATAGAGACAAAGTTCTGGCAAAATTGCAAATTGTCGATTTTCTTATGCAAATCGATGATGTTTCCATTAAGACAGGATGGGTCAATGCCTTATTAGTAGTACCTGAACATTGGGGAAAAGGGTATCCTGATTTATTGATATTGGAAGCTTATGCCACAATGGAAAAAGAAGAGTATGATTTATCTCTTGGCTATGGCATTAGAGATTATTATCGCCATTGGAAAGTTACGCCCATCATGCCTGCGTATGATTTAATACTGGATGCTAAAAAAATTCCCAAGTGTCAGAGAAGAACCATGGCATCTTTGCAAAATAGCGATGTTGAACAATTGCTGCGAATCTATCATCAGTCCAATATAGGCAGAACAGGCATCATTGTGCGTTCTCCTACCCTATGGAATTGGATGCCTGGTAAACCAGAAAACATTTTGATAAAAAAGAATGGCTATCTAGGCTATCGATTCAAAAGCGATTTCCTGGAGCTACAAGAAATCGGAGCCGAGGACATTTCTTTTTATGAAGATGCGCTACGCGAGCTCTCCTTTCTAGCTCAGGAGAAAGGGATTTCGCGTATATTGGCTACAATTCCCCCTGACCATCCTTTTTCTCATGCAGCCATACACTATGGCGCAATAGTAAAAATCGAATATAAAACAATGCAAGGCTGTCTAGGCAGAATCATCCACTTTCCTTCGCTCATGAAAAAACTAGCCCCAGTGTTGGAAAAACGATGGAAGGATTCTTGTTTTCTGGATGTGGAAATCCATTTGCAATTTCGCTCCGAGGAAAGCGAATGTAGCTTGGTTTTAAACCAAGGAGGGAAAAGAATCGCTGATCTTTCTATTCATCTTTTTTTGGCTTCGTTCACCCAAATGGTATTTGGTTATAAAAGCGTAGAGCAAATTTTGGCCGAGCAGGGAGTATATTTAGATAAAACGCCCCTCCAAATGCTGCAAATCTTGTTTCCAAATGGATATCCTTTTACATGGCTTGCCGATAGAGTTTAGGTCTTTCTTTAAAAATAAAACCACTTTCCAAAAAGGAAATTTCCCATGTCTCCAGAAAATTCTTATGAATTTAATAATCTTGTCGAAATGCTATTGAATCGGGCAAGCAACTATCCCAAAGAAGTAGGTTTTATCTTTTTGAGCGATGGAGAAACACAAGAAGAGAAGATGACCTACGAACAACTCGATATCAGGGCAAAATCCATTGCTGCACAGTTGCAACGAACCTTGGGAAAAGGACACCAGGGGCAAAGGGTTTTGCTACTTTATCCCCCAGGATTGGAAATGATAGCTGCCTGTTTCGGGTGCTTGTACGCTGGCGTTATACCTATTCCAGAATATCCCCCTGACACAACACGCTTGAGAAGATCCCTTGTCAGGCTAAAAAATGTGGCAAAAAATGCTGATATAAGCCTAATCATGACATCAAACTCAATATCCTTTCCTTTAAAATGGATATCGCTGATGTTTCCTCTTCTATGGCTAAAACGCTGGCTAGTCACGGAAAAGATTCCCCTATCCCTGGCAAAAGACTGGAAGTGTCCTGATATAAAAAAAGATACATTAGCTTTGCTTCATTATACTTCTGGCTCAACATCTACGCCAAGAGGTGTGATGCTAAGTCATGGAAACCTTTTAAGCAACCTGGCGATGATTGAGGATGTCTTTGGAGACATTCCCCCCAACAGCTCTGGAGTCAGTTGGCTTCCTATGTACCATAATATGGGATTGGTAAGCGGAGTATTTTTGCCTGTTTATCTCCATAAAGGCGTAGCTATCCTGATGTCTCCCATTTTATTTTTACAAAAACCATTGCGATGGCTACAGATAATTTCGCGCTATCGCTGCATAGTCAGTGCTGCTCCTAATTTTGCTTATGAGCTATGCTGCCGTAAAATTACACCCCAAGAGATAGCCAATCTGGATTTAAGTTGCTGGAAAATCGCGGTTATGGGCGCAGAGACGATCATGGGCAAAACAATCAAGAAATTCAGCGAAATGTTTGGGGAATGCGGATTCAGCGAGACAGCATTTTTCCCTTGCTATGGCCTCACAGAAGCATCTATGCTGGTAACTGGCACTAAGAAAAAAAGCCTGCCAACGGTCAAAAAATATAAACTTGAGCAGAACCAATCCAGTGTTGCTGAAACAGGTAAGGAAATTGTAGGATGCGGAGGCATCATTGCAAAAGAAATTGTACGCATTGTAGACCCCCAAACTCGCATAGAGTGTAGCCATGGTACAATTGGAGAAATATGGGTGCAAGGCCCCAATATCACACAAGGCTACTGGAATAATCCTGAGGAAACACAGGAAACTTTTCATGCCTGTTTAGCAACAGGGGAAGGCCCGTTTTTACGCACGGGTGATTTGGGGTTTTTCGATGAAGAGGAATTGTTTATTACAGGACGAAAAAAAGATTTGATCATCATACACGGCAAAAATATTTATCCTCAGGATATAGAAAATGCTTTATATGAAAATCTACCTCAGTTGCAGCCTGCTGCTTGTGCGGCATTTTCTTTTCCATTGGATGGGGAAGAAAAGGTAGTCGTTGTAGCAGAGATCCCGCGCAATTATAATCGCAGCACCAAAGAAATTTTGGACATTGCTGTGCGAATTATTCATAGAGACTTTCAGATACATTTGCATGAAGTTGTATTGATTGCACAAGGCACGATATTCAGAACACCCAGTGGCAAAATCCAAAGATACGTTTGCCTTGACCACTATCTATCAGACTCTCTGAAAATTGTCGCACGCTCCAGGAAAATAGGGAAAGAAGCTTCTAAAAAACAAAAGAATAGCGATGACCATTCTCTTGCAGCAATGGAAAAATGGTTGATTGATGCCATTGTGCAGGAATGCAATATCCCTTCTTCTTCTCTTTCTACTGATGCTCATTGGCTGGACGTGGAGATGAATTCCATTCAATTTGTCGCGCTAGCAGCTAAGATATCTTCTTCTATAGGCAAGGAAGAAAGCGTCCTCCTGTTCCAAAAATACCCAACCATAGGATCATTGGCAAAATACCTGAGCCAATTCCCTCTCAAAGCCAATCCTTGCCTGGAAGAATGGAATTCACCTCATAATCCCGAAGAATCCCTTTCTTCCTTTGCCCCTAGCGTGAAATTGACATTTCGAGATATTCACATACCCAACTTGCTAGTTGTAAATTTTGTTGAAAACAAAAAATAAAGAATTATACTCCTATCAAAAACAAATATGATTAGGAGCAATAAAAATGAAAA
>JABWCH010000249.1 GCA_013359215.1 Candidatus Brocadiia bacterium | reverse complement strand
TAAATATATAAAAGTTTTTAAAGGGGGTTTGGGGGAAAATTTTTACAAAAATTTTCCCCCAAATAAAAATCTCTTTGCGTAACTCCTATTATATAATTCCTCTGCGACCTTTGCGACTCTGCGGTTAATTATTTTTTATCAATATGTTACAATAGATACAAAAACTTTTGAACACATACCTATAAATTATTTTTTTTCTGCCTTGTCTAAAATCTGGTTGGCATATTCCAGGAAGCTAGGATCATACATTTGCTTTTCTTCTATGCGTTCTTTAGTATAGCCTTTGGATAAGGCCCAATCCTGGAATTTTTTGAGGGATTCCAGATTCACTTCCCCTCTGGGAGGAATGAAAGGCCATCCCATTTTCAGGCAAGTTTCTTTGTCATGTTTAGTACTTTTTATCATGATTTCCACATTCCGCTCTGTTTTTCCCTGGGCATATTGGCGAAGAGCCTTAGCATAGGCCAGCATAAATTTTTTTCCTATTTCTGGCTCCTGGCTGAGCAGTCGTTTACCATAAGCAATATAGCCAAACTCAAAACCTGGAATGATCTCTTCTGTTGTAAAAAGAAGAGCAAAATCCCCTTTTTTCAGAATCATGGTGATCAAAGGCTCGCCCATGCTGGCAAAATCGATTGACCCATTCAAAAGGGCTTCAGAGAGCATGGCATCAGGCATTCGCTTCATATCTACATCCTGGATTGTCAGACCAGCTTTTTTAAGGCACTCGTCGATATGATATTCTGCATAGCTGGCAGGGTCTAAATATCCCTTGAGTCCCTTAAGGGATTGTAAAGCAAAGGGTTTTCTGGCTTCTACCAAATCTTTGCGCAATACGATTGCCTTTTGGATAGTTCCATCCTGAGATCTTGCACATCCTTTATTAGCGACTACCTTGATTTCTGTTTTTTGGGAGAAAAGATTGAACATGCCAGCCCTGCTACCACCTGCCCAGACATCGATTTCCCCTTGCATCAAAAGAAATAGAGCTTTCTGGCCTTGCTCCATGTGGATAAATTCCACATCAAGTCCTTCCTGTTCAAAGTATTTCTCTTCTAAGGCAATATGCAAAGGAATAAAGCTAGGACGAGGCTGGCAGAGAACTTTAAGCTTTGTTTTAGGAGATACAACAGTTTTTTTTTCAGAATTTTCTTTTCCAGATGTAGAGGAATCACAACTGTAGAAACAAAAGCAACAGAAAACGAGAAAAAAGCAAAAAAAATGATGCATACCATTTCCTTCACTAAAAAATTTTTTGCTCACGGGCTTGGGACAGCTCGTGTTTGAAATGATCGGATAGAATTTGCACGCTAGGTTCATTTACAAGAGCCGAATGCTCCCCAGGAATCCAATAAATCTGGCTGTCTTTCACCATGCTAAACCAGGCATCTCGTGGTGCATGAGTGTAGTCTAGTTTAGAATCTTTCCCCAAAAAAAACAAAATTTTCCCTGGATATTCCCTGGGTTTATACCTTTGAGCTGCCAGGGCAGCAAGCCGCATGATGGATTGGTAATGTTCTTTTCTGGGACGATTTAAAGCCCTGGCCTTTCGTCTTGCTAAAATTTTTTGTACATATTCTTTTGCATCAGAGAAATTTTTTTGTAAGAGAGCTTTTGCGTGCTTTTGTAAGCTTTGCTGTTTAGCAATACTCCATTTCTTCAGGGAAGAAAGGCGCTTGAAAACCCATCGTTTGATTTTAATGATACCCTGGGGTTTTTCTGGATAGTACATTTCCATCAAGGCCAGGAAAGCAATCTTTTCTCCTTGCACTACGAGCTGCTGCGCTATTTCAAAGGCAATGATGCCACCCAGGCATTTGCCGCATAAGAAATATGGCCCTTGTGGCTGAATCTGCTTCATTTCCTGGATAAAGGCAGATGCTACTTCTTCCAAAGAAAAATCTTTTGTAGCAAACCGTTCCCCTTGCAGGTGGAGTCCATAGCATGGCTGCTCTGTTCCCAAATGGCGCACAAGATGAACAAAAGAATTGGGGTTCATGGTTTCTATAAAGAAAAGAGGAGTATGGCTACCCTTTGCCTGGAGCTGGATAAGGCAAGAAGCGTCTTCCTGGCTTTTCCCCTGGGATATGGCAGATGCCAGAAGATCTATTGTGGGTAGTTGCCAGAATCGGGACAAGGAAAAATTTTGTCCAAAGTGCTTTTCTATTTTTGCCAAGACTTGCTGAGCCAGCAAAGATGTTCCTCCTAGCTCAAAGAAATTGTCGTATACACCCACAGGCTGGATTTCTAAAATTTCCTCCCATATAAGAGACAAAGTTTGTTCGATTTCATTTCTGGGAGGCTCATATTTCATAGCAAGATCAGGTCTTGTATGAGAAGGAGCAGGCAAAAGAGACCTGTCTACCTTGCCATGGATATTCAGGGGAATAGCTTTCAAAAAGATGAAAACCGCAGGGATCATATAAAAAGGCAAGTGGTTTTCTAATGCTTTGCGGAGGCTTACTGGCGTTGGAGAGGATTTGCCCTTGGGTACGATGTAAGCCACCAGGCGTTTATTGCCATTGGCTTCCTGCCTGGCAACAACCACAGCCTGGCTGACATCCTGGATAGAAAACAAGGCTTTTTCGATTTCATGAATCTCCACGCGAAATCCTGCAATCTTGACCATATTGTCTTTTCTGCCTAAGTGCTGCATAAAACCATTTGGCATGCGTTTGCCCATATCGCCTGTATGGAAAACGGTTGTTCCATCTTCATAAAATTGAAATGATTTTTTGGTAAGTTCTTCATTTCTCCAGTAGCCATAAGATATATAGCGGCTTTTTATAACAATTTCGCCCTCATCGCTTTCCACGGGCGGATCTTGGCTTTTGTCTAAAAGATAAATTTCTTTTCCTGCGACTTTATCTTTTAAGGGGATAGGGCCATCCTGGAGTTCGGTATTCCGATCCATGCCATAATACATCATCATTTTGGCCTCTGAGGAAGAAAAGGTATGGTATAGCATACACTCTGGCCTGACATGCTTCCAGAACCTCATCACATCGGCTTTATAAAGAGGCTCTCCTCCAACATTTATAAGCCGCATATCAGGGAAGAATTCCTGAGGCGAAATTGTGTCTAAAAATGTCCGCAGGAACGAAGGCATCATGCTGGTTATGGTGATTCTGTCTTGCTTTAAATGAACTGCAAGGTTTTGGACGCTTTCGCCAGAAGCATTGTAAAGGTAAAGAGGAATTCCATTCAATAGTGAGCTAAAGATGGGGAACAAAGAAGCACCAAAGCTTGCGGATGTTAAAAGGCTTATACGATCCGATTCGTTTATTCCAAAGGTTTTACTCCTTGTCATGGCAGAATGCAAAACCATGCGATGTTTGTTCACAACACCCTTAGGAACTCCGCTTGAACCTGATGTATAATAAATGCAAGCGAGGCGATCTGCTTGTATGGGAATACCAATATTTTCCGAAGAGAGGCTATCCCTGTTCTCTTCTATGCGCAAAACGGGAATATTTTTCCCTACGATTTCCCATACTTTAGCTTGGTGGCTTTGGTCTGTGATAATGAGTTTAGCCTGGGCATTTTGAAGCATTAGCAATATTCTGTCAGCAGGGTATTTAGGATCAATTGGTGTATAAAATTTCCCTGACTTGAGAGCGGCCAGGATGGAGACTATAAACGATACGTCTTTGTCTAGCAAGACAGCAACGGCATCTTCGCCTTCTCCTATTTTTGATAAAATGTCGTTAGCCATACGGTTGCTTTCGCCATTGAGCTGGATATAGGTCAAAGATTCTGACCCAGACTTAACGGCAATACGGTCTTCATATCTGCATACCTGCTCTTCAAAACACTGGGGTATAGATTTTTCAAGATAAGCAGAGTCAAAGATATTTTTGTTTTCTCCTGATTTTGTCATTTTCGTTATCCTTATCAATGAGAATTCCTTTGACATTGTCAAATAATTCTCATCGCTTACAGCAGTTTCCAGTTGTATTGCATACAAAAAAAGCCTATAAAATAATCCACAGATTACGCAGATAAAGGCTTCGAAAATCTATGTAATCTGCGTAATCTGTGGATAAATTTCTTTGAATCCGATGTATACTATGTATGCAATACAACTAACAACTGCTGTAATCTCTTGTGGGTTAAAAACGAACCTGGAAACGGGTCATAAAAATATGAGCGTCTGTATCTTCCAAATTTTTATCGAGACTAAGATTAGAATAGACATAATTCAGCATAATGCGAAGGTGGGAATTGGGATACCAGTTTAATCCGACTATGATGTTGTCCATGCATCCACCGCGTGTTTCATCATTAAGATCAAGCTTGGAATAGCTTAATGCGATTTCCCATGCACCATAGCCACCTTCCATAAAATTGCTCTTGGGCTTGATATCGTTGAAGCAACCTTTTTCTTTATTGTAATTTCGATGCTCTCCTGTCAGGAAATACGTGGCATATACATAATAGCCCCAGAAATGCTCATCTTCCTTTGTGGAAGCACCTTCATATCGGACAAATGAGCAAAGAAACTCGCTTTGGATGGACAAAGGTCCAAAGACCAAAGCACCTTCTATGCCCATAAGATGGTTGTCCTGAACTTTACTAAGAACTCCTGTATCGACAAAATAAGGAGCTAAACGCACTTCAGGTTTAGCGCGATAGCGAAGTTCATCGTTGATAGGATTTCGATAACTATAGCCAACCCCTAAATGGATCAGCTTTTCCCCTTTATTTTCATAATAAGGCAGGCCCGTAAATCTGGCTGTAAAAGCATAAGATCCGCTGTCTCCTTCTACCTTGGCAGGGTTGTTGTTCAGGGTATCGCGGAAAAAGCCAAATCCAAAAGCAATCCGTTCTTCCGCTAAATTTCCAAAATAGGCAATCCCTATATTTCTGTTGGGTGAAAGGATTTCCACAGAGGATCTTTCCATAAAAGTAAACCAGGTGGCAGGACGGGCTGTTTCCAGGCAGAAAGGTTCTTTGAAATGACCAACAAATACCCTTCCAGAAAGAGGCAAACCTTCCACACCCATATAAACATCGAAAATAGCAACCGATCCACCCGCCAAAGATATATCCACTTTATAGAAAAAATGCTTAAAAACCTTTCCTTCTATGTTAGGGCGAATCGAACGGAATTCTACAGAGTCTTCAATAGGCCCCTGGTTTTTATGAATCGTTCTGTCTTCATGCCCAAAAAGAAAATCAACGGCAATTCTCGCACCTATTATCATGCTAAACATACCATCTTCTGTTTCAAATCCAAAGCGGCCTTTCCAGAAAGGCTCTACATCTTTTTTGGATGGATCTTTTTTGGGATCAAGAAGTTGGGTAACTTCTTCTTTGATCATCTGACGCAAAACTTTTGTATCCTGAGATTCCATTTCTTGCTTTTTGGCAGGAACTTCTTTTGAAATTTCTAAATCCCCTACCCTTTTTTGCAAAGAATCTACAATCTTTTTTAGACTTTCGATTTCTTTTTGTTGTTTTAAAATGATTTCTTTTTCTGTTTCATCTGCCCATAATAAAATAGGGAAGAAGGCAAAGAAACAAAGACATAGAGCAAGCGCATTTTTCATGTTGTTTCTACCTAAAAATTCCATGTTGGTCAAAAGAAAGTACATTTTTTAAAAGAAATTCTTTTTTTTATTTTTTTAAGTAAACCATTATAAAAAAAAATATTTTTTTTTCAACAAATATTTGTAAAGAAATAGCAGTTTTAGCTTTTTATATTGATGAGTCTGGATTTGTATGGCATTTTTTATTTTTACCAATAGAACATGGCTTTTTATCTTGATAATATGCAATCCAGATAGTAAAATTTGCTTGATAGAGAGCATGTAAAAAGGAATTACTAATTGGATTATAGACACTACTGTTCGTCAATCTATATACCATTGAAAGAGGTACAAACGTGTTCACAGAATATGATCCATTAAAAGATACAATGCTGCAAATTTTAGATTGCAGTGGAAATATCATAAATCCCAAATTTATGCCTGACCTTTCCATGGCACAAATCAAAGAAGCCTACAACTGGATGCTGTATGCAAGAATTGCGGACATCAAAGCAGTCTCGTACCAAAGGCAAGGCAGGATGTATACGTATCCTCCCAATTTAGGGCAGGAAGCAAGCGCGTTGGGAAGTGCTATGGCCTTGGGAAAAGAAGATTGGATGATTCCAGCCTATAGGGAACTAGCCGCATGGCTTTACCGAGGCGTTACACTAAAAGATGTGTACCTTTTTTGGGGAGGCCATGAGGATGGCGGAAAATTTTCCAATGCTAAAAATATTATACCACCTTGCGTTCCTATTGGATCTCAAACTCTTCATGCTGTAGGAATTGCCTATTCGCTGAAGTATAAAAAACAAAATAGCATTGCTTTAACCTATATTGGCGATGGAGGAACATCAGAAGGTGATTTCCATGAAGCTATGAACTATGCAGGTGTCTGGCGTGTTCCTCTTGTTTTTGTATGCCAGAATAACCAATATGCTATTTCCACACCACGCAACAAACAAACAGCAGCCAAAAGTCTGGCTATAAAAGCTATTGGATACGGCCTCAAAGGCATCCAGGTGGATGGGAATGATTTTTTTGCTGTATATGCCGCTGCAACTGCTGCTGCAAAAGAAGTAAGATCAGGAGGAATGCCTATCTTTATTGAATGCATCACATATCGCCAGGGTGCGCATACTACATCGGATGATCCTACACGATACAGAGAAAAAGAAGAAGAAGAAATCTGGCTACAGCGAGACCCCTTGAAAAGGCTCAAAGCCTATCTCGTCCAAAAGCAAGAATGGCATGAAGAAGAGGATAGGAAATTGCAATCGCAATATGAAAAAGAAATCGAAGAACAGTTTGCCCAGGCAGAAAGGCATCCCTATCCCCTCAAGGACGTTTTTCAGTATATGTATGTCGAAACTCCTGAAAACTTGAGAAAGCAACATATAGAATACGAAAAATTTTTGAACTGGAAGGAGACGCAAAAATGGCAGTAATGACGATGGTGCAGGCCATTAACTCTGCTTTGGAAACCAAGCTCAAAGAAGACCCTGATGTTCTATGCTATGGAGAAGATGTGGGTGTTGAAGGGGGCGTTTTCCGTGTTACAGAAAATCTCCAAAAGCAATTCGGAGAAGCCAGGGTTTTTGATTCTCCTTTGGCAGAATCTGGCATTGTAGGGACAGCAGTAGGCATGTGCATAGCTGGTTTGCGCCCTGTTGTCGAAATCCAGTTTTGTGGTTTTGTATATCCTGCTTTTAACCAAATCCTGTCTCATGTTGCAAGAATGCACAACCGTACCAGGGGACGCTATCGGATGTCCATGGTCATTCGCTTTCCTTATGGCGGAGGTATCAAAGCACCCGAACACCATTCTGAAAGCATGGAAGCCCTATATGCTCATATCCCAGGTCTGAAAGTCGTCATCCCTTCTAATCCCTATGATGCAAAAGGATTGCTCATCAGTGCTATTGAATCCGATGACCCTGTACTCTATTTAGAGCCTAAAAAAATTTACAGGGCCATAAAACAAGATGTTCCTGATGAAAAATTCACTATACCCCTAGGTCAGGCAAAAGTAATGCAAGAAGGACAGGATCTTACTTTGGTTTCTTATGGAGCAATGATTAGAGAAGCACAAAAAGCAGTTGTCATGGCCAAAAAAGAAGGCTATAGCATAGAGCTAATAGACTTAAGAACCATTTCCCCCATAGACCGAGAAACCCTGGCACAATCCATTCGCAAAACAGGGCGCGTTCTTTCTGTCACAGAAGGCCCTAAAAGCTTCGGCGTGGGAGCAGAGATAATAAGCATTGCCAATGAAGAAGCCTTCCTGAATCTGGAAGCCCCGCCCACAAGGCTTGCTGGCTTTGACACTGTCCCACCATACCCCAGAGGAGAAGGCTGGTATTTTTATCCGCCTGAACGCATTTTTTATGAAATTAAAAAATTGATGGATTTTTAATTTGACAATTTTATGGGTAAAATTTTTCGATTTTAACCATGGACTATCTCGGACAAGCCGAAACCAAAAAGGTATTAATCACGAATGACATGAATATACAAATTACGCGAATGAGAATTAAATAACTTCCCCATAAAATTTAACCGCAGAGCCGCAGAGAACGCTGAGAAGAGAGATGAAAAATAAAAAATATTGTCTCTAATTCTTCGTATTCTTCGTATTCTTCGTGGTAAAATTTTTAAATCTTTTCTTCTCTGCGCCCTTTGTGCCTCTGCGGTGAATTATTTTTTCCAAAGGGGTACGTTATTTAATTCTGATTCCTAAGCGAATGAAATTTTTATAAAAACGATGAAATTTTTATAAAAACGTTCGTGCCATTCGACCATTCGTCTTATTCGTGATAAAAATCTTTGCTTTTTCGGCAAACATCTAACTTCTTAGTTTCTAGTACATAAAACCCTTTCATGGGTAAAGAGTTGCATCGAAGTTAACACTCATGACGCTCAGGGATGCAAGACATTCTTAATCAACAGCGTTATGGGTGTTCAAACAGGAGAAAGCTATGGCAATTTTGATGAAAGGCAAGTCTCTCGCTCTCAGGATACAAGAAGAAATCCAGGAAAAAGCGAAGCGACTAGAGCCAAAGCCTAAATTGGGCATCATCATGGTAGGAAACAATCCTGCCAGCAAAATCTATGTCAATAAAAAAAAAGATGCTCTGGAATCGACTGGTCTTCTTTTTCAAATGCTGGCATTAGAGGAATCTATTCCGCAGAGAGATCTGGAAAACCATATCGAAGCCATGAACCAAGACCCTTTGATTCACGGGATTCTGGTTCAACTGCCTTTGCCACATCATATCTGCACTCAGGATATTTTACAAAAAGTGTCACCCCAAAAAGATGTCGATGGGTTTCATCCCGTGAATGTCGGAAGGCTATCTATGGGAATGAAACCATACGCCATTTCCTGCACACCTTACGGAATCATCAAGCTTTTGGAAGAATATAAAATCAGCATAGAAGGAAAGCATGCCGTGATTGTAGGCAGATCCAATATTGTAGGCAAGCCTATGGCCTCTTTGCTGCTGAACCAAAACGCCACTGTAACTCTCTGCCATAGCAAAACCACTTCCTTGCAGTCTTTTTGCAGTCAGGCAGACATTCTTGTCGCAGCAGTAGGAATTCCCAAACTCATACAGGCTTCTTTTGTAAAAGAAGGGGCTGTTGTTATAGATGTAGGGATCAACCGAACCACTGAAGGCAAACTGGTAGGCGATGTGGATTTTTCAGAAGTAGAAAAAAAAGCAAGCTATATTACTCCTGTCCCTGGCGGCGTAGGGAATATGACAGTAGCCATGCTTTTGTCTAACATTGTAAACCTCGCATCAGGACAATAGACATGAACAGCTTTGGTCGAATCTTCCGAATCTCTATTTTTGGCGAGTCCCATGGACATTGTGTTGGCATTACAATAGACGGCTGCCCCTGCGGCATCCCCTTAAAGGAAGAAGATTTTATAAAAGATATGGATCGTCGGCGGAGCGGCATCCAGGGAACGACAAAACGGCTAGAACCAGATTCTGTCGAAATCTGGAATGGCGTTTACGATGGCTATACAACAGGATCGCCCATCACTGCCATAGTATGCAATACCAATACAAATCCAAAAGACTATAGTCTCTTCAAGCATGTACCAAGGCCAGGCCATGCTGATTTCACTGGTCAGAAGAAATATCATAGTTTTAACGATATGAGAGGCGGCGGGCATTTTTCAGGCCGCGTTGCTTTAGGGCTGGTGATAGCAGGAGTTATTGCTAAAAAAATTCTGAAAGAAATCCATTTTATCAGTACCATTCTATCCGTGGGCGGATCGCAAAACATCTCCCAAAAGATAGAAGAAACACTTCAGGAAAAAGATTCGGTTGGTGGGCTTGTCGAATGCCGTATTCAGGGATGTCCCATTGGATGGGGAGAGCCATTCTTTGATTCCATAGAGTCTTCCATCAGCCATCTTGTTTTTGCCATTCCCGCCATACGTGGTATAGAATTTGGAGAAGGCTTTCTATCTGCTTCGAGAAAAGGCAGCGAACACAACGATGCCTTTATTGACCAAAACGGAAAAACTCTCACCAACCATTGTGGCGGGATCAACGGAGGCATCACAAATGGCAATGAAATCCTATTCCGTGTTGCTGTAAAACCACCCTCCAGCATTGCTAAAAGCCAGCATACTTTCGACTTCCAAAAAAACGCAATGACAGATCTTGTTGTGGAAGGCCGCCATGATGCGTGCATAGCCTTGCGTATCCCTGTCATCATAGAGGCAGCCGCAGCCATTGCTCTGGCAGATTTTTCTTTGTTGAGAGGCCATAGCTAACATATAGCTCAATAAAACTAAGAAGTTAGATGTTTGCCGAAAAAGCAAAGATTTTTATCACGAATAAGACGAATGGTCGAATGGCACGAACGTTTTTATAAAAATTTCATTCGCGTAATTTGTATATTCGTGTCATTCGTGATTAATACCTTTTTGGTTTCGGCTTGTCCGAGATAGATAGAATCAGAGTAATTTATGATCTATATTGAAAATGAGAGCAGAAAGTTAAAAAATTTTTTTTGGCTTGTTGTTTTGATCTTTTTGGTAGGATGCCATTCCAGTGAACTCGATATTCTGGAAAACCAGCAATACAGAAAGCAAAGTTTAGAAATAGAGAATAGCCATGTAAAAAAATGGCTAGAACAGCTCACTTCACCAAAATTTTTCGAATATACTCAGGCCGCCAGAAAATTTTTAGAAATGGGTACCGATGCTGTTCCTTATCTAAGGGAAAATCTGCATCTCATGAGAGAATCCAATGATTCCGTTGTTCCTGTTTGTCTGAACCTGCTCCAGATTCTTTTCCAGCAACAAAAAGAAGAATGGGTTATTTCCCAAGAAAAAAGCGAATATCCTGAAATACAAAAAATAGCAAAAGAAGAGATTGTTCGGAGAAAAAAAAGTAAAGAGAAACAATAGAAAGGCAAAATCTATGGATAGAAGAGATTTTTTTAAGGCAAGCATTGGTACAATTGGCTTACTTTCTATGGGATTACCTGTCTTTGCAGGAGAAAACAATATGCCAAAAAAAAGAATCCAACTGAGCTATAAGCTTTATGATTTAAAGCTAAAGCACACATGGACAATCGCGAGGGGATCAAGAGATATTGCAACCATTATTCTGACAGAACTGGAATGCGATGGCATTACAGGCATAGGCGAAGCCGCGCTTTCCACATCTTCCCGATACGGAGAAACCCAGGAAAGCGTAATGGACTTTCTAAAAAAGGTCGATTTTCCTGAAAATCTTTGCCTGCTAGAAAGAGAAAAAACACTAGAATATGTAGATTCCATTGCACCAGGAAATTATGCTGCTAAAGCAGCAGTTGATATTGCGCTACATGATTGGGTTGGGAAAAAACTGGGGATACCTCTTTTTAAGCTTTGGGGGCTGAGCAAAGAAAAAACTCCTCTAACTTCCTTTAGCATTGGTCTGGACAGCATAGAAAATATGATTCTTAAAGTCCAGGAAGCAGAGCAATATCCTATTCTAAAAATTAAAGTAGGAAAAGACAATGACAAAGAGATCATTTCCAGCATTCGCAAAGTGACCAAAAAGCCTATACGAGTGGATGCCAATGAAGCCTGGAAATCCAAAGAAGTTGCGCTGGAAAACATTCTGTGGATGCAAGATCAGGGGATTGAATTTATAGAGCAGCCCATGCCTACATCCCATCTGGAAGAAACTGCATGGCTAAGGGAACGTGTAAATATCCCTATTATAGCAGACGAAAGCGTTGGCAGATTAAAAGACATTGCTAAATTGCAAAATGCTTTTGATGGTATTAACATAAAGCTCATGAAATGTGGTGGCCTGCAAGAAGCGTTGAAAATGATCTATGCTGCCCGCGCTATGAATATGAAAGTTATGATGGGTTGTATGATCGAAAGTTCTGTTGGAATTAGTGCTGCTGCCCATCTTTCACCGATGATTGATTATGCTGATTTGGATGGAAATCTGCTTATTTCAAACGATCCGTATCATGGGGCTAAAGTAAAGGAAGGTAAATTGATTCTGAAAGATTCAGCAGGTCTTGGCTTGGTGGTTTGACAGCAAAAAAGGACTAAAGAAATGCTACTCAGTATAGTAGCATTTCTTTTAGGCTATTTTAGGTTATTTGCCTTTTTTGGGACGCAAGGTGTCTTTTTTTCGGCTTTCTATCCAGGATTCAATGTCTTTTCGTTCAAAGCGCCATACATTCCCTAATTTAAAGCTTGGAATTGTCCCTTTTTGAGCCCATTGATAAATAGTACGCTCTTTAATTTGTAAATAGCCAGCGACTTCAGATAATGTCATAAGCTTTTCTGAAGTTTTTTCTTTTTCTACACTGCACATAATCCTTTTAAACTCCAAATCAGATAAAAGAATAAAAAATTTATAAATATATACATAATAGTATACAATGTAAATCATGAATTGTGAACAAAAATTTTTTTTTTTTATAAGAAATTTTTTTTTTTTTGCTCATTAGCTTTTGTGACATGCTTTACATAATAGAAAAATTGATATTTTTTTTAGATTGTATTTCCTTTTTTATCAATATGATGGAGAAATGATGATGCCTAAAAAAACCTTTTGGCTTGTGTTCTCTTTTCTTCTTGTTAATTTTATATTTTTTTTATGCTATCGGCTATTTTTTTTAGTAAAATTTGCGCCAAACTCTGAATTGTCTCAATTTTTTCCTGTCTTTCTTTCGGGTTTGCGGCTTGATGCTGCGTTGCTTTGCTTTGAACTTTTTTTGATGCTCTGCTTTGCCTTATTGAGAGGGCAGTTTTTTTTGCGATTTTCCTTTTTGTATCTATGGGGATTGAGTTTTTTGCATTTTTTCTTCTGTTTGGCAAACATCATTTTCTTCGAAGAAAGAAACCAGACTCTTGGTGAATCTTTTATTGCTTATATTACAAGCCCTTATGAAATCTATATTGCAGCAGCACCTTTTGTTCGGGATAAACTTTTTACAATCTCTGTTGCTTTGCTTTTGAGCATTCTTTTTTTCTATTATGGATTTCGTGTTGCGCGAAAGTTTTTTTCTCTGGAAGTTGTTTTGTGGAAATCCATAAAGAAAATGGCTTTGGTTGTTTTGTTTGGATTCCTTTGCATCGTCGCCAACCTTGACCAGGTGACCGTAAAAAAAAGCAAATCCGCCCGCGGCTGGAAGTGGGCATTCACTCATAGCAAATACTACACGCAATCGGAAAATTTTATTTTTAACCAGGCCATTCCCAATCCATGGTATGACTTCTTTCGCGTGAACATCCCTACCCTTTTTGTCCGATCTTTACCATATCAGCTTGAAAAACAAAGAGCCTTACAGGTATGTCTGGAAACCTTAAACCATAAGCCTGAAAATAGCGACTATCCTTTGCTACGAACGATTTCATCAGATTTTTCTTTTGGCTTAGAGAACGTAGTCTTGTTGCAGGTGGAAGGGCTTTCTCAGGTTTTTGTAGATTGGCAAGACAAGGGAAAGGACATCATGCCCTATCTCAAGCGGTTAAGCCAGGAAGGAATCTATTTCCCTCATATTTTCCAAAGCTTTAACGCTACATCAGGGGGAGTTTTTTCTACTGCGACTTCTTTCCATAAAGCCTGCTTTGAAGAAAAGACAAGAACTTTCAGCACATCAGAGCTTAGCGGCTATTTTGGATGCCTTTCCCAGATTTTAGGCAATGAAGAATATAACCACTATTTTGCAAAGGGCTTTAGGCAAAATGCAAATGAATTCATTACCTTTATGGGCAACCAGGGTTACACAAGCTTTAGCTATCATGATTTTCAACGTCGCCTGGCGATAACGAGCTTCCCTGAGCCAACAGAGGGGCTTTTGGGGATTTTTGACAGCTACTTTTTCATGGTATGTTCTCAGATTCTGGATGGCTGCAATAAAAAATTCACAGCACACTTTATTACTACAACAAGCCATTCTCCCTGGACTGTACCAGAAAGCTTTTCTTCTCCCTTTGACAATGATGTATTTACGGCCTTTTATTATGTTGACTATAGCATAGAGAATTTTATTAAAAGCATGCAAAGCAATAAGGAACGATTTGATCGCACTCTGTTTGTTATTGTAGCCGACCATGCCAGTCTTGCAAAAAGCGAAGATTTTCTGGAACGCATACGAATTCCTATGATTTTATATAGCCCTAAGCTATCTTCTTTCCCAAACAAAGAAAAATTTCAAAAAATATATGGTTGCCAGGTAGATATCCTTCCTACTATTTTAGATATTTTAGGGGGAGAACGAACCTATTCTGGTCTGGGAGAGAGCCTGCTTAGGGAAAAAGCAGAAAAAAAAGGAGTCTTGGGCGGGGCAAGAGACTATGGTTATTATATAAAAGATGGTTTCTTTTTCCAATACTTCCCCTCTCAAAAGCAAACCCTCCTTTTCAAGATACAAAATAACCAAATCCTGCTTAAAGATCTTTCTTCAGAATATCCTAAAATAAAAGAGCAGATGAGAATAGAATACTTTGCACAATCTGAAACATCCCAAAGGCTAATTTTAGAAAAACGGACCTTCCCAAGAAAAAACAAATGATAATAGAAACTAAGAAGTGAGATGTTTGCCGAAAAAGCAAAGATTTTTATCACGAATAAGACGAATGGTCGAATGGCACGAATAGTTTTTATAAAAATTTC
>JABWCH010000248.1 GCA_013359215.1 Candidatus Brocadiia bacterium | reverse complement strand
ATACGATAAATTAAAACAAATTTCTTGTTCGCTTACCACTTGGTTTTTGCCTTTTTCTTTGGCAAGATAAAGTGCCTTGTCTGCTCGTTCTACAAAAGACTGGCAGACATCTTCTTTATTTAAAGTGCTAACGCCAAGACTCAATGTAATCTTGATGGCTACTGTATCTATCCAAAAGAAGCAGTTTTGTACGCTCTTTTGGATTTTTTGTGCTTTTTCCATAGCTTTTTCATGGCTCATGGGCAGAAGCATAATGAATTCTTCACCGCCATATCTTCCCAAGAGTTCGCCTTCGGCTAAAAGTCCCTTTAAAAATTCTCCTGTTTGCTTCAAGATAGCATCGCCTTTGGTATGGGTATAGGTATCGTTGATTTTCTTGAAGTTATCTATATCCACCATAAGCAAAGATAAATCTTTGCGTTCTTGCTGAAAAAGGAGAATTTTTTCCTGCAAGCATTGAAAAAAATACCCTCTGGAGTGAAGCTGAGTCAGAGAATCAATGGTAGCCTTTTCATATAGACTGGCATTTGCTAAAGCACTTCCCAGTTGTTTTGCTAAAAAACACAGTATTTTTAGATCCAGGCTAGAAAAAGACAGATCGTCTTTTTTTCCTTTAACGCTGATAATGCCTATAAATTTTTGGGAGACTTTATTTATATAAGAAGGTATTGATATAGGACATAAAATGCATGATAGATCGCCGCTATTTTTTGTGTTTGGAGACGTTTTTGGGAAATGAGAAAGCAAAACGGGTTTCTTTTTTAAAAAGGCTTCTCCTTCCAGGCTCTTGTCTAATGGAATATTCTCCTGAGAATATTTTTCTTTTGTAGAATGAGCAAGTTTAAGCGATTTGCTTGCTTCATCATAGAAAAAAATAGAAATATGGTCGCTTTTAAATAAAGAGCAAGCAGCATTCGCTGCTTTTTGCAGAATTTTTTCCTGGTTTAAGGGTTTAGAAAATTCTTGCGAAAATTTTGCCAGCAAAATGAGCTTTTGGTAGTATTGGATCGGTTCTTGATAAAAGGATAAAGTATCAATCGCAATGGATATTTGTTGGGCGGCTTTTATCAACTGGCTGCGATCATAGTCTGTAAAAGAATAGCCTGAAACAGACTCCATCTGAATCAATCCTAACAGCTTGTTTTTCCTATGCAAAGGAACGCTTACACAAGATAGCAAAGAATCTATATTTTTGTTAGTAAGAGAGGATGGATTGTAAAGCAGAGACATCTTCCTTGTCAAAACCTTTTTTGTGATTGCTTTGCTATATATAGAAGAATCATCGCGTTTGCAAGAGTTTTTTTTTGATACAAAGAAGCCACTTCCCATTTTTGGTTTTCTTGCATAAGAATGATAAAGCCTCTGTCTGCCTTTATGTTTTTTAGCAAAATCGACAAAATATGTTGTAGTAAAAGCGGCAGACTATGGATTTCCTGGATTGCAATATTGATATCCATCAGCATTTTAAGGTTTTCTCTATTGGGAAAATTGCTTAAAAGGTTGCCTTGGCATTCTTCGGCCTGGACGTAGGATAGGATTTTAGTTTCTTCTATATGTTTTTTTTGTAAAGGATAGGAGGAAAGAGCATTGTCTTTTTTCCAGCCTTTTGGTTCATCCTTAACAAAAAGAAGAATAGCCGAACCTATGCTTATAACATCTCCTGGCTGCAAGTTCGATTTTGTTGCTTTGCGTCCATTGATTTCTATAGGTTTATGTATAGCAAGAGTGGATATAGTTGTGTGATGAGAATCGCTTTGGAGTGTCAGATGGTGGCTATAAACTCTGCGGTCGTTTAAAACAATATCATTGTCTTGGGAAGATCCGATTGTTTTTTTTCCAGTAAGCTCATATATTTTACCCGTATCTACGCCATCTAAAACAACCAGATAGGCCATGGATTATCCTTTAGAAAGCCCGAAAAATCGCCATAAAATCTATGCTTTGATAAGCCAATCTGCGACTACCCAATCCGTGATTGCAAGGCTGTGTTAAGCGATGAGAATTAAATAACTTCTCTATTTTTAACCGAATACAAAGCAAATTATTATGATATTTTATACGCTATAAAGCTTATTTTGTAAGAGTTGTTATCTATAACAAAATCTGGCCTTAGCATAAGCAGCTTGTGCAGGCTAAGCAGTGCTATGTTAATAGCATCTGCTTAAGTCTGAGGAAGTAACTTTGCTTTTCTGATGACACATAAAAACTTACTTAGCATCAGCAAATGGGGAACTTATTTAATTCTCGTTCCTTAGCACAGCCTGTATCTTATACGTTAGACATCTTGTTGTTTGTGGTATTTTTTTTCTTTTTAGGAATACCAGTTTTCATCATGCTCATGAGCTTTTGATGTCTTCTTTGTCTTTTCAGATATTCTCTTCTTTTTTTCTGGCAGGGTTTTTCGTAATATTGTTTCTTCTTAATTTCTTTAATTAGACCTTCTTTTTCGCACATTTTTTTAAATCTGCGTAATACTTTGTCAATTTGGTCTGACTTATCAATGGCAATTTTAATACTCATAAACTTTTTTCACACTACCTTTCGAAACTATAAAGTGTACATTTTTTTTTCTTCACACATATTCAAAAACATTTGATGAATACGTGTATCTTGTGTTAGCTCAGGATGAAAAGAGGCTGCCAGAATGTTGTTCTCTTTTACGAATATTATGTTATCTTTTATTTGGGCAAGCACAGCCACTTTTTCGGATGTTTTTTCTATTTTGGGTGCGCGAATAAAAACGCAGTGGAAATCGGGCTTCCCTAGCGGTTCAATGAATATGTCTTCGCTAAAGCTTTCTCTTTGATTTCCATAAGCATTTCTTTTGACTTCTATATCTAAAAAACCAAAGCGAAATTGTTCGCTATTGGTGATATTTTTTGCAAGAAGAATCAATCCTGCACATGTTGCCAAAAAAGGATATCCTTTGCTATAGAAAGCAGCAATTTCTTTTTGGAGAGATTCATCCATGAGCTTTATATTGGTAGAACTTTCACCGCCTGGTAAAATCAAACCATGAATCCCTTCCATATCTTTTTGTTTTTTGACTAAAAAAGGGGTTTGATTTAGCCTGGCAAGCATTCCAGCATGGGCTTCAAACCCTCCCTGCAATGCTAAAATTCCTATCTTCATAAATTTTCCAGAAAAGACAAGAAAATTTTCAAGAAATGTTCTTTTACTGAAGAACATTACCTACCAACGAGTTATCACCGATCCTTTCGAAATAGCACTCGCTATAAATCTAAAATTTATCATCCCCAGAAAGTTGACTGGGTTGGTGTATATAAGTCTTTCAGACCAAAGATTAAAGAGTTTACAACTGGTGCAAGTCGTAGTCTTTAAATAAACCTTAGTTAATTCCTTAACACACACTAGTATAGCCAAGCTATCTGAATCTGTCAAGAGGTATTCTCAACAAAACAAAGAAATTTTCTTTACAACAAAGCGAGTATTGCTTGACAAGATATTTATAAGCTGTTACTATTAACGGTAAATAAAACTTTGTAAAAACAACCAAGTTCAAAATATTTAGGTACAGGGAGAACTCCATGTTAGCCTATGCCTTGTCTAAAAAAAGAGCGCTTGAAAGGATCTTTGTTTTTCAAGCAGTAGAATACGGCTACTTGACCCAAGAGCAGCTAAGAGAATGTATCGCAGAGCATGAACAATGCGATCCACCTATTCCTTTATTAACGATATGTAAGCAAAAAGGCTATTTAACACCTTCTCAGGTGAATCATCTTATGAGTAGAAGGTTGGATGCTTCTGCTGCAAAGGCGTTTGGAGAAGAATTAAGCCAGAGAGAAGAGAAGGAAGACGGGAAAAAAGGATCTGCTGTTGCTGCTTCTATAGAAAGCATTCCAGAACAAACAACGCAGATGACATTGATTGCCAGAGAAGACAAAGAAGAATACGAACGGCGTTTGCAAGAAAAAGAAAGACTTTTGGAACGAGAGCAAAAGCAAAGAGATTTCTTACGCAAAAAAGTAGAAGAGCTAGAAGAAAAACTCAGAAGCTTCGAATCTCATAAAAAAAATGCGATCTCTAGCATTGACAATGAATTAAACAGCTACAAAGAAATCAACAACCAAAAAGAAGAATTGATCCAAAGTCTACAAGAGCAACTAGAGCAAAAAGATGTTTTTGTAAAAAGAGTGCAGCAAAAATCCAAAGGCTTGTTTAACCTGGTAGAACAACAAAGCAGCGAGTTGCAAAAACTAGAGGAACAAAAACTAAAATTAGAAGCCCAAACCGAAAAACTCACAAAGGCAGAAGAATTTTTAAACAACAAATTAGAAAAAGAAACATCAGAAAAATCCAGACTCAAACAGGATATAGATAAGCTACAGGATACACTAAATACTATTACCGATGAGCTAGAGGAATTGCGTAGTGCCAAAAAAAACCTGGAAAGAGAAGCCAAGCCTATTGCCCTGCCAGCGGAACTCACTGTTTTAGAGCAAGAGAAAAAGCAGCTAGAGCAAAAAACGCGCGAACAAACACGCATCATTGCAAAGCTCCAGGCGCAAGACCTTATCCAGACGAACTTCGAGCAACAGGTCGAAGAAATGAAAAAAAGCTTTGAGCAGCAAAAGAAAGAGATGATCCAAGAAAAAAAACAGCTTCTGGATCAATTCGAGCAAGAAAAAAAACAGCACGAAAAAACTTTACACGAAATCAAAATTTCTTTGGAAAGCGAGCTGTCTCAATACAAACAAAAGAGCGAGAACCTGGAGCTTAAACTACAGCAATACCAAAGCTCTCTTACTAACTGGGATGCTCAGGAACAAGAAAAAGAAAATATCAGAAAGCAAATCGAAGAGCACGTCCAAAAGAAGAAAGAAATCGAAAAAGAAAAGGTTAGCCTGGAAATACGAGTCAAAGATCTGGAAAGAAAGATTTCTGCATTCCAGCAAGTTTCTACAAATGTGGAGCTGGAAAGCGGTGTCATGCTCCCAGGTAGCGAAGGCGAATACTACGTAATCCAAAAAATATTGGGTAGAGGCGGTATGGGTATAGCCTATTCTGCCTTGAGAGGCTCTGATGAAAAAATCGTTGTCGTAAAGACCTTATTACCAGAAGCTATGTGCGATATGAAAGTAGTCATGAGATTTATCCAGGAAGCCCGTACTATTTTGGAATTCGACCATGAAAATCTGGTTCATGGCTATGATTTCCAGCAAGGAAAATCCTTGAGCTATTTCGTCATGGAATATCTGGATGGCGAATCCGCAGAAACCATTTTGGACGAGCAAGCTTTTATCGAGCCAGTAAAGGCAACAGAAATTATCTTAGGCATTGCAAAAGCCTTAAAATATCTTGAAGCCCACCACCTGGTGCATCGCGATGTGAAGCCAGCGAATATTATCATCACCAAAGATGGCATTCCTAAACTCATGGACTTTGGTATTGTAAAAATGACTGACCGCACATGTTCTTTAACAACAGAGGGAATCATTCTAGGGACACCATACTATCTTTCTCCTGAACAAACCTATGAAACCAATGTAGATATAAGAAGCGATATTTACAGCTTAGGTGCAACATACTATCACATGGTAGTTGGGGAAGTTCCCTTCCCAGGGGATAACCCAATTGATGTAATCCAAAAACGATTGAAAATAAGCCCTAAACCCGATAAAGTAAAATCTGATTTGCCAAAACCTATTTGCAATATCATTGAAAAAATGATGAATAGAAATAGCAAAAAAAGACAAGAAAGCGCGAAAGAATTGGTTACAGAGCTAGAAAATGTTTTACAAGTAATTAAAAGGTAAAAAAATGGTAGAATTCAAAAGAAAAAAAGTAGATGAAGACTGGAAAAAACAGGCTGTTATGGAAAAAGAAAAGATCTCTCAGGAAGAAGAATCAAACTTTTCTCATCAACAAGCTTCTTTTGAACATCTTCTCAGTATGCTTGTAACCCAAGCATTTTTGCAATTAGGAGAAATGGAAAATCCTGTTACAGGCTATAAGACATTAGACCTCGCAGGAGCAAAATTCAGCATTGACATGCTCAAGGTATTGCAAGAAAAGACCCAGGGCAATCTCACAGACGAAGAAGAGCAAGCCATGAAGCATATCCTGTACCAATTGCAAATGAGCTATGTCGCCAAAGCTGGCGTGGGATCATAGGAATTTGACCAAAACAGGAGTTACACAAGAGATTTTTATTTGGGGGAAAATTTTTGTAAAAATTTTCCCCAAGCACACTTTAAAAATTTTTATCTCTTTATTTTCAAGCAGGTTAGGAGTTCAAAATGAAAGGTATTATTTTAGCAGCAGGACGTGGAGTTCGTTTAGGCCCGCATACAGCAGATAAACCCAAGAGCCTTATCCCATTAGGTGGGATGACACTATTGCAGAGAAATGTCGAAAATCTACGTAAGGCAGGAGTAAAAGAAGTCGTGGTTGTGGTAGGCTATCGTCATGAAATGATAGAAGATATGCTTGCCAAAAATTTTCCAGCCAATTTTTATAGAACCATCATGAACCCTGATTATACAAGAGGAAGCGGCTCATCTCTGGTATGCGCACAGCAGGAAATGCAGGGAGATATTATCATGGTAGAATCGGATCTTCTTTACGATGGCGAAATTTTAAAAAGGCTATCTGCTCCCTCTGTCAAAAAAGCTTTAACCATGGGATTCTTCAACCATAACCGCAAAGAGGTAAAGCTATATTTAAAAAATAACTACATCCAGAAAGCCCAATGGGCAGAACCAGAAGATAAAGAAGCTGACGGCGATTGGGTTGGATTCACAAGGCTGGATAGCGAAGGATCGCATGCGCTAAAGACTATTTTAGAACAAACTCATCCTGAGCAAGGTAAAGAAATAGGCTATGAATCCTTTATTTTTGAATTGGTTCAAAAATACCAATTCCAGTCTATTCTTATTCAGGATTTGCCTTGGATTGAAATCGACAATGAAATTGATCTTAAAAAAGCCATAGAAGAAGTCTACCCCAGAATCGAAGCAAGAGAAAAAGCCTCCTGCCGATCCCAACATTAGGAAAAGCCTATGCCAGCAGATTTTATCATCAAGACAGGAGACATGATTCAGATTAGCATCGCGCCACCTGCTGTTGTGCCTTCCCTCATAGCCCCTGTCCCTTTAGTGGGATCTAGTTCTAACGTCAAAGTCAACCAAATGCTTATATGCCTGGAAGGGGATGAGCTTCCTAAAATGCTTCTCAGCCCACAACCATACTTTTGCCCGCCTTTTGTAGTGCCAGGTATGGTTATGGTTTCTCTTAAGCTCAACCCTACAAATAAAACCATGATAAGCAAAAACAAAAAGCCCATTTTGATCAAAGGAACGCCTTTTGTGGCAGAGTTCCAGGTCACAGCACCAGCACAGATGCCTCCCCCTATTTCTACGCCTGATCCTGTGATGAAAAAAGTAGGAACAGCGCAGTTTATAACTACCAATATCAATGTTAAAGCAGGATAAAAACTTTTTCTTTATTCCCACGCACAACTTGGGAATGCCTGCATAAAGTACTTCGAATCAGGCAGGATTACGATTGAAAATAAATATAAAGTTTTTAAAGGGGGTTTGGGGGAAAATTTTTGTAAAAATTTTCCCCCAAATAAAAATCTCTTTGCATCACTTCTATATCGTTGATAAACCAATTCCAAGGATAAAAATATGCTAAATTTTTTTCCCTGGCTAAAGAATCTTTTTGCCAAAAAAGAAGAGCAGCCACGACAGCCAGGAGAGCTTCTTGTCCTTTCTTCTGACAAATACCATTCTCGCTATCTTTCCAAAACACCTACTGTTATCTTGTATCTTCCACACAATTGGAAAAAAAGCAAAAAACGCTACCCTGTTTTGTATGCCCATGATGGGCAAAATTTATTTGATGGAAGAACCTCCTTTGTAGGAGAATGGTATCTGGATGATGTTATAGAATCCTTAATAAAAAAAAATCTTCTCTCTGATATGATCGTTGTTGGTATATATAACAATGGTATCCATCGCCTGAATGAATACACTCCTACTGCCATGAACATGGGGAATGGACACAAACAAGGAGGCGACCTAGAGAAACACGGTCAATTCATCGTAGAAGAGCTTAAGCCCTATATAGACAAAACATTCCCTACTTTGAAGTCGCGAGAACATACAGGAATCATGGGTTCATCTTTAGGCGCTCTCGCTTCCTTCTATCTTCTGGGACAGTATCCTAAAGTTTTTAGCAAAGCAGCCGTGCTCTCTCCTTCTTTCTGGTGGGACAATGTAAGAGTTTTAGAGGATATTGCGAGGCTCGATTTCCCTAAAGATGTTAAAATATATATAGATGGTGGCTGGAATGAGGGCGAAGACGAAAGCAAAATGATCCGCTGGATGAGACAGGTTTACCGCACTTTA
>JABWCH010000247.1 GCA_013359215.1 Candidatus Brocadiia bacterium | reverse complement strand
AGGATATAAAAAAGACAGGCCAGATTTTCGATTGCTCTACTCTTTCTGGCCTGGCTTATGTTGTTTTTGGTAAGCAGAAAACTATTGGATTTCCATCCAGGCTTTCTTTAAAGCCTCAGATGCTTCAGGCATTTGTAGAATAGCTTCCTTTAGGGTTTGTTTTTGCTCTTCTGTCAGGGTTTGATTTTGTTCGAATTGGGCTACAATTTTCTGGATTTTGGGATTGTTGTATTCCAGTCGGCACATTTCCACTTCTAGCATCTTATTTTCATGGCTTTCACTTTTGCCAAAGAGAATAGACCAGATGGGAAAACGCACTTCGTCTTTTGCTATTGGTTGAGAATCCAGTTTTGGCTGAACAGACATGGCTTTTGCTGCTCTCAGTACGCCGTTTCCATAGTATTTTTGGGAATCTTTCAGCCCTTTTTCTGCTGAACTGAAAAGAGCATGCCTTACAGCATTGACTCTTTGCCAGGGATAGCTGTAAGCCTGGCTCTGGTATTTTTGTAACCAGAGAGCTGCGCAGGCTGCAATTTGTGGCGTGGCAGAGGAAGTTCCAGCACCATCCATGTCAAATTTAGTTCCACAACCATGCAATGCCCAAGGTGTATTAGGGGTATAGGCAGCTATTGCTGATCCCATCACGGAATCAGGGCCATAGTTCCCCTGCATTTTAAGGGAGAAAATACCATATTTGGAATAGGGTGTATGGGCGTATGTAACTCCGCAAACGGCAATTACTCTATTAAATCTTGCTGGATAAACCAGGTTGGATGTAGGCTTTAAGCCTATGTTATTTCCTGCGGCTGTAACGAGTACAATGCCTTTTTCGTAGGCCATGTTCACGGAATCTGCCCATGCCTGGGATGCAACACCGCCCATAGACATAGACAAAACATCGCATTTTACATGGGGCTGCATGATATAGGAAAGGGCTTTTACGAATTCGCTGGATTTATAAAGGATAACGGACTTGGAAATTCTTACTGGCACGACTTCTGCAAAGGGTGCTGCGCCAACATAGTCATCATAATTGTCTCTTTTGACTCTGTTTCCAGCCAAAAGGGCGAGAGTGGCTGTTCCGTGTCCTGGCTGGTCTAAAAGGCCGCCTTTGCCTGGATCTACTGCTGAATCAGGATTTTCGCCTTCGACAAAGTTTTTTTGCAAATCTGTACACAAATATTTTGGTGTGCTGATATGAGAAGGGTCATATCCTGTATCAAAATGGGCAATGCGAATTTTTTTACCACTATCTGGCTGCCTTGCGCTTCTAAGCTGAGAATGAGAATCCTGCAAATGCCATCCAAAGATGACTTGCTGAGGATGATCCCAATCGTCTGTGTAAGGAGATTCTTTGCAATCCCCTCGATTTTCAGAAGATTTTTTTTCTGATGGATCGTCCTGGGGATAGGTCTGGATTTCTGTATAGTCTGGTTCAGCATACAAGACTTCGGGATTGTTCTCAACTACATAGTGAGCAAGATTCCATCCTGACATTTCTACTCTTGTGTTGGGAGAAGCGAGAAACCACTGGTTTCCTCTGGAATGAGAAAGAAGAGGTTTTAAGGAAAAAGAAATGTCTCCAGAAATGATGTTGGATTCGCGAAGGCAATTTTCTGCACGGGATGATTCCACTAAAATAAGCAAATCTTGGTTCTGGCTATACAGGGAAAATAAGCACAAAAAAAACAAGAACAGAGCGAGAGTTTTTCTCATAATAAAGCTCCTGATCTAAAAAAAATAATCATAGACTATGGCTTGATAAAAGCCTTAACAAACGCCATCGGAGATTAGCATAATTTTACAAAAAGTTCTTTTGTTTACAAGCAAAAATTTCCATAAAATATTTCTTTTTTTATCTTGACACAGTATCACTTTGCTTATAAAATACCACCTAAGAATAAAGAATTTTTGACTGGCTACCTAACCATTTATTATGGTGTGCCTCGTTACGTCTTTGGCGTTGTAGCCATCGGTATCCGATGGTTAGAGGTAAGGTTTCTATAGGGTGAGAGGGAGTATACCCCCATAGCCGCGGGTACTCCCACGGGGGTAGTGTACGGTGTACACCCCTGTTGCACGCTGTCCCCATGCCAGGGTAGATCTGTACAAACCGCGCCATTACGGGCTTTCCTGGAGCAGGCGGTAGGCCGTGGTGTACGACAGCAGCACAGCCCTAGTTCTTCCTTTTCGCGCAGTCAGGAAATTTAAAAAAATCTATTTTCTAAAGATAGATTGGAAAATCCAACACAAAACAAGGCCCGGAGCCATAAAGGTTTCGGGCTTTTTTTCGATAAAAATGGAAAACAACCCTGGATTATCATTGCTGTTATAAACAGCAAGGTCGCATTTTTTATGACTACTTTTTAAGGTTATCAGGCATGGCTTTAAAAATTACATGCCCGCAATGCACAGCCGAATTTTTTGTTGTTGAGGCTTTTAGCGGAAGCAAAATAGTTTGCCCACAATGTACCAGTGCTATTATCCTGGCTTTAAAAACACAGCATCCCAGCACACATATTTCAGGGCCAAAGGCAATCCTTCCTTCCCAAATGCTCAATATAAAAGAAGAGGCAATCAGGCATTTAGAAATATGGCTAGATGTGCCATCTGTCTCTATCAAGAATGCTTTATCTATGATAGAACAGGATAAAGCCTATGAGGTTTGGAAAATCCCCAAAGGAGAAAGCAATACGTTTCGCGAGATCGCAGCTCCTGCCGATGTTCTTAAGCATATCCAGCGACGCATATTAGATCGGTTGCTCTACAGGATACCAGTATCGAATGCCTCTCATGGGTTTATTCAAGGACGCTCCATTGTTACAAACGCTAGTTTTCATCTGAAAACAGCAGGCGCAGTCTTGAATTTCGATTTAAAAGACGCTTTCCCCTCTGTGGATGCACAAAGAATCAAGCACCTTCTGGTGCGCTATCTGAAAATCCCGTTGAAACATCTAGGGGGAAATATTCCCCATGAAGCCTTGGACCAGGCTATAGAAATGCTGGTAAAATTTACAACGTACAAAGGTGCTTTGCCTCAAGGCGGGCCAGCTTCGGGCTATCTTCTAAATATTGCCTGCATTAGTTTGGATAAAACGATCTATAGTTTACTCCAGTCTTACGGCAATAGCTACCGATATACTCGATATGCTGATGATATTACGATTTCGTCGCCTATGCCTTTCCCCCAAGGTTTACAGGAAGCAATAGAAACAGCCATTCACAATTCAGGTTTCCAGATAAATCCCAAAAAAGTACGATATGCTGTTCGAAGCCAGGGACAAAGGCTAGAGGTAACAGGGTTGATTTTAGAAAAAGACAAGGTAAGAATTCCTTCACAAAAAATAGAAATTTTCCGAGCGATTATACACCAGGCTGGCAGTCTTGAAACCCAGAATTTGCAGCCTGAAAAACGATTAGAAATTCAAAGCATTATTGCTTTTATTAAAATGGTCTATGGAAAGATACCATACCGCATTTGGGGTCCGTATAAAGCTTACATGGAAAAGCATGGCATATTTATGCCTAGAAAAACAAGCAAAGCATATTTGAGCCTTTATCCCCATTGATAGAGCAGACAGATATTTAGAAAAAAATCACCACAGGTTAAGCCTTGTTATCACAATAGCATTGCTTTCTTCTGCGGTTAGGGCAAAACTTTAACTCAAACAGTTTTTTTTATTTTATTAATTAAAGAGGATAAATAAATTATGTCGAAGTTCATTATGGAAAACAAGCAGGAAATCATCAAACAGTTCCAGACACACGAAAAAGATTGTGGATCTACAGAAGTACAAGTTGCAGTCATTACAGAACGCGTTAAAAGCCTGACAGAGCACCTGAAACGCAATTCTAAAGACTTTGCAGCAAGACGTGGACTACTTTTGCTTGTTGGACAAAGATCTTCTTTACTCAAATATTTGAAGAGAAGAAATGTAGAAAAATATAAAATGTTGATTGAAAAACTTGGTATCAGAAAATAGCATTTCATGGCAAGTTTTTTAACTTTGTAAAAAATAAAGGGAAAGATTACTTTCCCTTTATTTATAAAGGCGATTAGCCCCGTGTTTGCCATAAATATTCCGATAATGAAGGAGAAAACAGTGGTTTTTAGCGTTGAAAAAGAAATTGCAGGACGCACTTTAAGTATAGAAACAGGTAAACTGGCACGTCAGGCAGATGGGGCAGTGACAGTTCGTTATGGTGATACAGTTGTATTCGTTAGTGCAGTTGCTCAAGAATCTAAAGAAGATGCAGGATTTTTAGCCTTAACAGTAGAATACAGAGAAAAAATATACGCTGCTGGAAAGATTCCAGGAGGGTATTTCAAAAGAGAAGGGCGGCCAACAGCAAAAGAAATTCTGACTATGAGGTTGATAGATAGGCCATTACGCCCCCTTTTCCCTGAAAATTACAAAAATGAAGTACAGATCACAGCATTTGTTTTTTCTGCAGATCAAGAAAATGACCCTGATATTGTTGCGATGATAGGTGCTTCTGCTGCTCTAGTTTTAAGCCCAAATATTCCTTTTAATCTACCTACAGGAAGTGTCCGTGTTGGTAGGATACAGGGAGAATTCATCCTCAATCCTAAATATTCAGAGCTTGAAAAAAGCGATATGAATATAGTGATAACAGGGACAAACGATGCTATCACTATGGTCGAAGGAGAAGCAAAAGAAGTTTCTGAGCAAGCGATTGTTGATGCTATTTTTTGGGGTCATCAATACATTAAGAGCATCATAGCTATGCAAAAAGAGCTGGCAGAAAAAGCGGGGATTTCCCCTGCCTCTTTGCCTCCTGTTGATACGCAGGAAAAAGAATTTGCATGTCAGAAAATACAGGAAAAATACTACACTGATTTACAAAATGCTTTAGAAACAAAAGGCAAAAAAAATCGCGGTAAAGCAGTAGACAATCTGCTAACAAAAATACAAGAGGAATTTGCCAGCCTGGAAGAAACCGCCCATATTTCATCCAATACTCTCTCTGAAGCTTATGAAAGTCTACAGAAAAAAGTTGTAAGAGAATGGCTTAGAAAAAATAAGCGCGTTGATGGCCGTACCTTAAAAGAAATACGCCCTATTCAATGCGAAGTAGGGTATTTGCCTAGAACTCATGGATCTGCTATTTTTACACGAGGCGAAACCCAATCTCTAGTGACAATCACTCTTGGATCGACTATGGATGAGCAAATCATAGAAGGGCTGACAGGAGATGTAACCAAAAGATTCATGCTGCACTATGAATTCCCGCCTTTTTGTACAGGAGAAGTGAAGCAATCTCGTGGCCCTTCTCGCAGAGAAATAGGCCATGGTAACCTCGCAGAAAGAGCTTTAGAACAAATATTACCTGATGAAAACCGCTTCCCTTACACCATTCGCATTGTTTCAGAGATTATGGAATCCAATGGATCTAGCTCTATGGCTTCTGTTTGTGGTGGAACTTTAGCTCTCATGGATGCTGGCGTTCCTATCAAAAGACCAGTCGCTGGAATTGCTATGGGCCTTCTTAAAGAAGAAAATTCTTTCTATATCATTTCTGATATATTAGGAACAGAAGATCACTATGGTGAAATGGATTTCAAAGTTGCAGGAACACAAAAAGGGATCACTGCCTTACAAATGGATATAAAGACCACAGGCATTTCTAAAGAAATTTTTATGCAAGCTTTGGAGCAAGCGAAAGAAGGAAGATTTCATATTCTACGAGAGATGATGCTTGCTTTAAATCATCCCAAAAGAAGCATTTCTCCTTATGCACCCAGGGTTTTCCGTATGCAGGTCAATCCTGAAAAAATTTCTACAGTGATTGGCCCAGCAGGGAAAACCATAAGAAGCATCCAGGAGACAACTGGTTCGAAAATTGCAGTAGAAGACAATGGTAGCATTACCATCTATTGCCAAAACCAAGAAGGTGCCACACAGGCCCAGGAAACTATACAGCAACTTACAGAAGAAGTCAAAATAGGAAAAATATACACAGGCAAAGCCGTTTCCATAAAAGACTTTGGAGTATTCGTAGAAATACTTCCTGGAATTGAAGGTCTGGTTCACGTCTCTGAACTGGCAAAAAATTATGTGGCAAATGTTTCTGAGGTAGTAAAAATAGGAGACAAGATGAAAGTCAAGGTCTTATCCATTGACGATCAAAATCGCATTAAATTGAGCAAAAAAGCGGCTGACAGAGAATCCGAAGCCAGCTAGAATTTAAAGTCTATGTAAGCAAAACAAACAAAGCACAAAAGGCCATACAGCCTCTTGTGCTTTGTTCGTTATAGATTGGAGCAGGAATTAAATAACTTCCTCATAAAATCTTCTTGCAATAGAGAATTTTTTTTTTATAATGTCTTGCCATTTACGTAGCTTTCTTTTTCACGAAAAGATGTTGTTTGGAGAATAAATAACTATGTCTTTAAGCCCTAATGATCTAAAAAGCGGCATGACCATTCTTCATAATGGTTCAGTACATCAGGTAGTAGAGGCTCATCATATTAAACCAGGTAAAGGACATGCTTTTGTGCGGACAAAGCTGAAAAACCTGGCAAATGGAAGCATTTTTGAAATCAATTTTAGAGATAGAGATGACATTGAGCAGGCTATTGTAGAGAAAAGAGCTTTGCAATACCTTTATCGTGATAAAGACCTATTTTACTTCATGGATCCAGAAACATACGAACAAATCCCTGTAAATAAAGAAGTCATTGATCATACACTCGATTATTTAAAAGAGCAGGGAAGTGTGACATTCACTTTTTATGAAGATAGAGTGATAGAAGCAACCCTTCCTGACTTTATGGCATTGAAAGTAACAGAAGCACTTCCTGGTTTAAAGGGAGATACAGTGCAGGGAGGAACAAAGCCTGTAACATTGGAAACAGGAAAAGTCGTCCAGGCGCCTTTGTTTATTAACGAAGGGGATTATCTAAAGATTGACACCCGTACAGGAAAGTATGTAGAAAGAACTAAAATTTAGATAGGTTGTAAGATGTTGTTAACCTACAACCAGCATTAAATATATTTTAGGTTTATTTTCTATTTTTTCCAATAAAACAATTACCCGTTGTCAACCCTCTAAATAGATCGAAAGATTTTCGCCAATCAAGTCAGAATCTGTTGCAATAAGTCCAGGTTTGGGCTGGCCAGACCTTTTCTGTATGCCTTGCCATATATGGCCCAAATCTGCGGCTACAACCCATTGTAATAAAATAAATTAACACTTTCCCATACCATCTCATCCATATACCCATAGGCTAGGATGTTAACCCCCTACGGGATAAAGAATTATATGAAAAATTAACACCGATGACGCTCGCGTACGCTCTCGCCTGATTCGAGCAAGCCTGGCACAAAGAAAAACTGCCTCCCTGTTTTTTTTGATTCTTGAAAGAAGACCTACACGCAATGGTTGCTTTAATATGACATTGTCAAGAAAAATATCAACACAACTTTTAGGGGCTAAAAATGAAGAATATTTTTTATGTATTTTTTTTTATAGGTGCTATTCTGTGTAGCCAGGAACAGGAAGAAGCCAATAAACTCAAAAATCCAGGTAGCAAGGAAGAAGAGATAGAATATAGAACTCCGCGTGCAGGAAGGCAACTGGATACTACTTTTTTAGGCATTCGTATTTATATTCCTGCAAGAGAACGAGATAAAACTACGGCAATCAGCGCAGGCACAGATATGTATTTGCCAAAGCTAGGCGATGATTTGTTTGTCCCCTATGCCGCTTTTTACTATTCTGATACGTGGCAGGAAAAAAAGAGAAGGCTGCGCCTTGTGGCTGCTGGTGTGGTAAATTCTATTTATTTTTATGACTCGGCATGGAATGATCTGGGGATTGAATTTGCGGGAACATGGGATAACTATACGCTTCCTTTTCACTCGGAATTAAAAATCGAAGATACATCTCTTGAAGATAGCGAAATCTATTGGGGATATATAAGACCAGGATTGGGCTTAGGCTGGAGGATGCCTATTCCACCGCACGAAATCGACAGTTTTTTTTCTATTTATCTATACTATGAACCAGGATTTTTATATTTTGCCAAGACAGATAACACAGGAAGCAACTATATATTGCCCCCTGAAACATACGAAGACCGCATACATCTTAAGATTCGGCTAGATGCTATGGAACGCAACATCATGGAGCTTCGCCATGTAGGCTGGGCTTCAGGTGTGGATTTTATACGAGGGCATCGCTATCGATGGCGAGACCATGATTATTCAGGCTCGTTCAAAGAAAAAGATACAGAAACATACCATTTGTTTACAGGATACATCACCTGGGCAGGCGGCCCAAGCTGGCTATCCGAAAGGCACAGGTTCATTTTGTCTTTGTATGGTGGCTTCGCGCCTAGAAAAGAGCTGGATCG
>JABWCH010000246.1 GCA_013359215.1 Candidatus Brocadiia bacterium | reverse complement strand
ACTGTGCGATACAATGGAAGAGTCTATATAATCAAGGGATATGGAGAAATGGGGCGAAGAGTAGGTTTTGTCCATGAAAAAAACTATGTCCCTGCTCAGGATTGTTCCCTCATCATCCGCAATGCTGGTATCGTTTGTTTATTTTGTGTTAAAATTTAATGATATAATTTATTGGATTATAATTAGTTAAAAAGATCTGCAAAACTATAGTAACTTTAACTTAATGGTTATTAGTATGAACAAAAGAGAATTTTTAAAAAATGGCTTGAGGCTATTGGCTGGAGTTGCTCTATGCGGTGGTTTTGCTTTGCTTGCAAAGAAATCGCAGAGTAAAGATTTTGTATGGCAGTTAGATCCCTATAAATGTGTTCAGTGCGGCAGATGCGCTACTCATTGTGTTTTAAGCGTGTCGGCTGTGAAATGCATCCATGCTTACAATGTTTGCGGTTATTGCAAACTGTGTGGAGGATACTATCAACCTTATAGCACGATTCTCGATACTGCTGCAGAAAACCAGCTATGCCCTACAAAAGCAATCCGCAGAACGTTTATTGAAGACCCTTACTATGAATATAGTATCGATGAATCCGTATGCATTGGCTGTGGAAAATGTGTTAAGGGCTGTGGTGCTTTTGGAAATGGTTCTTTGTTTTTACAAGTCAGACATAATTTATGTCTTGGCTGCAATGAGTGTTCCATCGCACAAGCTTGTCCTGCTAAAGCATTCCAAAAAGTTCCTTCTTCTCATCCTTATCTTTTAAAAGGAAAATAGCTGTTGCATAAATGTGTCAACCGTGTTACATTTATGTAGAAAGCGTATTGGATAAAAATTTTGTTTGGAGGAAGCAGCTTGCAAAATTTGGTTTGGACAATAACCGTCCGTAGAAAAGGTGAAGAATATGGGCTTTCGGATCAGTACATTACAGGAAAAGTAAAATATTTCCTTTCTGAAAGCACAAACCCTACGATAAAGATAGGAAACTCCGCGAACATGGATATTTGGGTAACGCAATCCTTTCCTTTTCACGCTGCACTTAAAATAGTAGATAAGGAATTCGTTATTCAAGCCAACAAAAAATTGATTTTGCAATACCAGGATAAAACACAAATTCTGACAAAGGGAGAAATGTTCTCTGCACCATTAGAGAATTTTTCGGACTCAGAAGAAAAAATCACTTGTTTTATCAAAATTAAAGACACCTTGATAAAAAGCGTCCTAAAGCCTGACGAAAATTTGCTTAAACCTGAATCTACTGCCTATCAATATCTTACACAAAAATATGGCCGCCTGGAAAAGATAGCACAAGGGGAAAATGCTTTGCTATATCGCAATTTGCAAGGCAAGCCGCTTATTTTTAAAATATTGAAGGTAGACAAACAAGATGCGCAAAGCATTCAAAAATTTCTCCAGACTGCCTCTATGCTAGAGAGATTTAAAAGCTCTCTTTTACCGCCTGTTTTGGAAATCATCAAGGAATCCAGGATTTGCCTTTATGGATATATCATGGAAGGCACTCCTTTAGAAAGCCTTAAGAATAAAATAATAAAACAGAAAAGGCTTGATGGGAAAACTTTTACCAAATTCTTGAACCAGCTTGGGCAGTTTTTATACGATTTGCATTCTCAGAATATTTTATATAAAGACTTAAGCCCTGAAAATATCCTTTTGGATGATGAAGGGAATTGCCACCTTGCAGGACTAAGCTTTCTTCGCTATAGCAATGCTTCTAGCAAAGAAGATTTACAAGGAATGCCTGTTTATCCTGCTTTTACCGCACCAGAGCAAATCGAAAATCCTTTTGTTGCAGATATGAGATGTGATATTTTCTCTTTTGCATGTATTTTATACTATACATTAGCAGGAAAACCACCTTTTGAAGCACAAAATAGCATGGAATATTTGAGGGCAATAAAACAGGGCTTGCCTTTGCCTGAGTTTCCTGCCAATAACCAGCTTGCCGAATCCTACAAAAAATTGATTTCTTCTTCTTTGTCCCTGGCATTGGATCAACGACCATCTTCTTTGCAAGATTTTTGGGAAGAGTTCCAAAAGACTGGCAGAGAAAACAACCTGGAAATCCCATCCTTAATGGCAAGCAACTCCCGCTATATCGAAGACCATCCAGAAGACCACCAGGAAGAAAATATCAGTAAGCCTTCTACGGATAAGCCACAGAATGGCAAAGAAGAAAAATATTTAGGAAAATTTCTTTTAGAGTCTGAGATAGGCAGAGGAGCAGTAGGCGTAGTTTACAGGGCTTTTGATACAAAACTCAAACGCCACGTTGCACTGAAAGTTTTGACATATAGCCAGATAGCCAATCAGGATCAGATAGAACGCTTCCTGGAAGAAGCCAAATCAGCCTCTTCTTTGGATCACCCCAATATTATTACCATATATGAGGTAGGAAAAGAGGGTGAATACCATTATATAGCCATGCAATTGATAGAAGGGATGAATTTGCAGCAATACCAGCAAAAAAATCCTCTTGCCATAAGGCAGGCATTGGTTCTTGTGCGCGATATTGCATACGCTTTGCACCACGCACATACAAGAAATATCATACATCGCGATGTCAAGCCAAGCAATATCATGATAGATCGCTATGAAAAGCCATATCTCATGGATTTTGGGCTGGCTAAAAATACAAAATCAGAACACCATCTCACCAAAAGCGGAGAAGTCGTAGGAACTTTGGTATATATGTCTCCTGAAGTGTTGCAAGGCTATCAGCCTTCCGCTCTTCAGGATATATATTCTTTGGGTGCGATTCTGTATGAACTTCTGACAGGACAATCTCTTGTAGAAGGGCTTTCCTCGGTGGAAATTCTTTCTAAAATCATGAATGTAGAGCCTGCTATCAGAAAAATCAAGCCTAAGCTTGCGAGCGATGCTGAAGCAATTTGTCTTAAAGCATTAGAAAAAAATCCTTTGCGCCGATACCAGACAGCCAAGGCTTTTGCTCAAGATATTGATTGCTTTTTGGATTATAAGCCCGTACAGGCAAAAAAGCCTGGCTTTTTATATAGAATTTACAAAAAGGCACTGAGACACCAGGGAATTGTTGCTGTATCTACAATATCCTTTTTGTTGCTTGTGACTTTGTCTTTTTATAGTTTTGTTGTTTACCCTGCTGCTGAAAAAGATAAAGCTTTGTTTGAGATACGCAATAAAGCCTTGGAAATTTATAAAGAATTTCAGACTAACCATAGAAATGCTTTGGATGCTATTCCAACTACTATAGACACAGAAGGCATCAGTGAAGAAAGCAAAGAAATAGAAAAAGATGCTATTGCAAAAATGCGTAAAATGCAAATAGAGAAATACAGAAATGCTATTGCTGCTGAGGTATTGCCTTTGTACAGGCAGGCATTGCAAATGGGCCAAAAAGAAGAAGATAAAAAAAATCTATTGCATTTGCTGCAATTGCTTATTAATCTTACGGAAAGCGAAGTAGAGCGAAGACCTTTCCGCATAGAATCTTTGCAAATTCAGAAAAAAGACACAAAAGCACTAGACGAGTACGCACCCGTTTTGATTAAAACAGATCCGATCTTTACTCATGTATATCTTTATCGGTTTGTAGATACTCAAGATGGAAGGAAAAGGCTTGTTCCTGTTGATGCTAAAACAGGAGATCTTCTGGCTTTAAACCAGCAAAAAAAACAAAAGCTGGAAAGTCTGGAAAACTTTCTGCGCTGTCAGAATTTACTGTGGGAAGCTGTTTTTCAAATGCTCAATCTCAACTATTTTGTTGCGCAGAATTCTTTGATTCGTAGCCTGGAAATTCATCCTGAATACATAGATGCCTATATGCTGCTTTGTTGTTTGCAAATTCTCAACAGAGACCATGAAATTTCCAAAACCTTGGATAAAGAGCGAGCTATAAAGAAACAGCTAGAGCAAATTTTTAAAGATCTGGAAAATAGAAAAAAAGAACGCCAGGATTTTTTCTTGAAGGATATGGAAGACAAGCGAAAAGAATGCGATGAAATCATCAAAATCTTGGAAGAACAGAAAAAAGAATGCGAAGAAAGCTTAAAAGTATTGATCCGCAACAAAAAGCAGATCGAAGAACAAGCAGCAAAAGACACAGAAAAATGGATCAATCGAGTCATCAAGATGGTTCAGACCTCTCGCCTATCGCAAGATGACAAAAAACGATTGCTTTCTTATTTTACCAATACTTTTCTTGGAAGAGCCAGCTCTATATATAGCCTTTTGCCACACCGCAGTTTCCAGGGCAAAGTAGACTATCTTGTAAAGCTCACATCACTTCCTTCTCAGAATACACCTTTGCAAAAGGGCGATTGTTTTTTAAAAATAGACGAAAGCAATATTCTATCAGAAGAATCTTTAAAGCAAGCTCTTTCTAAAAAGAAAAGCGTTTCCTGCACTGTATGGCGCAATTGGGAATTGCACCAATTTACTTTAGATGCCAGCGTCTATTCTGATCCTTATTTTCAGGTGATAGAAGACGCGCCTGTATTTTGGATATGGGACAATAGACCTTTGCATTTCTTACGCAATTCTGTTTATGATCTTGTGGAAGAAGAAAAATGCAAAGTAAGCGATAACAAGACTCTCCTGGATATAGGCGATTATATGCTATATTGCAAAGCACCAGGATATTTTACTATTCGTTTTCCATTCAAGGTCTTCCGTGAGCAAAGCTTTGGCAAACCCTTTGCTTATCCTATATATTTGCACCTGCCTTCTTATCCAAAAGACTGGGATAAAGAAAAATACGATTTTGTCATAGTGCCAAGAGGATTTGTGGCAGGAGAGACCAGGCATCAAAACACTACAGGCTATATCATGAGCCGTTATGAAACAACTATAGGCGATTGGCTAGAATACCTAAAAAGCGTACACGGGCCTTTACCCTGGCAAAAGGAAAAAATTGCCAAAAGAATTCCTCTGATTCTCCCTGACAGACCTCTTTTCCATTTCAGAGACGGAGAAATTACGCTTCGTATAGGAGAACCCAGTTGGCCTGTATTTGGTGTTAGCCATGAGCAAATACAGGAATACATCCAGTGGTACAATGAAAGGCTTCCTGAGTCTATTAAGGAAATGGGCGTAAAATTTCGCCTGCCTACAGTAGAAGAGTGGCAGGCAGCCGCACGAGGTGCTGACCAAAGAGAATATCCTTGGGGGAACTATCCTAACCCTAAATTTGCCAAAATACTAGGAGCTAGAATATACCAGGCTTATCAAGAACCTATTGCCCGCGAAATGCCTGCTTTTATATGCGATGAATCTCCTTTTGGCATAAATGATATGGGCGGAAGCGTTTCTGAATTTACCTGCACAGAAAAATATGGTGGAACGAATACGCTCTTTGCTGTAAAAGGCTCTGGATGGAGTGATTCAAGGCTGGCTAATATTTCAACAGTATGGCATTCTTCCAGCCTTGTCAGGCAAGTATCACGAGGATTTCGCCTTTGCGCTGGTTTAGACCCGCTATATGGAATTTCTTATAAAAAGCCATAAAGGATGAATATCCATGCTTTTAACAGACCAAACAAGACCTACAAGAGCAGAGATTTCTCTGAGCAATCTTGCCAACAACCTGGCAATCGTGAAAAGCCAGATTCAATCTGATGTAAAGATCATGGCTATGGTAAAAGCCAATGCCTATGGGCATGGTATAGAGCGAATTGCAAAGGAATTGGTTTCTCTGGGTGTTGATGCTTTAGGCGTAGCCTATTTAGAAGAAGCAGCCTTTTTAAGAGAAAGCGGAGTCAAAGCACCCATTGTGGTTTTAGGCGCGGTGAATAGCTGGCAGATCCATTCCTTTCTTTCCTACGATGTCGAGCTTTGCACCTCTTCCATTGCCAAGGCTCAAGCCATTTCTCAGGCAGCCAAAGAAAAAGGATGCATTGCCAAAATCCATTTAAAGATTGATACAGGCATGGAACGCATTGGAGTACAATGGCATAATGCCCCTGGTTTTATCGATGAAGTTTTAAAGCTTTCCAACTTACAAATCAAAGGTGTTTTCTCTCACTTTGCCAAAGCAGAAAACGATAGAGACTTTACCTTAACGCAATTGGATCGCTTTCAATCTGTACTTAAGGAAGTAGAAAAACGTGGGGTAAAGCCTGAATTCATTCACCTGGCAAACTCAGCAGCCATTCTTAACTACAAAGAATCCCATTTTAACATGGTTCGGCCAGGGATCATGCTTTACGGCTATAATCCTAATGGCTATTTACCAGAAACTTGCTTTGGCGGACGCTTCCTTTTGCCTGTGATGACCTTCAAAACCAAGGTATCGTATTTTAAGGTAGTGCAGGCAAGCACAGGAATTAGCTACAACCATACGTTCGTTACACCTCAAACCACAAGAATGATTACCCTCCCTGTTGGATATGGAGATGGCTATAGCCGCCTTCTATCCAACAAGGCCGATGTCATACTTCGTGGGCAACGCTATCCTGTCGCTGGAAATATTTGTATGGATCAAACCATGGTAGACATTGGCCCACAGGGTACAGCATACAATGGTGATGATGTTTTGCTTTTTGGACAAATGGATGGTATGGTATTGCCCCTGGAAGAACTTTGCCAAAAAATCGGCACAATCCCTTATGAAGTTTTATGCCTGATAAGCCTTAGAGTTCCCAGGATTTACATAATTCCGAAAGAAAGCTTGCACGCAGCAGAGGCTTCAATGTGACATTGTTCAGTGTTAAGAGCCTATAGGCAAAGGATTGCCTTCACAGAGTATGACAATCCTATCCATGATTTCCCGCTGTTGTAAAATATTTTTACAATGCTGTTCTAGCTGTTCTTTATTTAATCCCATCTTATTTTCCGTCAGTATCTTTTTTCAATTTCGGGTACAAATCTTTTACATGGCGAGGAGTCAAAGCCTGACAGACTTCATAGGAGTGTGTTCCCAGAATATATTGATTACCAGGATTCCATTCTATCAAATCTGTAATGATTTTATATTGCCAGTCAGGATGAAGGGCGATTTCGATTTCATCCATTAGCACGATGGAATGGGAAGGGCTGCATTTAAATAGCAGCCACATATAAATGCTCAGACACCTTAGCTCTCCATGGCTCAAATCTTCAGTACCTATCTCTATGTCCTTATTTTCTTTATAAATTTTGCAAATAATATTAGAAAAATCATAGTTTAAGGTTATTTTTTTTGAAGATAGTAAAGAGTTCAAAGAATTTTGGAAATTTTTATAATGATTCCCATATTCCCCTTTTTCCATAGCTTCTCGAAAATCCAGATCGCGCATCTTTTCAAAGATTTCAATTATTCCTTTTAGTGCATAAAAATCATACATAAAAAAACCAGGGAGGGATTTTTTAGCTTTTAAAAGATAAGAATAATAATTGCTTTTGGAATCTGTATTTTCATTAAAGAAAGCGTTTCTTTGGGTTTTATCCAAAAAAAGGTACATCTGGGTAGAAGGAGATGCTAGGAAGACACAGTCCGAGATCTTTTTTAGAAAAGACTTGGCTTCCTCTCTTTCTAAGCCAGCAGCGTGGCAGAGTAAAGCATTCTTCCTTTGTTCATTTTTTGGGGAGAATTCTTTCACAAATATATAATCATGATCCTGTAGATATTTTAAGATTTCTTCAGAAAGCTGTGAAACAATGGTATAAATATTTTTCATTTCTAAAAGATCAGATTCCTGTTTTTGTATTTCTCTTTCGATTAATTCTTTTGCATTTTCTTTCGTCAAAATACATTTTATAGTATAAGATAGCATTGTATTTAGCTGATCTAAAGGGTTTTTAGAGCTGATAGCATTCTTTAAATCAGCAATTTTATGCTCTAAGTTCGCAATGCTGTTTTTTATTTCTTTTAGCTCAGGTATTGCTGTAAAACTGTAATCCTTGCCTAAATTTTTTTGGATATAGCTATCCCCACAGCAAAAAAACTCCAGAGTCACTGTTTTTTCTTTATCCAAAATTTCAAAGCCTGCCAGCTTGATGAGTTCATCGCTTTCAGGGAAATCATAGCTTTGGAGTATATTCACGAGATAGGGCAATCTTTCTTCATGAAAAGGGCAATGCAATAAAGTAAAGACCAATTGTAACAGGGTACTCTTGCCTCCCCCATTTTCACTGCCTATAGGAAAAATTTGCGGGCTAAAGTCTTTGGGGAAATCTATATCTATATTCTTTAAAACTCGAAATTCAGGAATTTGTATTCGAAGCAGTTGCATTTTTATTCTGCCTTTCAAAATGTAGTCATTTTTCTTCAAAAAACAGCAATAATCATAATAATAACAAGAAATGCAATAGTTGACAACAGTGAAAGTATTTTTAAAAGCATAGGTTAGAACTCTAGTTTAGCGACAAGAATTAAATAATAGGAGTTACGCAGGTATTCTTAACATATTGAAATACAATATATATCTATCTTGCAAACGATTAAAATCTTGACTCTATTTAGTTTT
>JABWCH010000245.1 GCA_013359215.1 Candidatus Brocadiia bacterium | reverse complement strand
ATCAAAAAAACAGGTATCCCATTGTTCTTTTTGCGCCAGGCTCAAGAGTCGAATCCAATTTTTTGATTTGCCAGGCGGTACTATTTTTGATTCCTTACATAAGGCTTGCACTACGCTCTCCTTATCCCTAAAGTTTCATCATGAAAAAAGTTACGCGAAGCGTAACATAGTGGCTCGTGTAAAAGTGTAAAGGTTTTTCACAGACAGAAAAAAAATATTGAAATCGCGAATGATACGAATGATACGAATAAGTCTAATAAAGAAATAAAGATAAAATTATTCATTCGTTCCATGCGGTCATTCGTGAAATTCGCGATAAAATGCTTTTCTGGTTTATCCTGGTTAGGTATGTATTTTTTATGCGCTTTTTGTGTTCCTTTATGTGTTTTTTATTTTTTTTAATTTAGCATTGTCAAATTATTTTGACAATGTTAAACTTAGGAAGCTCAAGATCTTTCATTTTTTTTAAAAAGGAGTTTTCAATATGAAAAAAAACATTCTTATCGCCCTTTGCTGCTTTTTTATTATGAGCGTTGTTCAAGCCTATACCATCAATTATTATCAATTTGGTTCTACTAGCAATGCTTCTACTGTCAATTCGAATTGGGGATTACAGCTCCAGGCATTAGGTCTTAACTCGAATCTCAATGTAGAAAATTTCGATGATTCTACGTTTAACAGCGATATCCAAATCTTTGATGCAGCGGACAATGCCTGGACCTATTCTGTATATTCAAGCTGGAGAGTAACAGGAAATGGATTGTATGTTAATGGTGCTATTACCAACAGCTCCCAGATGAATGCCCTGGGTGTTAATTTTTCGCAAGGCGGAGTCATGCAGTTTGCTGTACACCTTGGAGCTTTAGATGCAACATTGAATATTTATATCAACGATGTTCTTAGTGGTACATTCTTAGGCCATTCCTCTGGTAGGGACTACAACCAGATCATGACTATCCAGGCTGCTACTGGCGAAGCCATCACAAGCCTGAAATTCTTTTCTCAAAGTAGCGATGGCTTTATTTATGACAACCTGTCTTATGGCGTAGCACCTTCTTCTGTCCCTGAGCCTGCATCTTTTCTTCTGATGGCTCTTGCTGCTGCTTTTTATTTTGTTCGCAAACTCTAAAGCAAAGTTTATTCTTATTTTCAGCATAACCTATTTAAAAATAAATATATAAAAATTTTTAAAGGGGGTTTGGGGGAAAATTTTTATAAAAATTTTCCCCCAAATAAAAATCTCTTTGCCAAGCTAATGCTTAGTAAAAAAAGAAACTAAAAAATAGTCCCAAAAATAAAAATACAACAAAGCCAATTGCAATAGAAAACGATTGCAGACGGGCTTCTAGGGATAAAGGGATCTGGGAGTATTTTGATAGAGTTTCTGACGATACCATAGAAAAGAGAGTCCATTTTTTGACAGGATGGTATTCTATTTTTTTCACTATTTTAAAGAAAACATGGGCAAAAGCTTCCCAGATATAGAGCAGATCGCCTTCAGGAATCTTGGGTAATTTTTTAGGGAAGCGGAGAAAAAACCAGGCAAGAAAAGCTCCTGCTAATACAGGCCATAAAGAACTAAAGATGGCTTTAGCCGAAAATGCAAGCTTTAAAGGATGTCCATCAAAGGCAAAACAATAGGGAAAAAGAAGGCTTGATATAATCAGAAATCCCCAGGAAATGAATTGCCATAGAGCAGAAGAATGCTCATGAGATACAGGCTGCTTTTCTTTTATTTGCAAGAGAAATCGGCTCATCAGTAAAGTTGTTGTGAAGGATGTAATGCCCATAAAAAAAATTGTCCAGGAAGAAACCTGAGCTTCTACTGCGCAATTTTTTAAAAAAGTTTTTCCAAAAGCCCCTGATGTCATGGGAAATCCAGCCAGCATCAAAGCAGAAAGAGCCAGACCAGGCAATACGATTTTTTTAGCACTCGATGGCATTCCCACGCCAAGAAACAAGCTGCTTTTCACTAAGGCGTGGTGAACGAGGAAAAAGGCCAGAGCGGTTTGTATAAAAACAGAGAGTTCAGGCTTTAGCAGTATCATCCCTAAGGCCATAGCAGCCAGTCCCATCTGGCTTATGCTGGAATAGGCCAGAATCGTTTTGGGCTTTTCCTGGGTGCAGCCAACTAAAGCAGCATAAAAGCATGTCCCCAATCCCCAGAATACAAACACAGTACCCAAAACAGGCAATTCTGCAATTCCTAAGGGCAAAAAACGCAAAAAGCCAAACATTCCTGCTTTGATGATTGACCCGCTTAATACAGCACTTGCAGGCGTAGGTGCGCAAGGATGCGCCAGGGGAAGCCAAACATGGAGAGGAACAAATCCCATCTTGATTCCAAAGCCTACTACAAAAAGGCCAAGCAAAATTTCGTGGCCTGGAAGCGTATGGATTATAGAAGAAATCTGGGCAATTTCCATGACCTGGGTATAGGAGACAACCCATAGAAAACCCACTAAAATCATAGACTCTCCCAATATAGACAAAACAAGATACACAATCCCCGCCTTTTGAGATGGCTTTGTCCCATCGTGTACAATCAAGCCATAAGCTGCAAATGTCATCAAAACATAACAAAAATAGAATCCAGGTATATCCTCAACAAGAACAATTCCTAAATTTCCTAAAAAACTCAAAAGAAAGCAAAAGCTATAGCGCAGACGGTTTGGGGTATGCGACATATAACTATATGAATAAAAAGCACTTGCTGTCCAAAGAATGGAAATCAGAATTACAAAAATACGATTGGATGGATTTATAGCAATCTTGAGTCCAAATAAATACTGAGGGAAGTCCAGAAAAAAGTCGTTTTGGAAAATTCCCAAATAAAGGAAAAAAGAGCAAACAAAAGGAAGGGCAAAAAACAGAACTTTATCCAAAAATTTACGCAGTAGTAGCAACAATGTCGATAAGACAAAAACAAAAAGGATAAAGTTGCCTATATTATTGCTTAAAGTCAGATTATAAGGTATAGGGTATACCATGAAATAGCCATATTCTCTATTGGCTAACATTTTAATCCATGCCAGCGGCCCTACGGATGAATACACCATAAAACCAACAGAAAAAGCCAATGTCGCAGTTGCTATAGGAGGGAAAAGCAAAGCAGGGGATGTTTCCCAGACAGACGCTTCTTTCTTTTCTTCAAAGTCCCCTTGGGCTTTTTTAAACCAGGCTCTATAGAGAATGGGCAAAAAGTAAGCGCAGTTTAAAAAGCTGCTAGAAAGCAAAACAGCAATTACCCAATAGCTTCCTGATTCCAAGACACCAAGCCCTAGATACCATTTCGTCACAAAGCCTGCCATCGGCGGCAGTCCAATCATGCCCAGGGCCGCTACGCTAAACGCAATCATTGTCCCAGGCATTCGCCTGCCGACTCCATCCATTTCATCAATTTTATGGATTCCTAAAGTTTCAGCAAGGTTGCCTGCACCAAAAAACATGGTAATTTTCATAAGCCCCTGGTGTACAAGATGCACTACTCCGCCAATAGTAGAAAGCGTCCCAAATAGGGAAATTCCTAGTATGATATAGGAAACCTGGCTGACTGTAGAAAAAGCAAGGCATTTTTTAAGATCGTTTTGGCGCAAAGCGCATATAGATCCATAAATTATCGTTAAAGAGGCAAGGCATAAGAGGGGAAAGTCCAGTCCAAGGTTTTGCAAAAAAGAGACTCCATAAACATCATACACTAGGCGAATCAGGGCAAAAGCCCCTGCCTTGACAACAGCAACAGCGTGGAGCAAAGCACTAACGGGTGCTGGTGCGACCATGGCTTTTGCCAGCCATCCATGCAAAGGAACAATCGCGGCTTTAACGCCAAAGCCTGCGACCAAGAGGCAAAAAATGATTCTTAACGCAGTATAGTGTTCTTCGCCCAGGCTGGATAGATACCCTGTTTCATGAAAGCTTCTGTCTCCAGTCAAAGTATGTAGCCATACGATTCCTATAAGACAGGGTATGCCCGCAGTCAAAGCGTATTTAATGTATGTCATTCCTCCTTCTAGTGCTTTTTCTGTACCTCTATGAACCACAAGGGGATAAGTCGAAATAGTCAAAAGTTCATAGAATAAAAATAAAGTAAAAAGATTTCCTGCCATGGCAATTCCCATAGTGGAGGAAACGCAAAGGCTAAAGAAAGCAAAAAAACGGCTTTGGTGGGGTGAGTGTTCCAGATAGCCAATGGCGTAGATTGTTGTCAATAGCCATAATAGTATGGAAAGCCCCATAAAAAGGAGCGAAAGCGAATCCGCCGCCAGAACGAAATCGATTCCAGGGAAAACAGGCAAGCGGTATTCGTAATGGTGTTCTTGGTATACCCCCCAAAACATATATGCTATTAAAAAAAGCTTGGAAATAGCCCCGATTAAGTTGAGAAAGATACGCAGACGATGCTGGCTATCAGAAATACAAAAGATGAGCAGTCCAACTACAAAGGAAATCAAAAACATTATCAGGGGCAAGTATTGATCCCATATCATAATCCAATTCCTCTCTTTTATTATTCCCCAAAAGGAGATCCTATGGATATTAAGTGAATGATAGATAGAAAAAAGAATCCCATGATGAAAGAAATAGAGGCAAGAAGCAAGGCAGTAAAGTTCATGGAAAACGTGATGGGATTTTTTTTCTTTTCCTGCCATTGTTTTTGAGAAAAGCTATATTTGATGATTTTTAGAATATAGGCGTAGGAAAGCAAGCTTCCCAGGATAACCACAAGAATCCATCCTATTTGTTGCGTTGTGATGGCTGTGTACAATATATTCCATTTTCCTACAAAGCCGCCGCTAAACGGTATGCCCATGATGCTCAACCCTGCGAGTCCAAAGATGAAGAAACTAGGGCCAAGGTAGGGGTGAGAGCCTTCGAGTTGGCTGATCGTGTCTTTTTCATAAAGGCAAAGAATATTCCCTGCGACCAAAAATAGTGCTGATTTAGCAAAAGCATGGGCTAAAGCGAAAACAATAGCGATTTCCCAAATATTTCTATTGTTTATAGCCAAAGGAAAAAAGAGAAAGAGATACCCGATTTGTGCCACAGTAGAATACGCAATCAACAGCTTTAGCCTATCTTGCCGTAAAGCTTGGAAAGCACCCCAAAGTATGGCGATAGCCCCCAAAAATCCAAGCAAATAGTCTATCATTGGGTTTTGTATATTGAGAAAGATGGTATTCCAGAAGCGAATTAAAATATAATAAGGCCCTTTGATAACCAACGCAGATAAAATAGCACTAACAGGTGAAGGTGCTTGTGAATGGGCAGGGGGAAGCCAGAAATAGAAAGGAAATAAGGCTGTCTTTGCGATAAGCCCTATTGTCATGAGGGCTAATGCGCCCCAGCTTAAGGGGGATGGAGTAACCAACTTGGTTAAAAGGCTAATGTCCAAAGTACCCCAACCAACATACAAAAAAGCTACGCCTAACAAATAAAGCAAAGAGCCAGTTACGGCAATAATCAAATACCTTAAGGATGCCAGAACTGCTGCCTTTTTATTAGAAAGGGCTACCATGGGGACTGCGGTTAGAGTGAGAACCTCCAAAGTAACGTAAAGATTAAAAATATCAGAACTCAAGAACAGAGCATTCATTCCAGACCATAGGGCAAAAACAAGAGGATAAAAGGCATTCTTGATCTTTTGAGGATATTCTTTGCTTTTCCAATAGCTGTGGGAATAGAGAAGAATCAGGAAAAAAATGACAGAAGTTCCAACCATCCAGACCATGCTCAAGCCATCGTTGTAGAGATCAATCCCCAGGGGTGCGCCCCATCCTGCAATATGATATTTTAATGGCCCTGAAGAGAGTGTGTTTTGCAATAGGAACAAAACAGAGCCTAAACTGGAAAGAGAAAAAAATAGCAAAAAAAGTAAATTGACTTTGTTCCCTAAGGCAAAAATAAAAAAAGCACTAAATAAAGGAACAACAACAGGAAAAATCATACTATGGCTCATGTTTTTTCCTCCTTGCTATCAGAGCCAAAACTAACAATCTTTTGAAGCAGAGCCAGGGCTAAAGCAGTAACGCTTACGGAAATGACAATTCCCGTAAGAACAAGAGATTGCATAATAGGGTCGCATTCCTGTCCTGACCTTTTCCCAAAGGCAATCAGAACCAAAAAAACGCCCGTTCCTAACAGATTCAGCCCCAAAATTTTTTTTATCCAGACTTTGCTTGTCAGGATGCCTTCTAATCCAATACAGAGGACTACAATACCTGCCATTACATATAGCATATTTGGGTTCATTGTGTTTTCTCTAAAAATGAAAGACTTCTGGCACGGGTAAAAAGGATACAAAAGATCGCTCCTGTAGAGATCTTAACCATAGTTTCAATAATGAAGATAAGCTGAGAATTGATAGACTGGGGATACTCTAAAAAAGCATTATCAAAAAAAATGCTTATAAAGGATACTGTTAAAAATGTGAATGGGCCTGAAACTAAAAGGATTCGCCATAAAACCGATTCTTTTTCTCTAGCATAAAGCTTTTGTGCTAGAAAAAGCATAATCCCCATAGCCCCTAAAATAGTCCCTGCCTGGAATGCACCACCAGCTTTTTTAGCACCTGCCCAGAGATAGTATATGCTTACCGTAAGCATGACAGGCAGAAGAATACGAATCATGGGTTTTGCTAAAAGCTTTTCATCAGGGGCTATCAATAAAGAAGGCTGATGATCCTCTTTGCTTGTGCCTACAGCCATAGCACCTATAGCAACCAGAAACATGACTGTCACCTCAAGTAAGGTATCATAGCCACGGAAATGAATTAGCACAGCAGTGACAGGGCTTTCTACTCCCGCTTCCTTAACCCTATGGGTTGCTGCCTGGGAAATATAGCTGTTTTCTGCTGGAGCAGTCCAGGCAATACCCACCAATGTAAGTGCCATAAGGAAAAACATAAACTTGACTATAATTTTTGTTGCTATATTCCTTTCATTTGTCACAGCCAATATCCTCCTGTTCTTTTTCATTTCCTATTTTTTTATAAGCTTGCAGCAAAAGAGCACCTGTAACACCTGCTCCAATAGCTGCTTCTGCAAGAGCAACATCCACTGCCTGCAACCTTGCCCACGACAGAGCCGCTACAAGGCCAAAAATCATGAACAATACAATAGAGTGGAAGAGATCAGATTGTGCCATGATTTGGTAAGCCAGCCATAAAAGGCATACAACAAGCGAAATATCTAAAGCAAATTCCCAATATTTTATGTTTTTTTCCATGGCTTTTGTCCTCCCCTGAAAGACAACCGTGCTAAAAGATGACAACCCACAGTACTTCCTGCCATTGCCAATATCCAGATAAATAGAATTTTGCATGCTATCGCAATATTTTCTGACTGCAAAGCCATGCTAATAGCAATAAGCCCTAATCCAAGGTTATCGGCTTTAGTAACAGCATGAAGTCTTGTGTAAACATCGGGAAATCGCAACAATCCTAAAGTTGCCATGCAGAAAAAAAAGGCGGCAACTAAGGCCATGGCAGAGCATAAGATACCTAGAAAAACACTCATTTATTTTCTCCTTCAAGAGAAGATGCCTTATCTTTTGCTTCTAAATCATAGCTCATGCGAGTAAAGGCAAGAGTCGCGATAAGGCTTAAAAGAGTAAAAGCAAGTGCCACATCTCTTAGCATACCATTTTGCGATAAGTAAGAGAAAATCAAAAGCAGAGCAACAGCCTTTGTCCCGAAAAATTGTGCTACAATCAGCCGATCTACATTTCCAGGGCCTTGCTTTAAGCGAAATAAACCAAGAAAAATATTCAGAACAAGCAAAATACATATTCCTATTAAAATATAGTTCATGCAAGAGTCTCCTTGGATAGTTGTATGCCGAAAATTCTGGCAATCCGTCTTTCTAAATCTCGCGTTTCTGCTTCCTGGCTTTCTGTATAAATCAGGCTGTGGATGATTAGATGGTCTGTGTAAATTTCCATACTTAAAGTCCCAGGCATAAGGCTTAATATTGCAGCCATAAAATATTTAGGCTTATCAGGCATTTCGCGAAAAGAAAACCGCCAGACTTCTGGCTGGATAGGCAAAGAAGGCTGGCATAGCCGTTTTGCTATATCCATGCCAGAACAGAAAGATTGGTATAAAAAATAGGGGATAAAAGCCAAAAAAGAAAAAATCTTGACATGAGGTCTATTTGGCGGTAGATAATGGAAAAGGAAGAAGCTTACAAGAAAAGTGGATGGTATTCCTACTGTCCAGGAAGAAAAATCTCCTTCTGATAAAAACCACCAGACAAAAACGAGCAATAAAAAAACTAAGCAACGTATTTTCATATTTTGTAACCTATAGTATAAAAATAATTTAAAAACAATAGGAGTTATGAAGGCATTCTTTAGTCTCTGATAATTAAAGATTGTACGGACTCTTTACACATAATTTATCAAACTTAACTTAACTATTTGTAAGACAAGAGATAAAAATGCGCATTTCA
>JABWCH010000009.1 GCA_013359215.1 Candidatus Brocadiia bacterium | reverse complement strand
TCTTTAAATTCCATGGTTTTTCTGTCTTTTTCGCGATAAAGGTAGAGAATGGTTGCCCATGCACCTTTGCTTAAAATTTCTTTTTCCAAGACCTCAATCAACTGCTCGCCTTCTTCAAACTGTTCAATTGTCAATTCTTCAATGAATTCACTCATATTCTTTCTGCTCCTAAAGTTTTTCTCAGGAATTCGATTTCCCAAGGATTTTATTGATCCAATGTTGGATTTCTTCTTCACGAGATCGAATGCTATCGAATTTTTGCAATGCAATTCCAGAACAATAGATATGGTTTAAATCCACTATACAGCTTCCCCAAGACAGGCCAATCCCAAAGCCAGAGAGTAGTAATTTTTGCTTACCTTGGGATACTTTATCTTTAAGCAAATGGCATATACAGGAAGGCACAGATGCTGTAGATTGGTTGCCATAGGTGCTGAACGTTTCGCTGGAATACTGTTTGCTACTAAAACCTGATTTCATTCCTACTGTTTCCACGATTTGCTTGTTTGCCTGGTGGAGAACTAAAAAATCTATGCTTTCCTGGGTTAAAGAAGCCAACTGCAAAACTTCCTTAATATTTTCAGGCACAATGGATAAAGTGAAATGAAAGATGTCCATTCCATTCATGAAGCATTGGTTTAATTTCCATAGATTTCCTTTTCCATCATCAATGCTAAGATCTAAAATGTCTCTATCCACAGGAAGCCTTTCTCCGCTAGAAGGAACAAGCAAAGAGTCATATCCTTTGCCATCCGCTCCTAAAGAAAAATAGGAGCTGCATTCCTCCTGGGTATATTCGATAAGGGTAGCTGTCCCTGCATCCCCAAAAACAGGCTCTGTTATACGATTTGTACCTGTAGTCGTGCTGGGGTTATCCCCTGCCAGAAGCAAGATTTTTTTACATGCTTTGCTTTCAATCAAGGAGCTTGAGAGCCAAAGTCCATAGACATACCCTGCGCATCCCTGGTTTACATCGAAAGCAGCGCATGTCGTCGGTAATCCGAGAAATTTATGCACAAGGGAAGAAGAGCCAGGATGAGAAAAATCAGGCTTTTGGATCATGAATACCAGGGCATCTATATCCTGGACATTTATGTTCATCCCCTGGAGCAAAAGTAAGGCAGCAGACTGGCATAGATCCACAGTTGTACAGCCTTTGGGGGCAACGTATCGTGTACCAAAACCAACCATCTTTTTTGCCCGTTCCAGCTTTTTCCGATCTTGCTGAAAATATTCGATTTCATCATCAATGGATTTTTTATAGTCTGGGACAACAGCAGATATGCCTGTAATTTTGGCGTGTTGGAAGTGTGAAGTTGTCATATTATTTGCTTTTATAAAATTCCACGCTAGGACAGAGGATATTGTTCACATTGAGAGAGCATGCACCCCAGGAAAGACCTGATCCAAAGCCTTGGAGAACAAGCTGCAAATTTTGTTTTGAGACTTTATCATATAGCTCGTGGCAGATAGTGGCTGGTATTGAGGCACAAGAATGGTTTCCTAATGTTTCAAAGGTTTTATAGGGGACTTTGGAAATGGGTATTTTGGCTTTTCGGACAATTGTTTTGATAATATAGGTATTGGCCTGATGCAATATGAAATAGTCAATGTCTTCTATGTTTTTTTGCGAGTATAGCAATATTTCTTCTAAAAGAGGCGGCTGCTCTGTCATGGTAAAGCTAAAAACCTCAAACCCATTCATATAGAAATTTTCTAAGTTTCTTATATTACCATCTTTATCTGCGGATTCTTTTTGGGTTTCTAGCGAAAAAGGAAGCCTGTATCCGCCTGCTGGCTGAATCATTTGTCCAAACCCAGATCCATCTGAGTAGAGAATGAAATAAGTAGGGGATTCTTCTGGAGTTTTCTCTATTAAAGTGGCACTTGAAGCATCTCCGAAAATAGGAGCGCAGGCTCTATCTTTTTTATTGACTATTTTGCTTAAGGTATCCCCTACGCAAAGCAAAATTTTTTGGCATTTGCTGGAAGCCAGAATGCTGAATGCCAGCCATAGTCCATAAATATATCCAGAACAGCCCAGGCTAACATCAAAGGCTACGCAGCTTTTAGGAAAACCAAACTCTCTGTGCAGGAGATGGGAGTTCCCTGGCATTCTATAATCAGGGGTTTGTGTCACAAACACTATGCCTTCGATTTCTCCTGGCTTAAGGTGTGCCATTTCCATGAGCTTTGAAACAGCTTCCCTGGTCAGATCATAGGTAGTGGTTTTTTCATCGGTTATATACCTTGTGCCGATTCCTATAGTTTTTTTGATTCGCTCAATCTGAGCAGAATCTCCACCAAAAAGATCTATCTCTTCATCAATAGATCTTTTGATCTGCCCTGAAATAGTAACAATTCCAGAAACCCTGGCATTTTTAAAAACAGATTGGATTCCCATGATGAACTCTCTTTGTCTTGGAGTAAGTGCCGAAACCACAAGTGCTTTATTTAAAATCTGCATCGCCTGTTGAGCCAAATCCTCCTCTGTTTTTCTTAGAGAGCATCTCGTCTTCTTGCCAGGATGCTTTTGCAATCTGGACAAAAACGCCTTGTGCAATGCGCTCGCCTCTGGATATGATTACAGGCTCGTCTTTAAAATTGTATACCTGAAAAAGGATTTCATCTTCTGGCCCACAAAAATCCTGGTCTACAATGCCTGCTGTAGCAAAAAGACCTTTATTGGCTGTGCTAGATCGGTCTTTGATAAAAAGCATATAGCCTAGGTTGACTTCAATCACAAGATTGGTAGGAATGCGATACAAACTTTTAGGCGGAATTAAAATATCTAAACGCGAGTAAAGATCAAACCCTACAGATCCTTCTGTATAATAAACAGGCAAAGGCAAGGATTTATCTATTCTCTTGATGTAAACTTTCATCGAATTTTGCATAAAGTTTGTGCTCCAACCCTTGATAAGCCATTACTACTTCTAACTTTTTATCTGCATTTTGAGGCATTTTTAGCTGTTTTTCCGTATAAGAGAGTGCTCGTTCCCATAGTTCTTGCAATTGGAAATCATCGCGAAGCGGTTCGTGATGCCCCAATACCACTGTCTTGACATTAGCAGCCAATGCGTTCTTGATTCCCCACTCGTATGTACTATGCCCCCAATCGAATTTATTCATCGCACCTGTAAGAGATCCAGGTGTTCCTCTATATTCTTCAGGTGTATAATGTGCGTCATAGTATAATATATCAGCATCCTGGGCTAGTTTTACCAGCCTGGGATCAGGAGTGTCCTTGTGTTCTGTGTCTGTAGCACAAACAAATGCTTTTCCCCCGACTTCAAAACGGTAAGCAAAGACAAAATCAGGATGAGTGAGTTCCTGATAGCTGATTTCTAACTCGCCTAGCTTTATTTTCCTGGGATTGAGCCTTCTCAATTCCAGATAATGTTTCTGGCAAGGCATATCTTCCCAAATCACAGGGAAATTCGGAAACTGCTGCTGGCCTTTTAGTACTTCAGAGAGCTCTACTCTGGCATCTCTTTTGCCATAAAAATGCATACCCACTTTTTTCTTTCCTGGCACAAAAGCTGGCGCAAAAAAAGGAAATCCCTGAATATGATCCCAATGGTAGTGGGTAAAAAACAAATGGATATCCTGCGCTGTTTCAGAATTGGCACTGAGAGGGTTTAGATTTTGTTCGCTAAAGAGTCTCGCCAAAAGAGTTCTGCCAAGCATGCGAATGCCTGTTCCTGCATCTAAAATGATTAAAGGAGAATTTTTTGCCTGGATTTCAAAACAAGTGGTATCGCCTCCATAAGTACTGGAAATAGAGGTTGGCAAAGTCGCAAGATATTGTTCTATCTGCTCGCCAGAAGGATTTTTTCCCAAAATTGTTTCCATACCACCATCTTGGATCATTTTATGGATCAAGGCAATTTGCTTTGCTTTGATTTGATCAGGCAATAAAGGGCAAGGGATGCTTCCTCTTACCCCCCAATATTTTATTACCAAACAAGGATTTTCATTCATAGAATCATCGCCTTCAAGAAGATCTTATGAGATATGATGTTGTCAAGAAAAACAATATCTATTTTACCAAATCTTATTTTCAATAACAGAAAAATACTACAAAAATTTTTAGATTGGGTCTTTTTTTTTATACGCGGAATCCACCAGAGGTATAAAAATTAAGAAGTTAGATGTTTGCCGAAAAAGCAAAGATTTCTATCACGAATAAGACGAATGCTCGAATGGCACGAATAGTTTTTATAAAAAATTCATTCGCATAATTTGTATATTCGTCTCAACTGATTCCTAAAATTCTCTTTTGAGAAGCTCAACAAAACCATAGCCTGGGTCTGTATTTAAAATTTCGTCTACAGGAAAAGATCGTAATGTCTTTATGTTTTGAGGCATAGAGTAGTCCGCAGTCAACTCTAGAATCTTATAGTCTGATGGCAAAAGATCAAATGGATAAGAATATAGAATTTTAATATAATACTCTCTTTTATACCAGTTTTCCAGACGTATTTGATACCATCCTTTTGCTATAAAATTTTGGTAAAGGTAGTATTTTTCTTTTACTGTATAAGGACGATTTGCTATCTGGAAGCCAAGAAAAAATTTATGATAGTTTTGCGGCAGATATACCAAAATAGAAGGGGGAAATAAAGTTCTATAATGGTACATCTGGATATTTTCTGCATTTGTTTTTTCGGCTAAGGATTCTTTGGGCTTTTGCTGGTATTCCTCGACTTTTTGCCCATTGCTTTTAATGAAAAGCTGCCATTCTTTTAATAAAGTCTGAAGGGCAAGGATTTGCTCTGTACTTTTTTTGATTTCATCTTTCCAGGCTTTCTGTTCTTTTGCTATAGATTCGCTATTGTCTTTTTGGGATTGTAAAGCAATATACTTTTGGCTATTTTCTTTGCTTTCTCGCTTTAGATCTTGAACTTCTTTCAAAATTTCTTGCAGTTTTGTTTTTTCCTGGGAGTCTTCTTTTATGCTAGATTGCAATTTAATAGACTGAACCTCTTTCAAGATTTCTTGCAGTTTTGTTTTTTCCTGAGAGCTTTCTTTTACGCTAGATTGCAGTTTAATGAGCTGTAAGTGGATCTCCTGGTATTTTTGATTTATATGCTTAATCATTTGCTGATGGTATTCATAAAGCATTTGCCCCATTTCCTGGGGGATTGCAGACGTATCAGTCTCTGCTGTTTTTTCTGTTTCCTGTGGATTCAGATATTTTTGCCAGACATATTCCTGATTCTGATAGCTATAAAGCAAAAGAATAGCAAGAATAACCAAAAATGCAACACCTAGAAATTGGAAGCACTTTTTTGCTCCATTTTTAAAGCTATCCCACAGGCTTTGCTGTAAAGAGAGGGTTTCTAATTTTTCTTCAAAGCTCTCCCAATCCATACCTTGATATAAATATTTTTTACCCAAGCTTTTAGACAATGATATTCTCCATTATTCTATTTTTTTACGAATAACACAGCGAAATCCAATTTGGGGATATTTTTTTTCTGGCCCAATGTGCTGTTGAAAATATACCTGACAATGGTTTATGCTTTCATAAAAAGAGCCACCTTTGACAATGTATTCGTTGCTTGCAGAAGAAACCCTGCAAAATTCGCCTGCATTTCCTGCCATATTGAAAAGGCCGTAAGGAGATTTGCCTTCTTCTGCCATATCAGCTTTTCCTATTTTCTTTCCATTTTCTATGGAATTCAAATATTTAGATAAAGAGCGGGAGTCAGGCTTTTTGTTGCCCCAGGGATAGTCGTATTGCATTTGCTTTTCTTCATGCCAGGAAGCAGCTTTGCACCATTCTGCTTCTGTAGGCAAATCCGCTCCTGCCCATCGGGCATATTTCTTGGCTAAATCAAGGCTGACATTGGTTACAGGCTTTGCTGCATCAAAATTTGAGCCAGGGATATATAAAGTGCCATCATATTGGATAGAATACATTTTTTCTTCATGGACTGCAACCTCGATTTTTTCAGCATTCAAAAATTTTAAAAATTGCCCATAAGTGACTTCATATTTGTCTATCCAATATGTATCATGAACATACTCTTTCACTGGCTGGTTGCCCATCTTTAAGTGGGATTTGCCTTCTGGTATTTCCACCATAACCATGCCATCCTGTTTTCTCTTATATTCCATAAACCCTTGTGCATTCTTCTCCAATGGAAGCAGATTTTCTTGCTGTTTGCTCTCAGGAATATCCACAGACAAGATTTTATGGGGTTTTGGAACGATTTTTTCATTTTCTTTCTTCAAAAAATAGGGGTAGCAAAGCCAGGATACTCCCACTATCAAGGATACAAGGAGAAAAGATAAAAACACTATTCCTGCTGTCCATGATCCGCCAGAAGACTTGATTTGACAATGTACCTGGCGTACTCTGTAAGAAGGATCTAAAGAAATGCTGTTTTGCATCTCAAACTTAGGAATGCCATCCACACTCCAGGAGGCGATCTCAAACCCATTTCCAGGATTTATTTGGATATAAACAGAACTTTGAGGAGAAATCCAGGAAGAAAATGCTATTTTGCTTTCTTTTAGAGAGATGCTTTTGAAACCTTCCCAGATTTTTTTATTCAGCATAACATCAGGATTGCAATTTTTGGGTATAGATAGAATCATCTCTACTTTTGTTTTCTGTTCATATTCCAATTCTATTTTAGAATCTGCCGTGTCCTCCACAGCAAGCCAATTTATACGATTGCTTTCGTATCTATGGAAAAAAGCCCCAGGGGTTGTCTGAATATCGCATAGGTGATAGCAGCAATCGTTTTCTTGCTCGTCTGGTATCTCTTCGATAAACTCCAGGGAAATCCTGCTGGTTGTGTAGGGGATTTTATAAACAGCAGGAAAAATTTTTTCCTGTCCATCCCATAAAAAAGTAGATTTCAGATGTCCTGGTCTTCCTTGTATTCTTAAGCTCCAGCCTAGTCTTGCTTCCAGGAAGGAACGCACTTTTAAGTAGAGATCTTCTTCTTTTTCTGGCATTTTTTTAACAGAAAGATATTCCATCATCCACTGGTATTCAATGGGAATTTTGTCTTCTTGTATTCTAAGATGGCAGCTCATGCTATCCCAGGAAACCATGCTGCCTTGTAGTGCTTCTAAAAACATGACAAAAAAAGGATAGTAATCATCCATTGGCCCTAGCTTAATATTCGTGTTATAAGATCGGCCTAAATACCTTGGAGAGAAAAAACGCCTTATTTCATCTATGCTAGGGTCGAGCTTCTCCATAACAAAATCAAAAGGGCCTAAGACATAAGGAGAAGATTCATCCACAAAAATCAAATCAGGGTTTAGATAAGGCATGGTAAAAGACTGAAGATGCAGATTGTATATCCAGTCCAGGAGCTTTAGAAAAAATCGGTCTCTTTTTCTAGGTTGTCCTTGTATAGAAGAAATAAAATCGCCAAAGCTTATTTTTTTCTCTTTGGGAAAGACAACAAAAGGCACTTCCCCTGCCTGTCCTGCTTCTAAAGGCAGAAAAAAGCTTTTAGGAAAATTCTGATTTTTATAGGAATGGAGATGGTTATGCAATAAAGCCAGGCGCACAGAAGAATTGTCTTTCCTCTTATCCATTGCTTCATGTAAAAAACCATAAAAATAGGAATCAGGATAACTTTGAAGAATATGGTATCTCCCTGAAACAACATGCTTTTCTGGAAACATAGGCATCTTTCTTACTCCAAATTTTACCCACAACACTGTTCTCTTAAATCTTTACCCAATGGGCTAGTATATAAAACCCTTTCAGTGTAAAGATTTGCATCGAAAAGTTAACAAGTATGAGGTTTAGGTTTAAGTTTATAAATAGCATAGCCTTATATCTTAAATTGAAAGCTATGGGGCAAAACCCTGCGTAAAAATGGGTTGGGAAGTTTTTTTAAGATATTGCCTGCATCCTAAAATTCAGCATATCTCTTTCAATGCTGCTAATTACTTCTATGGCTGAGGCTTTAAGGAGATGGCTTAGTGAATGCCCTGGATGGATGGATTCGATCTGGATGCAATAGAGGATGACATTGTCTATGAATATGCCCCAGGAAGGTGCATTTTCCAAAACAGTAAGAATATCAGCTCCATGCAGATTCAAGGAACAGGGTTCTTTTATGCTTTGGACTTGTTCTCTTTTAACCCTTCTGATTTCGCCTGGCTTCCCTCCAAAGTCGGCTGCATCGACCAGAATCAGACTTTTTTTTTCTTGGATATAGCTTAGTATAGTATATCCTGGGGTATGCAGTTCTAAAAATTCCCAATCAGGGTGCTTTTCTTGCAATTTTTCTATGACATAAGGGCCAATCCCATCATCTCCCATCAAGGGATTTCCTATTCCAACAATCAAAGGGATATTGGGATTCATGCTTTATCTTTTCCCAAAAAAGGCGGGAATAACCCCGCCTCTGCCAAGGAAAGTCTGCATTATATAAATTTGACTTTCATAAAGTGTGTTGAACAGGAAACACAAGGGTCATAAGCTCTGACAAGCATTTCCAGTTTGAACTGTAGCTCATCTTTTCCTTCATGTTTAAATTCAGGAACAAGCTTTTCCATGTCCAACTGGATGTTGGCATGATTTTGGTTTGTAGGAATGATGCAATTGGCTTTTACGCATTTTCCTTTTTCGTCGTAAGTGTAGTCATGGAAGAGAATTCCTCTTGGTACTTCTACTGCACCAACGCCTTGACCTGCTCTTCTCTTGAAAGAATTGTCTTCTTCTTTCATTCCATTGCCAAGAAGATCATCAATGATCTGGATGGATCTTTCTACAGCAAAGACAACTTCCACAACCTGGGCAACATTGTTCATAAAAGGATTATAGCTTACGCCATCGAGTCCTAAATCTTTACCAACAGCATAAGAGAAAGGTGTCAGTTGTTTATAATTGTTGTTATATCTTGCCAAAGCACCAGCAAAATAGGCTTCTCTGTTGTATTTAGTCCATTTCGCAGTGGATTGTGGCGATATATATTCATTGGTGACTTTTCTGTAATCATTTATAGGAATGTTGCCTTTTACATCGCTGGATTTGATGTCTCCATCGTAAAAAGCATAGTCTTTTTGGTCTGCCAGACTGATGTATTCGGTTTCACGAACAAAGTTGGGTAATCCATTGGCAATGGTTTTGACAAATCCAGCTAATGTTTTTAGATCTTCAACGCTTTCCACAAGCCTTTTTCTCAAGGATTCGAGTTCTTTTGGCTTAGGAAGCATGGTAAAACCATTGATGACAGCACGGATAGGATGGGTCGTGCGTCCGCCGATCACATCGCATAGTTCATTGGCAAGTCTGTGCAGTTTGGTCACGAGCAAAACAACATCTTTATGGGTAAAGGCAAGGGGAACAACGCTATTGACTCTGCATAAATCGGGAACAACAAGATAGCATACGTGGAGTATATGGCTTTGCAGCGTTTCTCCGTGAAGGAGGAGTTCTCTGAGCTTTCTGGTTTGTTCTGTAATCTGGATGCCCATGGCTGCTTCTGTTGCCTTGAGAGAGGCAAAAGTGTGTCCAATAGAGCAAATGCCGCAAATTCTGGAAGTAATAGGGGCTACCTGATCGCAATCTCTTTCTACTACCATTGCTTCAAAAAAACGAGGGGCTTCTGGGACTTGCCACTCTACTTTGCGGATTTCTCCGTTCTGAATGTCTACTTCTATGTTTCCATGCCCTTCGATACGGGTAACATGGTGTACATGGATTTTCATGGAGTCATTGTTCATTTAGAAACCTCCGGATTGACAGCAAACATGGTAAATTCTTGAATAATAGCTTCAACAGTAAGATTACGCTTTGCAAGAACTTCGTGCATTGCGTTTTTATTGGGATTAGGGACAGTTCCACGACATGCTTCACAACCGCTTTTGTTGCTTGGACATATAGCAGCGCATCCTGCTCTTGCAATAGGGCCGAGGCATGTTTTTCCTAAGTCGTACAAGCATTCATTTTCTCTTAGCTTGCATTCTACACAAACAGGATAATCAGGAATTCTGGGTACTTTCCCCATAGCCAGATCTTTTACAACGCTGAGAAATTCATTACGGTTGATAGGGCAGCCATGCAGATAGTAATCCACTTTGACCACTTCGTCTACGGCTTTTGTAGGGGCAGTATTCAGATGTGGTTTATTCCAATCATCTTGATATACTTCTTTCCTGACCGTTTCCAGATTTCGCAGATTTTTGATTTTATTCACGCCACCCGTTGTGGCACAAGCACCAAAAGCGATCAAGATTTTGGAACGTTTGCGAATGTCTTTTAATCTTTCTTCGTCTTCAGGGCGAGTTATAGAACCTTCGATAAAGGTAATATCATATTCTGGAGCATGGCCTGTAAGAACTTCGCGAAATTCTACAAGGTCTACCAGAGCAACTACACCGAGAATCTCTTCTTCTAAGTTTGCGATTTGAAGCTGGCATCCTTCACAACAGGCAAAGTCAAAAAAAGCTACCTTTGGCTTCATATTTAGATTGCCTCCCTAAGTTCGCTGATTGCATCCAAAGCAAATACTGGACCTTCCTGGCAAACATACACACGATTGATCTGGCAATGTCCGCATTTGCCAACTCCACATTTCATGTGTCTTTCCAGAGAAACGATAATGTTTGATTTGCTCATATCCATTTTAAACAACTCTACAATGACAAATTTATACATCACAGGAGGGCCTACAACAAAAGCTGTAGTGTTTGCTGCGTGGAAATCTTTAATTTTGGAGAATAGAGTGGTAATCACCCCTACATTGCCTTTCCAATCAGGATTCCCGACATCAACTGTTTCCAGAAACTCGATGTCACTTTGTTTGCTCCAGGCTGCTAATTCATCAACGAAGAGGCGTTGAGTTATGTCTCTTGCTCCAAAAAGAATCATGATACGGCCATAGTCTTTGCGGTTTTCTAAAGCATAATGGATAGCAGAACGCATGGGAACAAGTCCAATACCACCAGAAACAAAAACAAGATCTCTTCCTTTTAGCTTTTCCATAGGAAAATGAGTTCCATAAGGCCCTCTTACGCCTACTGTTGAGCCAACAGAAAGATTATGCAAAGCATTGGTAACAACACCAACATTTCGAATCACCATTTCGAATTTTCCCTTGAGATTAGGAGAAGAAGAAATGGAAATCGGGGCTTCGCCTATACCAGGAATCGAAATTTCAGCAAACTGGCCTGGCTTATGTCCTAAATCTTTGCCCCCTTCTAGTTCGAATTCAAAATATCTATCTACCTTGGTCATCATATTGGCTTTGGTAATGGTAGCGACTTGAGGAAGATAAATGGATTTTTCAGGATACATCTTTTTTTCGCTCCTTCTACTATTTTTTGAGTTCCTGGACTATATCCACAGGGCTGGCAATGTTAGCTACACATGCCTGGCTACAACGTCCGCAACCTACACAGCCTGCCATCCCAAATTTATCGATTATGTATTTGCCTTTACGGAAGATTCTGTGTTTCAGGCGATCCCCCGCAAGTTTACGGAAATTGTGGTTGCCAGCAACATTGGCAAATTTTTCCAACATGCAGCCATCCCACATTCTTTTTCTTTCGCCTTCTTGCAAGGACAAAGCTACTGTATCTTTTACGTCAAAGCAATAGCAAGTGGGGCAAACAAGAACACAAGAACCACAAGAAAAACACTTTTCAGCGCGTTTTTTCCATTCAGCATGAGTTTCTTTATTATGCAAAAATTCAGAAAGCTCTCTGCGGGAAAAGGGCATAGAAACTTCATCTTTGATTTTGGCCTTGGCCTGGGCAATCTTTTCATTCAAGCCCTTTTCTCCAGCTACAGCCTTCATCGCAGAAGCAATCTTTTTGCCTTTTTCTGTAACAACTTCTATACCATAATCATTCCCTAAATCCACTAAAAAACAATCTGCTGCTTTATAAGCATCCTTTTCTATCATAGAATTGCTGAATCTGTGAGGAAAAGACTGTGTGGGGTAAATTCCAATCAGAGTGCTATTGGCTCTTTTATTCAGATAATGGCTATCTTTTTCCCCTTCGGAAAAGCTTTTATCCAGAAGAGCAATGGCAGCCATATCACCAGGATGGATACCGATAATAACCTTGGGAGATTTTCCATAGGTTGCCTCGTAGGAAGAGGCTACGCCTGTTTTATACTTTAGCAGCGTTTCTTCCACAGGAAGAAAGTACTTTTTAGGGGGCAAAATGGTTTCTGTGTAGTCCAGGCAAAGCTGCTCTGATTTTTCCAAAATATCATAAGCAAAATGTTTACCTTTTTTTACAACACCAACAACCTCTTCTTTGCTTTGGATCAAATTTTCCACAAATTTCTGAAAATCTTTCTTGGAAATTTGCATAAAATCCATAGATTTTTTTACCTTTCAAATATATTCAAAACCCTGATTGTACATTCAAAATAGCAAAATTAGGTAAAATCATAAAATAAAATATAGCAAATAAAAATAGGTATGCAAGAAAAAATAGTTTGCTTGTTAAATTTTTCCTTTTTGAAATATTATTGCAATTATAAAGCCTTTTTGCTATTTTTTAATATGGTATTTTGGCAATGTCATATTAAAATAGAATGAAAATCCAGCATGGCATTGTCAAGAGATTTAGTCAATAAACCATTATCGATTTTTAGGAGAAACACATGATTTTAAAATATTTTTTTCTTATTCTCCTTTTACTCTTTTCAAAAAGTTATGCAGTTCCCGTTCTCTCCACAACAGACATCATTGCAGACAATAGCAGAAGTCATTTTATGGCAATGAATGGAACAGGAATATTAGAAAATGGCAATACCAAATATACAGAAAATGGCATTACCATAGAATTAGTAAATCATGGAAGCAACACTTTTAATGCAGGGTTTGCTTATATGGGCGGCGGAAATACTGGATATGTAAGATTAAAAATGGCAAACAGCGAAGACTTCCAATCGGTTGGTTTCTTGCATGGTAGTGGTGGAAGCTCCAACTGGGGTGATTGGTCGCTTTACAATGATGGACAACTTGTCGCCAGCGGAACTTTCTATGTCGGATATGGCGGCTATAACCCAAACCATTCATACTATTCTACTGGTAAAGGCTATTTGGGTTTCACAGGTGGAGGATTCGATGAAATCCGAGTTAGAGATAACTATAGCCCACCTAACAGTGCCTTTGGACTTCATACAATTGAGGTAGCGAATGTAACTGTTCCAGAAACATCTACACTATTTCTTTGTTTGATTGGATTGTTTTTATTGTTTTATAGGCGTTAAGCTGGTATCCTTAATATAAGGGGTTGGGGGAAAATTTCTGTAAAAATTTTCCCCCAAATAAAAATTTCTTTTTTGCCAGGCTTACACTACGCTCTACTTATCCCTAAAGTTTCATCATGAAAAAAGTTACGCAAAGCCTAATATAGTGGCTTATTTCAAGCTCAGATCGCCAGAGACCCTTAAAATAAATTTTTCTTCTGGCCGCATAGGGCGACGTTTCATTTGGAAACGCACAATCAAGAAATCAACACCATTTTTCTTTTTGATTTCCCACACTATATCATCGAAATCAGAAGCCCATATATGAGAACGCTCTTCGCTATAGTATTGGAGCTTTTTTATAAGAAATTCTTTAGGAAGTGCATCGATAAAAACAATTTCATGTATGTCCCCTGGCCCCATATTCCAGAATCGCATATTATAATTGAATGGCTTTAAGTCTATTTCTTTTTTTTCAAAAGAAATATTGGTTGCAGGCTGCTTTCCTGTCCAGAAAGAATGCTCGATAATGTATTTTTGAATTACAAGTACAGACCTTGCCATAGTTTTGGGTATGCTTTCCTGGCCAGATTTTTCTTGTTTCATGAGATAAACGCGGATGGCATTAGATTCTATTGTCTGGAACTTACTATCTTGTAAATTTTTGTAAAAAGCAACAGTATCTGTATAGTTGATATTGTGTGCTATGTTACCGTCAAGAGATGCCTTTAAACCATGATCCCCACCACTAACAATTACGTTTTCAATCACAATGTTTCCTGTGGAACATGCAGATAAAAAGACGATAAAAAAAAATAGAATTTTTTTGAATAGCATTCGCTTTCCTTTAATTCAATATTGGACGAGTGTTGCCACCATATCACTCTTTGGATGGTACTTTTTTTTCTAAATCAGGCTGCTCTGTATCTCCTATCTCAATGCCAGTGTCTCCTTTTCTTATTTCATAAGATTGGCATGAGCATACAATAGCCGAGATGATAGCCAAAATAAAAATTAACTTATATATATTTTTCATGCAATCTGCCTTTCGCAATTCAAAGATCTTGTGCATTTTAGTTGGCAATGCCATGTTTTCTGCTTAAAAATATTTATAAAAACTCCCCTTGCATCAGTAAATGGGGAACTTATTTCATTTTCGTTCCTTATTCTTCATTATCTCTCCAAAGTGTGCTTCCAGAATATTGAGAAAGAAGAGTTTTCACGTTTTCTGTTTTTCTTGTTATCTGGAGGTTTTTTTCCCAAAGGAGTGTGCCTGGAACCATAAGCTGTTCGCCATAGTTTACGCAAATTTTCTTTCCAGAAAGATCAAAAACATATACCCCATCTTTTTCCCCTACGGAAGTATACTTGGGATATATTCTTCCATTTGGGCCGCGCTCTGCATTCATCAATAGAAAACTTTCTTCGTTCAGACCAACGCATACGCGCCCCTGGAATCGATTTGCCAGGTAAGCCAGGTTATCAGGATCATGGGTTTGTATGCGATCACGACAATGAGGAAATAGCTTGATTTTTCTTACCAGACCTATTCCATTGTCGAAAAAAACAAAATGATGGTTTTTATTGCCATTTTTATCAGGAAGTTCAACATAAACAATGATTTTATTGCAAAGAACGATAGAGCCAGCAGATACAGTATAAAAATTTGTGCCTCGTACCAAAGCTTCACCCAAAGCCCATTCCAATTCCCAGAATTTTAAAGAATAATAGAGAGAGGCAACATCCCCGCCAAAAATGAAGATTGAGTTAGAAGATAAAATCCTGTCGATCAATTCTTTGCGTTTGATGTGGTAGTCCTGATTTGCTGGTAAGCCAGAGCGTATTTTAGCATAGTCTTGAATTTCTGCCGAAATTTTTGCCTGAAGTTCGTCCCCACCGACTAAAAAGCTCATTGTTTTTTGCATTTCAAGGCAAGAATAGTGCATAAGCAGATCGCGATCATTCATTAGAGGCACACGCCATTCTTCTTGCTGCGCATTATAAGAAAAAAAGTCGGATAGGCTAAGATGAGGATAGTCTTTTTTTACCATACGGACGTGGTGCTGAAGCAAGTTTACTAATTCTGCATTTCTTTCATGGTAAAATGTTTTTATCTTAAACAGATTGTTCAAAGATCCAAAGTACATTTCTTGTACCTCAGGATACTTTTCCTGGAATTGCATCCATTCATGGTAGACGCTGAGATTTTGTATATTTTCATCAAAGCCATTTTTGAAATGAGAAGGTATGCCAATATCCTTGAGTGCTTGTTTGACATGAGCCTCCTGAAATTCTTCTTTTCCCCATGCGCCCGTGATGAGCAGTGCCTTTTTTCTTTCTCTAACAGTTGGGTCAATGTGGTTGCTCTGTAAAATACGCTCTCGGAATTTATAAATGAAATCGGTTTCCTTGACTATATTTCCATTAAAAAGAATGCTGCCAAACATAATGATCCTCTTTCCTGGGAATAACTATAAATTGTTTTGATCATGCGTGTAAATCTTCGATGCAACTCTATACTCTGAAAGGGTTTTATATACTCGCCCATAACACTGCTAACTCAAGCAAGAGTAATCTAGGCAAGCGATTACTAAGGGAGCGTCATAGGTGTTAACTTTTCGTATAATTCTTTACCCTGTATGGGTTTAAAATACCAGCCCAGGGCAACGCCCCATGGCTGTCAATTTAAGATGTAAGGTTATGCTGAAGCGATCGCTTATCCTTTAAATTGAAATCTATGGGGCAACGCCCTGGGTCAAAAGGATGCTTATTTGAAAGTTCCGCATCCTGTTACCTTGATATACTTTGCAGGATTGTAAATTTGGATTTGTTCTAAATTCTGGTTTTTGGAAACATCTTTGAAAAATTTTATGAAATCATGCAATGCCACCATCATATCGACTTCGCATGTACCATCTGCCAGATATCTTGTATCAATGATTTTAGCATCCTGGATAAATCCTTCCAGGGCAACATGAACAGGATCGTTTTCGACCAAAAGATCCTTTATGGCTGCTTTTGTATCAACCCTTATATTTTTCAAGCTTTCCATGATCTGGCGATAGGCATCGTTTATTGCTGCTTTTCTTGCCATAATTTTCTGTTCGGGATTAGCATCTACCCAAACTCCAACGGGAACTCTTTTCAGCAATTCTATTTCTGCCTGCAACTGTGCGTTCTGAATCTGAAGTTGTACCATGCTATTCTGGTCTTGTTCCATTTGAGAAACTAGCTTGCCTTTTTCTTTAATAAAATGCTCTTTTTGTTTTTTGAGGTTTTCTAGCTCTCTCAAGGATTGATCCTGGCTGGATAGCTTATTTTTTAAATCTTTTTGCTCTTTTTTCAGCCTGTTGTTCTCTTGCGTGATCTGGCCTATTTTGGTTTTTAGATCATTGACCTCTAAAATTTGTTTTTGAGCAGCTTCTATTTCTTCTAAGGCTTGCTGGTATTTTTTCAACATTTCTTCGTGCTTGATCTTATATTCAGCATAGCTATCTACCTGCGTCTGCTGTTCTTGGCACTTTGCCTTACTCTGTGCTATCTGCTCTTTCAGCTCTCTATTTTCTGCAAAAGATTTTTGTGCCTGTTCCTGGTAGCCTTGATAGATTAAAAGCATATTTTGGGATCGTTGGATATCTTTCTTCAAATTTTCTATTTCTTTTAGAGATTCCTGGTATTTTTGTTTATAAGAACTCCATTCCTCTACATCCTTTTTGGTATAGCTCGTCCCTTTGTCCTCTAAAGTTTGTATCTGTTTTTTGAGTTCTTTATTCTCTTCTAAAAAGCCTAGAAAATTTTGCTGGAATGTTTGCAAGTCAGCAAGTTGCTTCTTAAGCCTTATAATCTCTTCTTTGAGAATAGAGCTTTCGTTTTGGAGATTTTGAAGCTGTGCTGTACTCATGCTCTCTAAAAGAATGCCTTTTCCCGTGGCTCGTATATATTTTGATAAACTTTGCTGCGCAACTTCATCAAAGTTAGTTTCTCGAAATAAGGGGAAAGAATATTCGCTTTGCGTTGTTTTTAAAAAAGCAATCAGATCATTCAGGTTCAAGACCATATCTACTTCACAGCTACCATCGGGCATATATCTTGTGGCTACAACCTGTGCACTTCTTAAAGTGCATTCTCCTAGCTTGGATTCTATAGAATCATTCTGTAGAATAAAATCCTTTACCAGTGACTTGGAAGAAATTTTGAAAACTTTGATCGATTCCACAAGCTGTCTATAAGCATCGAGAATAGCAGCCCTTCTCACCATCATCTTTTTTTGGGACTGAACATCGTTCTCCTGAGAAAAAGAAATGGCAGCACAAATGCCAAAAAATACAAAAAATGCGGCTAATCTTTTCATAACCTCTCTCCTTTTATGGGTTTCTTTATAATTCTTGGTTAAGGTACTAAAATTGCTATGGACTAAATTTTAGCAAATGCTATGCCAATTTTTTTTATGAAAAAGTTCCATGCAGTTCTTTTGAGTAAGGCTTTGCCATCATGGCTGTGTGTCCCCAAGGAATGACATAGCGTCCTTTTCTAAGGTCATTTTTTTTCTTCTTTTGCGAGAGATAGAATAAATGTTGTTCCTTTATTTACCTGACTGTCCACCTGAATATCTCCACCATGCTCTTTTATGATCTTTTTGCTAATAGAAAGACCTAAACCTGTTCCCTTTCCACTAGGATTGGTCGTAAAAAAAGGTTCAAAAATTTTATTGAGATTTTCTTGTGGAATTCCTTTGCCTGTATCCATAACAAAGATTTTCACCATTTGGGAATTGTTTGCAGCCTCTGCTTTGACATACAAGCTGCCGCCTTCTGCCATTGCATTTTTTGCGTTGACAAAAAGGTTCATAAAAACCTGCTGAAGCTGATTAGAATTTCCTATTATTTTAGGAAAAGAATCGTGTATGTCCATGCTAAAATGAATCTTTTTTTCTGAAAACTGTTCCTTTAATATTTCCATAGTTTTTAAGATAACATCTTGAATATGGATTGGCTCAAAGGTTTTGCTCTCTTTTCTCGAAAATAAAAGCAAATCGCGGATGATCTGCTGGCATCGTGTGGATTCACTACCAATTTTATCTAAATAATCGCCTACCTTTTTTTTATCTTCTTGTTCGAAATTTGGTTTTTCCATAAGCCTGATGGCTAATTTTACAAACCCAATGATGCATGTAAGAGGGGTGTTTATATCATGGGCTATACTAGCAGAAAGCTCGCCAATGCAAGCTAGCTTTGCAGACTGCTTCAGCTCCTCATGCAGTCTTTCTAACTCTACATGAGTTTTAATCATTTCTTCATTTGTATGCAAAAGTTGGTGGATACGAATTGCCATGGTTACAATGGTATAGACCTGAGAGCAAAAGATAGCCAAAAGTCCAGCAAGATGAGGGATAACATTGTTCTCATCCAGCAAAATAGCCAAAATACCAACCACATTTTTTTCTTCTGTAAATGGACAAAAAATAATCTGCTCATTGTGGCTTAAAGGTAAAATACGGAGAGTATTTTTATTGATTTCCTCCTGGCACGTTTCTTGCCATGAATCGACATTATTTTGTATTTTAGCGAGGATTTGTGCGATTTTATCAGAATCTAAATTTTTTTGGGCGCATTCCCGCCATCGATGTTGTTCTAATTTTAAAAAAATTACCCCTGCCGTACCATGAGTAACTTTAATCGCATTTTCAATAATACCTTCCAATAAATGATTGGGAGAAAGCGTTTTATCTATCAACTGGCTTATGTGCCATACTTTAGATATATCACCCTTTAGTTTTTTTTTACGAATGGACTTTACATGATCTACGGCTTTTTCCATTGCATTAAAAAAATCTTGTAACTCAACGGGTTTTGTTAGATAATCGAAAGCTCCCTGTTGTATCAAGGAAACGGCAGAATTGATAGAACCATAGCCAGTAAGGACAATAATCAATGTTTTTGGAGAAATTTTGCGGACTTGCTTAAGCAGCTCTTCTCCGCTCATTTTTGGCATATTTAAATCTGTGATAAGAATGTCAAACGCAGTGCCTTGAGCTAAAGCATCCAAGGCTTGCTCTCCGTCGTGAACAATGCTGGCTACAACATCGGGGTCAGAAATTGCTTCTTTTAAAAAATCAGCAACATAAAGATCATCGTCTGCGATCAAACATCGGATCGGCTCTTCATTTACCATGAAAATCTCACTAAAAGGTGATTCCTGCTTTTCTCCTAGTTTTTGTCAAAGCATTTAAATGGGGAAAAAAAATCTTCATTCTTCCCATTCGTTTTCTGCAAAAAAATTCAAATTTTTGGCTTTTTTCATAACACAATACAAAGCAATAGCTCCTGTTACTATTCCTAATGTCATACCAGGCGTATCCACTATACCATGAGCCAAAGGATGGTATTCGGGATTAAAGGTATCAACATGAGCTAGAAAGTGGTCTTCAAATTCGTGAACATGAAGGCTATAAGTAGCTTTTTCATCTCTGTATTGGCGGATGGCCCCTTTGGATATGCCAAGATTGGCCTCATGAAAATCAGGAGGTAAATCTATTTTCCCTACCTTTGGAACTTTGATTACCTTATTGTTTTTAGAGCATTCTTCTCTAATATTTTCCCAATCGATCATTTTCATCTCTTTTAATTTTTTTTCTATACCAACAACGCTGTCAACTTAACAATGTCAAATGGAAGCGGTCGCTCCAAAACCAAAAAGGTATGAATCACGAATGAGATGAATATACAAATTATGCATGCAATTTTTATAAAAACTATTCGTGCCATTCGACCATTCGTCTTATTCGTGATCAAATCTTTGCTTTTTGGACAAACATCTAACTTCTTAGTTTCTATACAATAAGTTAGAGCAATATATTAATAGTTTTTTCAACTAGCACAAGTCTTAAACACAAGTATTTTATAAAATTTTTCCATACACTGCAAAGGTTTTTCCTGGAAACTTATTTATGTGTTTAGAAATTTATAAAAATTTTTGACAAAAGTTCGAATTTATTTATAATTCATTGTATATTGTTTTGCGATTCATAAACGTGAGTTTTTGAATCCAATAAAATTTTTCTTTGGTTTCTGCCATTTTAACAAGGAGATATGACCTATGAAACCAATTCTATTTTTTTTTATTCTATGTTTGTTATTTTCTTCATTTTTAGATGCAGTTCCCTATAGACTGAGCTTATCAGGTGGTTCTGGCGGAAGGACAGGCCAAACGGTTTATACTGCACCCAACGGGACTGTGGTTACATCTTCTTCTCCTGTTTATAGCAATGGAAACTACTATTACATGGAGTATATGTTCAACCAAAGCTATGCCAATGGATCACATACAGACTATTGGCTGCCAATCGCCAGCGGTTCTGCTACTTTGGTTTTTGCTTTCAATCAACTTTACTATGTAGATTCGATAAGAGTCTATTCTGCAAACTATACAAACAGTGCCTCCAGCGACCGATCATCGGATTATAAGTTAGAAGGATCTATGGATGGAGTTAATTACACTGCTATCACCGATGGCTATGTTAATACCCAACAGGATCTATTAGGCCAGTACCATAGCCATACCACACAGCAATCCTTCCTGTATGTTCGATTGACTGCCTTGCAAAATAAAAGCCATATTAGTGTCAACGAAGTGGAATTCTATGTTGATTCTGCTCCTGTGCCTGAGATGAATAGCTTGCTACTCATGTGCATATCTTTACTTGTCCTGTTTTCTTATAAAAATTTTTAGCATAAGCTATTTAAAAATAAATGTATAAAAGTTTTTAAAGGTGGTTTGGGGGAAAATTTTTACAAAAATTTTCCCCCAAATAAAAATTCTCCACAAATAAAACAAATTATCCATGTTAGGTTTCGGCTTGTCCGAGATAGGAGATTTTATTATGAGGATACAATTTTTGCTTCTTTTGCTTTGTTTCCTTTTGAATATGGAATCCTGGGGCGCGGGAAAGCATTTTTCTGTAAGGTGTAAGCAAAAGGTAATTGATGGAAATTCCGCTTATTATGAAAATCGTCTTCATAGCTATTTTTTTTCCATGGAAATCATAAGCGATAGTGAAGGGACTAAGCATGAATATCAAAAGTATGGCTATACTTTTATCCAGGCAATTCCAGAAGAAAGATATGCCATAAGGCTTCACAATCCTATGCCTGTAAGAGTTGCAGTCAACCTCATGATCGATGGATTGAATTCGATTAGCGGCAACCCTTCTTCGCCTTCATCAGGCACAAAATGGCTTATGGATCCCCATTCCTCTATTCTTATCAGAGGATGGCAGGTAAACGAAATCGCACTACGTCGATTTTATTTTACGACAATAGAAGATTCTTACGCATTGTGGCAATCCCATCGGCTTGGACAAAATTTAACCATAAAGTGCGGTGTGATTTCAGCAGCCTATTTTTGGAGCAAAGATGAATTAGAAGAATACTTTGCAAAAAATCCCATCTATAGAAAGCCATCGCCTGTTGTTCCTTACAGCAGAAAAGGTGTATCTCCTGAAATGCTAAAGGAAGACAAGATGATGCACCAAGAAGAAAACCGTGCAGGAACAGGCATGGGAGAAAAGGATTCTCACCCTGTGGAATCTGTACACTTCGACTATAACATGGGTATGTATCAGGATCGCGATATGCTAAAAATTTTCTACGATTTTGGCTATCCCAAGCCTATCTACAGACCTTATCAACCAAGAAACGAAAACCCTTTTGAAGAAAAATTTGCACCAGAAAAACCTTAGTTTGCAAGGCTAGAATAGGAACATCATGAAAGTTTATCATGTTTTGGATCATTTTATCCCTCTTTACAGTGGATATACTTTCCGAAGCAAGTATATCATGCAATTTCAGCAAAAATGTGGATTAGAGGTTCAGGCAATTGTTTCTCCCAAACATTCGCAAAATTTAGCCAAAAAAGAAACCATTGAGGGGGTTCCTTGCACTCGAATCCATATTAATTCAGGACTTTGGGGAAAAATACCATATCTAAAAGAATATCACTTTTTACAATTTTTTAAAAATAAAATTGTAGAAATTTTAAAAGAAAACCCTCCTGATATCATTCATAGCCATTCTCCCATACTTTGCGGCATTCCCGCTCTCAATGCTGCCAGAAAAAGAAAAATTCCTGTTGTGTATGAGGTAAGAGGGCTATGGGAGGATTCTGCTGTTAGTGCTGGATCTACACGAAAAAACAGCATTCGATATATCTTAAGTAAGGGCTATGAAACTGTCTTGATGAAAAAAGTAGACCAGGTAGTGACTATATGTGAAGGGCTAAGACAAGAGATCATCCAAAGAGGAATCCCCGCTGAAAAGATACACGTAACACCCAATGGGGTAGATGCCCAGTCTTTTTTGCCTCGTCCTGCCAGCAAAGAAATTATCGAAAAACACCAGTTAAATGGGAAAAAAATTATAGGGTTCTTAGGTTCTTTTTACAAATATGAAGGTCTTTACGACATGGTGCAAGCCATGCCCTGTATATTGCAAAAAGAAAAGAATGCGGTTCTTATTTTAGGCGGCAAAGGAGAAGAAGAGCAAGAGCTTAAAGATTTGGTGGACAAACTCCAGATTCAAAAAAATGTACTTTTCCTTGGACAAATAGAGCATAAAGATGTACTTTCTTACTATTCTATTATGGACGTTGTTGTGTATCCAAGGGAAAAAAACAGGCTCACTGACCTGGTAACTCCGTTGAAACCACTAGAAGCCATGTCTATGGAAAAGGCTGTCCTGGGAAGCAGTGCCAATGGTATTATGGAACTCGTGCAAAATGAAAAAACTGGTCTGATTTTTCAATCTGGAGACATCCAGAATCTTGCCTCTCAATGCTTGCTTTTGCTCCATTCTCCCCAACAAAGGAAAACCTTAGGCGAAAATGCCAGAAAATATGTTTTGCAGCACCGCAGTTGGGATCGCATTATCCAAGAGCATGTAGGGCTTTACCAAAAATTGCTAGGAACAAAAAAGTGAAAATCATTCTTGTTGTTGGGGCAAGACCCAATTTTATGAAAATGGCCCCTATTCTGTATGAAATCAAAAAATACCCTGATAGAATACATCCATTGCTGGTTCATACTGGACAGCACTACGACAAAAATATGTCCGACCTTTTTTTTGATGATCTTGGTTTGCCAAAACCTGATATTTTTCTAGGAGTAGGATCAGGTTCTCATGCTCAACAGACAGCCAAGATTATGGAAAAATTTGAAGTTATTTTGCTGGAAAATAAGCCTGATTTGGTTTTAGTCGTAGGCGATGTAAATTCTACATTGGCATGCGCTCTTACCGCAGTTAAGCTCCACATCAAGGTCGCGCATGTAGAGGCTGGTTTGCGTAGCTTTGACAGAAGAATGCCAGAAGAAATCAACCGTCTACTTACAGATGCTATTTCAGACTACCTTTTTCTAACAGAAGCAAGTGCGGTAAAAAATTTAGAAAAAGAAGGCGTTGCACAAGACAAAATGTTCTTTGTTGGCAATGTGATGATTGACAGTTTGCTCCAGAATCTTGACAAGGCAAAACAATCCACTATACTATCACAACTCCAGCTTGAAAAACAAAGCTACGCACTTTTGACTTTGCATCGAGCAGAAAATGTTGATAACCGATCTGCAATGCAAGAAATTCTGGACGCTTTGATGGAAATCAGTAAAAAGATACAACTGGTTTTTCCCATACATCCTAGAACCAAAAATAAACTGGAAGAATTTGGCCTTTTGCCCAAAAATTTCAAAATTACCGACCCTCTAGGATACTGGGATTTCTTACATCTTATGAGCCAGGCAAAGTTCGTATTGACAGATTCTGGCGGAATCCAGGAAGAAACTACGATCCTCCAAATTCCTTGCCTGACTCTAAGAGAAAACACAGAGCGTCCTGTTACTGCTGAAAAAGGCACAAATACCATTGTAGGCACAAACAAAGAAAAGATACTTTCTCATGCCCTGGAAGTTTTGGAAAGAAAGAAATCCCAAACACAAATCCCAGATCTCTGGGATGGTCATGCAGCAAGGAGAATCGTAGAAATACTACTGAATCTAATTTGACAAAGAAAGAAATTTTATGAATACTGTAATTATAGGATGCCAATGGGGAGATGAAGGCAAAGGAAAGATTGTAGACCTGCTTGCCTTGAAAAATGACGTTGTTGTTCGTTTTCAGGGAGGAAATAACGCAGGCCATACTGTTGTCGTAAAAGATAAAACATACAAGCTTCATCTCATCCCTTCAGGAATCCTATACCCTGGAAAAGTTTGCATTTTAGGAAATGGTGTCGTGATCGCACCAGACGCTCTTCTCCAAGAAATGGAATCCCTGGTTCAAGCAGGGCATTCTATGGATTCTCTATATATCAGCGAAAGAGCGCATGTTATCATGCCCTATCATAGAGCGATGGATGCTCTCGAAGAAAAAATCAAGGGTGATAGCAAGATAGGAACAACAGGCAGAGGCATTGGCCCTTCTTACAGCGATAAAGTCGCCCGATGTGGAATCCGAATGGTGGATCTCTTAGAGGCAGACACACTCCGTAAAAAGCTCCGTAGCGTGTTTTTATCAAAAGAAAAAATATTCCAGGCATGGCAAGAAGCATGGCCGTTTTCTCTGGATGATCTGGTAGAAAAATATACATCCTATGGAAAACAACTTCAATCTCATATTGTCGATACATCCCTTCTTTTGGAAAAGCTTTTAAAACAAAAAAAGACCGCGCTGTTTGAGGGTGCGCAAGGGACTTTCCTGGATATAGACTATGGCAGCTATCCTTTTGTTACATCTTCCAATACTCTTGCTGGCAATGCCTGCTCTGGTTCAGGAATTGGCCCTACACAAATCCATAAAGTCTTAGGCGTGGCAAAAGCCTATACAACAAGAGTAGGCGAAGGAGTTTTTCCTGCTGAACTTAAAAATGCTATTGGCGATACTTTGCGCAGTCAGGGTAAGGAATTTGGCACAACAACAGGTAGGCCAAGACGTTGTGGATGGCTGGATCTGGTCATGTTAAAAACAGCAATAAGACTCAATGGTATTAATGAATTGTGCATTACAAAACTAGATGTTCTGAAAGGTCTATCGTCTATCCAGATTTGTTCGGGCTATTCCTACAAAGGAAGCAGACTGGAAAGCATACCAGCATCGGATGAAGTATACCAGAAAATAGAGCCAATCTATGAAACAGTAAATGGGTGGAATGAAGATATATCTTCCTGCATTTCTTTTTCAGACCTTCCTAAAAACTGCCAGGAATATATAAAAAAAATAGAAAAATTTTTAGAAATTCCTGTCACCCTCGTTTCTGTAGGGCCTGAAAGAAACCAGACAATAGAACATTCATAAAAAATAGTCTGCTTTTGGATGTTATAGACAATATTGCCAAAATAATTTGCTGTTTTTAAGAAAAAAACTTGCAATTCGTTAAGGAACATGGTATTTTTTTGTTTTAAAATTAGGAAATAATTTGACAATGTCTTAATCTGAAGCGGACGCTCCGTGTAAGACTTCTCTCAGTAATGAAAAAAACAGGTATCAAGCTTTTTTTATACAAAGTTTAAGAGGGAAGTAAAATTTTCTGATTCACCAAGTAGTACTATTTTGGATTCCTTACAGAAGGCTTACACTCCGCTTGTCTCTTGACCAGACAAAATGTGACATTGCCAAAATAAAAATCCACACTTTCTTATTTTGTATTAGCAACGCTAAACGAGGCAAAAATTAGCGAGCGACACCTTTCAAGCCGTTGCTATTACAAAGTCTGCAATAGTGTGAAAATTTAGAAAAAATTTGTTCATTTTTGATTGATTCAAGGAGTATATTATGTCCAGAATGTGTGAATTTTGTGGAAAAAAAACAGTAGCTGGCAGGTCCATTTCCAGACGCGGTATGGCGAAGAAAAAAGGCGGCGTTGGTAAAAAAGTTACAGGAATTACAATACGCAAATTCAAACCCAATGTCCACAATCTCAAAGTTGAGGTTGCAGGGACTGTAAAAACAGTAAAAATTTGCGCCAAATGCCTCAAGGCTGGTTTTGTAACCAAACCTGTCAAGAGAGTAGCTTTCCAAGAAAAAGTCCAAGCTTAATTTCTTTAAAAACAATCTCTATCCAGGATCAAAATGCAATATCCTGGATACCAAGAAACATAAGAGCCTATCCGAAAAATAATTTTAGGCGAAAATTTTGAGGCACTCGGAGAGCGAGGAGAAAGCGACAAAATTGCCGCAAGTGTAGCCGCAGCTACTCTGAGGACAATTTTGCCACTTTCGACGAAGCTATCCGAGATGCATCGAAATTTGCAGCCAAAAGGATTTTTCGGATAGGCTCTAAGCCAAAAAGCCGAAATGGTTGTTGTTATAGCATACCATGTTCGGCTTTTTTTCTATCAGAAAGCAAAGCAATCCTAAAACTTTTTGAATTACACCCATGATGTTTTTTAGAGGAATAGGAAACCATGATTCCAGAACGTTTGCTTTTGTATCCCCCCTTTGCCGACCCTACACAACCCTATATCTCTCTTCCTGTATTAAAAGGGCATTTAAAAAGTAAGGGCATGGATGCCAGGATTATGGATCTTAACATCCAGGCAGCACGATTTCTACTTGCACCAGAAAATATAAAAAGGCTAGATTCTTTACTCGAAAAAAAATTTAACGCTTTGAACAACAAATCATCTTTATCTTTACCCCAACAATGGGAATACCAGGAGATCGTTCAGTCAAGACAATTTTTAGAGCCACTGATGGGAATGGAAAAATCTTTGGTGGAAATTTTTCAAAATCCTGATTTCTTTTATAACTATTCATTCTATTCCTGGGCAAGAGAAAAGGTAGATGGGCTTTTCCAGGCACTCGCAGCTGCTCATTTCCCTTACCAATACCACTTCAACAAAGCAGGCCATTTTCTGATTCCCTGGAGTTTCGAGATGCTGGAAGAATACTGTAGCCAGAACAAAAGCCCTTTGCACGATTTCTACACAGACTCTTTCCAGAACCAATCTTCTTGTGTCGATTTTATCGGCATTTCCCTAAGTTTTGTGAGCCAGATACCAGAGTCTTTCTATTTATGCCGTTTGCTGCGAAATTGGTTTCCTCATGCCTTTCTTATGATAGGCGGATCTTGTTTGCACCAGATTCTTTCCATGGCAGAGGAAAGAACATGGCAGCAGCTTTTTACTTACGTAGATGCTGCCTGCGTAGGCGAAGGCGAAGAAACCCTGTTCCGCCTTTTTGGCATTTTGCCTCAGTGGCAAAAATCTCAAGATGCTCGTGAGCGTTTCGATCTTATCCAAAATATTCCCAACCTCGCCATACAGAATCCCCATACAAGGCAGACATACTTCTCTCCTTCCTGGATAGCCGATTTGCATGATTCTGCCATCCCTGATTTCACAGATTTGAGCCTGGACAGCTATCTAGCACCAGAACGCATCCTTTTGTATGCGCCCACAAGAGGTTGCTATTGGAATAAATGCTCTTTTTGTGATTATGGCTTTAGCCGATTGTCTTCTCACCAATACAGAGAGATCCCTTACCAAACAGCAGCAAAACAACTAGAAGCCCTTTCGCTACAATATGATGTAAAAAATTTCTATCTTTCCTGCGATGTCTTAGCTCCTGTTTACGCGCTGAAGCTGGCACAGGAAATTTCCCAAAAAGGGCTTTCCATCCACTGGAACACGGATCTTCGGATTGAAAAATACTACACTCCAGAACGTTGTGAAACTCTCTACCAATCTGGATTGCGAGCCGTGGCTTTTGGTGTTGAAAGTGGTTCTGACAGAATGCTGGCTTGTATGAACAAAGGCATCCAGACAAAGCTAACAGAAGAAATCAACCAGAATTTCCATAATGCAGGCATTGCTACAGCATGGATGGCTTTCCACTACCATCCTGGTGAAACCCTTCCAGAAGCCAGGAAAACAATAGATTGGATAGAAAGACAAAAAGAATATGTGGATCTTTTCATTGTGGGCGAATTTGGCCTGACAAGTGGCTCACACATTGCCTGCCATCCATCCCAATATGGGCTGAAAAATGTTTATTATCTCGCGGGAGATGAATTTAAACTTTATCCTGCATTCGAGGAAAAAAACCCCAAAGCATCCAGAAACTATGCGCAAACTTTGGATGCAGAACTTTCTCAGATAGCCAGACAATATACTCTAATGCACTATCCATGGGCAGGAGCTATTTCCACACACCATAGCTTCCTTTATTTTTTGCGCTTTGGGCAGAGGGCTTTTGCTGGAATGCTAAAGCAGCACAAGCCACATTCTCCCTTTCCAACAGTAAAATCACAAAGCCCATGGAAGAAATTGCGCTATTCCTTACAAGAAATTGCCAGCAGAAAACAAAGCTTTCTGGAACACTATTGCCTCTTTGCTCTTGCGCCTGACAAATCTTTGATTTGCCCTTTATCTATTTCCCATCTTTCTCAAGAAACCAGCAAAGAAAAGCCATTGGAAAGCAAAAGTAAAAAGTAGCACTGTAGCTACTTTATGCTGGGCGGTTGCTTTCATGTAACATTGCCAAATTATTGACTATCAAAATTTCTTATAGAAAAAACTTGAAATTTTCCTTGCAATAAGATACATTCACGCTAGTTTTTATTTCTTGTTAGTCCAATAAACAAATTGAGGAATTTTATGTTGTTCCGTACACTATTTCTTTTTTTTATAATAAACATCATTATGCTACCTTTTGCATTAACACAAGTTCGAGAGTTTGGAAGTTTGGTAAGCGATGGAATCCCTGAGATCCCTTCACGTATCATAGATAGAATGAACCAATACCAAAATGTACGCAGTGCTTCTTTTTTGGATTGGAATCCTTCGGGCGAAGGAATACTTATAACAACACGCTTTGGTGATACAAACCAAATCCATTTTGTGCAGAGCCCTGGCGGAGCGAGACAGCAGGTTACCTTTTTTCGCGAGCCAGTGAGCAGTGCCAAATACTATCCTGGCAAAGAAAAACAAGGTTTTCTTTTTGCTATGGATATTGGTGGTGGAGAATTCTACCAATTGTTTTATTTTGATTTAAACACAGGGAAAAGCACCCTCCTGACAGACGGAAAAGCCCGCAATACAGGAGCTACCTATTCCCACAGTGGCAAAGAAGTATTTTTTTCCAGCAACTTGCGCAATGGAAAGGATATGGATATTCGCATCCTGTCCTTGGATCGGCCAGGCGTATCAGAAATCATTTTGCAAACCAAAGGCCAATGGAGAGTGACAGACACATCCTCTGATAATAAAATACTCCTTTTAGAATACATTTCTATCAATGAATCTTATCTTTATTGGTATGATATACCTGCTAAAAAGTTAAGCCCTGTAGCCGAAAAATGCGACCAAAAAATTTCTTATGGCGATGCCTGCTGGAGTGGAGATGGGAAAGGCATTTATTATACTTCTGATGAATCAGGAGAATTCAAAAACCTTTACTATCATGACCTTGCCACAGGAAAAAAAGAAAACCTCTCTGCCCATATTTCCTGGGATATAGAAGAATTCCATCTCTCTAAAGATGGCAAAAAATTGGTTTATGTAAGCAATGAAGACGGAATTAGCAAGCTAAGACTTATTGATGCTGCCACAAAGACCGAGCTTCCTTTGCCAGAATTGCCAGTTTGTCTGATTTCAGGAATTAGCTTCAACCAGGATGATACACAATTGGGTTTGACAATCAATTCCCCACAATCCCCTAGCGATGCCTATTCGATTCGTCTGGCTACCCAAGAGCTAATTCGCTGGACTTATAGCGAAGTGGGCGGTTTGAATAAAGCAAATTTCGTAACCCCCAAGCTCATCCATTACCCCACTTTTGACAGCATAGACGGAAAAGCAAGGATGATCCCTGCTTTCTATTACCATCCTAAACAAAGTCAGGGAAAAATACCTGTTGTCATTTCTATCCACGGAGGCCCAGAATCCCAGGAATTGCCAGGTTTTAATTCATACTACCAATACCTTATAAATGAATTAGGCGTTGCCGTGATTGCACCTAATGTTCGCGGTTCAGCAGGATATGGGAAAACCTATCTTACTTTGGATAATGGTTTTAAAAGAGAAGATTCTGTAAAAGATATTGGCTCTTTGATAGAATGGATACACACCCAGGATCAACTAGACGCTAAAAAAATCGCTGTTTATGGCGGTTCTTATGGTGGTTATATGGTACTTTCCAGCATGTACCTTTATCATGATAAAATCAAAGCAGGAATTGATATTGTAGGAATCAGCAACCTGGTGACCTTTTTGGAAAATACCCAGGAATACCGACGTGATCTTAGACGTGTAGAATATGGCGATGAAAGAGATCCTCAGATGAGAGAATATCTCATCAAGATTGCGCCAACAACCAATGCTAAAAAAATCACCAGCCCTCTTTTCATTGTACAAGGGCTCAATGACCCTCGCGTGCCAGCCAGCGAATCCGAGCAAATGGTAAAGACAATCCGCGAAAACAATGGAGCAGTATGGTATCTTCTAGCTAAGAATGAAGGGCATGGTTTCCGCAAAAAAGTCAATCGTGACTACTATCTCAATGCCATGATTCTTTTCTGGGAAATGTTTCTGCTAGATATAACTCATTCATAGAGATTATATAAACGTACTTAAAAATAATTACACATTTCATAAAATCTTAACACGAAGAGAAAACACGAAAAACACGAAGAAGAAAAAGAAAATATAAAAAAAATTTTTTTCCTACCTTCGTGTACTTCGTGGCATTTTTTTTAATGCGTAATTTTTGATCTTACTCTAACAATGGGTTAGCATAAATTCTGTGATAGTGTGTAAGCAGTCCGAACTATATGTTTTCGTGCCTTTCGTGTTTTTTCGTGGACATTTCTTCATCTGGCACAAGTCGTAAGCTTTGTTTCTACTTCTAACTCTGGCATATCTGCTCTTATGGCTTTGACTTCCCAATAGAATTTCTGAGAAGGATTGCAGTTGCCTATCGTCTTTACCGTAAACTTCCCTTCTTTTACGTGGGAAGCCGACAAAGACGTAGCAGAAGAACCTTGTTCATGTATGGGAGTCAGGAGAACCGTTCGATGCTGTTTTTGGGTTAGAGCCTCGAAATAAGAAGGAAGCTCTATGGTCGCTTCTCCCTGATTCAATTGGGCTTCTCCACGATAGAATACTGCCAGCTCTGGGCCTTCCAGGGTAGAATGAACCAGGCATTTGTTCTGAGGATCTAAAGGATGCTGTATAACAAACTGCTTGGAAACAGCACTAATCTTTCCTGAAACTGTTATATCTCCTTCGACTGCGAGATTTCCGCTGAGGCTACTTCTTTCTCTGTTTTTTTTAATATATACACCCTTGGGGCTAATCAAAGAAATATCGCCTGCGGATGTTATAATCATATCATTGGGAGTTGTAAGAATTTGCTGGAATTCTATATCGCCAGAAACCTGAAGTTTGCTTCCAGGAACAGAATTGGGAGGCAATTTTTTATTGGAAGAGCGCCTTGGCTGAACTACGCTAAAAATAAAAACACTATCGTCTTTATCCTGTTCGCCTAGAACAGCATTGCCTGAAACTTTCAGACCCAAAGTCTTGATTCTTCCTTCTACTTCAAGCCAGGATGATTTGCAATATATCCCATACTCTTTACCATACTCTTTGCTTTCGAAAATTTTGCCCGTCATTTCTGGGCCATCATCGCCTTCGGAAAAAAAGGGAATGCCGCTATATCGTCTGAGGGTTGTGTCTATTTCGGCTTTATTTTGTTCGCTGATGGTTACTTTTGCCAGGACAACTTCCTTCCTGGGATCAGATGTCATGCTTGTTTTGATTTCGGCTGTTTCCAGAATGCGGGTGTCTCCAGAAATGCCTGTTTCGCTTACATTGTCCATAAACTTTTCTTGCTGGAAAAGAACGACATAGAAAAATTTTCCAGGAAAATTTCCAAGGACTTCATCTTGGGAAAGAACCAGCACTCTTCCTTCACTGTCGATGGCCGCTCCTTTTTTAATCAGAAGCCCTGTTCCTCTTTCTTCTACAGCCAGCCCTTTAAGTATACCCCAGGTATATAGATTTTTACCATATTTTTTGAAATTTTCTATATGGTATTGTTGCTCGTCTTTAAAATCCTGAGCTTTTAAAAATTGTCCTTTGAAATAGTTTAATCTTTTTAATTGCATTTCTTTCTCCTTGATCGTTACTGTATGTCACCATTCCCATCCTATCATCATACAATTCAGCCCACTGCCAATCCCTAACCATGCAACCTTGTCATCTGATTTTAGAAAACCTCTTTCATTTGCAATGGCAGATGTGATGGGAAGAGATACTGTCCCTATATTTCCTAAAAAAGGATAGGTAACAAAGTCTTTTTCCAGGGAAATTTGAATTGTATTAAGAATGGTTTCTCTATGCTTAGATCCAACCTGATGGCAAATGGTCTTATCCACCATCTGGGGAGTCCAGGCAATGGATTCCAAGAATCTGTCCCATGTTTTTTTCCCTAATTTTACGCCATTTTCTAAGACTGCTACAGAATCTGTATGCATCTGCTGCGTATACAAGCCATTTTCTTTTGGAAGAATGCCCCACTGGCAAAGCTCACAGAATTCAGGAGCACAAGAAACCGCACCTGCCAAAAGCTTGGGTCTATGCTCACGTGAAAAAGAGCCATCTGTAAGCAAAACAGCAATAGCACCTGATCCACCCGTAAAGGTAGCAAGCGACTGGATAAAAACACGCATGTTGGTTTGAGAAAGAAGCTTTTTGATCGTTATCTCATTGATTTCCCTAGAACTTTCGCAAGAAACCACCATCCCTGCCCTGCTCTGGCCTAGCTCAATACGATTGGCTATATCCAGAATTCCGTTCAGAACACCAAGGCAGGCGTTACTAATATCATAAACCAGGCTACTATCTTTTATTCCCAATGAAGAAGCGACAAAAGTCGCTGTAGCAGGCTCAAAGCCTTCTCTGCATACTCCTGCATAAATCAGAACATCAATTTCTCCAGCAGGAACATGGCATGATTGTAAAAGCTTTTTAGCTGCTAAAGTAGCCCCCTGAGAAACCCGAAACCCTTCAGGCCAAAACCGACGCTCTACGATCCCCGTCAATTCTTCAAGCTGACCTTGGGGTATATTCAATGTTTTATAAGCAGGAGCAATTCGCTCTTCTAACTCTTCTGATGTCACAACAATAGGCGGTAGTTCATACGCCATAGATTCTAAATACACACGAGAATATCGCATTTTATTTCCTATACACAAAAGCAACAGACAAAAAGATAGCACTGTCAACTTAAGCAGCAGTATTTATAAATTAACACGCATGACCTAAACCTAAACGGATGATGATAGATATAAAGGCGTTTAGGTCTAGGTTTAGTCACTTACGAGTGAAATCTTGTGTAAAAGTGTAAAGATTTTTCAAGGACGGAAAAGAAAAATATTGAAATCGCGAATGATACGAATAAAACAAATAAACAAATAAACTATACTTTTGCAGATTTTTGCATAAAAAACACAAAAAACAAAAAAAAGAACACAAAAAGCACAAAAGAAATATAAGATATTATCTGATATATAGTTATATTTTTGTGCCTTTTGAGATATTGTGTGTTTTTGTGTTAAAATTTAATGATATAATTTATTGGATTATAATTAGTTAAAAAAATCTGCAAAACTATAGAAATAAAGATAAAATTATTCATTCGTGCCATTCGGTCATTCGTGAAATTCGTGATAAAATACTTTTCCTGTTTATCTGTATTAGGACAGTCCGCTGTCCTTAAGTTGACAGCGTTATGGGTAAATTTTTATTTTTTAAATTCATCATAGGTTTTTGTGCCTTTGGATAGCTCGGCAGGCAAAGGGGCATCTTCTGAAAGATCCAGGCATCGCAATACACCAGGTTGTACTTCTTTGTAGCGATAACCAGATTCAGGACAAACCATAATTCCTTCTTTATCAGGATTTTTTAGAACATGACCATGTCGGCTCATCCAACCTCGTTGCCTTGCTGGATTGCCCATCACAAGGGCATAATCAGGAACATTTTTGGTGACAACGCTTCCTGCTGCCACAAAAGCATACCGCCCAATTTCAACGCCACAAACTATGGTTGCATTTGCTCCAATGCTACAGCCACGGCGAAGCAAGGTCTTTTCATATAGAGAATGTCTTAGAACCTGAGAACGAGGGTTGGTTACGTTTGTCAGAACACAGCTTGGGCCAAGAAATACATCGTCTTCGATTACAAGACCAGTGTAGATGGAAACATTGTTTTGGATTTTAACATTGTTGCCCATGATTGTACCACCGTCTACATTGACATTTTGTCCCATGACACAGCGTTCTCCAATTTTAGCACCTTTCATGATATGACAGAAATGCCAAATTTTTGTTCCCTTTCCTATTTCCGCGCCTTCATCAACAACGGCTGTGGGATGGACAAAATAGGATGGCTGAGGGGCAATTGCCGATGGTGTAACAGGTGTTCCAGCACGATCCAGGCTACGCTGCGCAAGATTCAATGTTTGCAGAACTCTTAGCCCTTCATTGCCATCGGTTTTGGGAACTCTTCGGTCATTGCAGGCATCCAAAAAATGCTGGCATTCTTTGCGCAATGGTTCTTGCTCTGGCACAACAATCAATTCGCCTTTGATTTTGCTTGGCACAGGCACATTTCCATTGTCCCATTTCAAATAGTCTTTATAAAAAGAAAGCTTTTCATTCCAAGGCTTGGTATCATCGAATACCAGCATGCCCTGTGATCCGACTACAGTCAGCTTTTGTTCTTTGAATGGATTGAGCCATGAAACATAGATATGCGCTCTGACATCATGTGCAAAAAGCATGGTTGTCATGGTAGTATCGTATATTCCTGACTGAATATACGCGCCTCCTGAACATGAGACAGATTGGGGGATTGCATTTCCTGTTAAAGAAAGGATAACGGAAATATCATGGGGTGCGAAACTCCACAGCGCGTTTTCTTCCTGGCGAATTTTTCCCAGGTTCAAGCGGTTAGAAGAAATATAGTGGAGCTTGCCGATCTGGCCTGAAAAAACCATTTCCTGGATTTTTTCCACGCAAGGATGGTATTGCAAGATATGCCCGACCATAAGAATGCGAGAATGGGATTTTGCAAGGTTAATCAGTTCTTCGCCTTCTTTGTCTGATAAGCAAAGGGGTTTTTCTACATAAACATCTTTGCCTGCCATAATGGATTGTTTTGCCATGGCATAGTGCTTTTCAGCAGGAGTAGCGATCACAACCCCATTCACTTCTTTATTGGCAAGAACTTCCTCCAGCGAGGATACCACCAAAACTCCAGGGGCGACCTCATTGGCTGTTTTTCTTCCTGATTCAGTCGAATCGCATACAACAGCCAATGCATTCAAAGCATAAAAATTCCGAACCAGATTTTTTCCCCAATATCCACAGCCAACAACTGCTACTTTCATTCATTCAACTCCTTAGATTTTATACTATAGTTTTGCAAATTTTTGCATAAAAGACCAGTGCTTCCTATCCGAAAAATCCTTTTGGCTGCAAATTTCGATGCATCTCGGATAGCTTCGTCGAAAGTGACAAAATTGTCCTCAGAGTAGCTACGGCTACACTTGCGACAATTTTGTCACTTTCTCCTCGCTCTCCGAGTGCCTCAAAATTTTCGCCTAAAATTATTTTTCGGATAGGCTCTTAGAGCCTATCCGAAAAATCCTTTTGGAATTAATCACGAATGAGACGAATATACAAATTACGGGAATGAAATTTTTATAAAAACGATTCGTGCCATTCGACCATTCGTCTTATTCGTGATCAAAATCTTTGCTTTTTTGGCAAAAATCTAACTTCCTTAACAGCAATGGAGTAATATCTTGGGCAAAGTTTTTAGGCTTGTTTGATTGCTTCTACGATTCCATCCTGGTCTTTTTCTGACAGGAAAGGATGCATAGGAAGGCTTATGACTTCCTGGGATGCTTTTTCTGATACAGGAAAATCGCCAAGTTTGCAACCATAAGGGGCAAAAACGGGTTGTTCATGGAGGCATTTAGGATAATAAACGGCTGTAGGAATACCTTTGGCTTTGAGCTTTTCGCCCAGAGCATCGCGATTAGCGATACGAATTGTATACTGAGCGTAAACATGGGTATTGCCAGGCATTACTTCAGGAACAACGCAAACGTTGTTTAAAAGCTCTGAGTATCTAGCGCCGATTCTATTTCGAGCTTCTATTTCAGAAGGCCAGTGAGGCCATTTTGCCAGAAGAACAGCAGCCTGGATAGTGTCAAAGCGGCCATTCAGTCCAACATATTGATGGAAATGGCGTTTCTCTCCGCCATGATTGCGTATAGCACGCATCTTAGCGGCAAGGCTATCATCGCTTGTGAACAATGCGCCTCCATCTCCATAGCAGCCTAATGGCTTTGCGGGGAAAAAGCTTGTGCTGCCAATTAAAGTAACTCCACAGCTTTGTTTGCCATTCTGGGTAGCACCAAAGCTTTGGGCTGCGTCTTCTATAACGGGCAAAGAGTATTTTTTCGCAATCGCGTTAATAGCATCGTAGTCAGGCATCTGCCCAAAAAGGCTTACAGGCATAATTGCCTTTGTCTTTGGAGTGATTGCCGCTTCCATTTTTTTTATATCAATATTGAAGTATTTAGGCTCAATATCTACAAAAACAGGTATTGCGCCTACTGCGGAAATGACTTCTGCTGTACTGATCCATGTAAAAGGAACAGTAATGACTTCATCCCCAGGCCCAATTCCTAAAGCACGCAAAGCAATTTCCAGACTTGCTGTTCCACTAGAAACAGTAATAGCATGTTTCACGCCCACGTATTCTGCCATTTTATTTTCGATTTCAACAATCTCAGGCCCCATAACATAAGCACCATGGTCCAGAACGACCTGAATACGAGCATTGATTTCTTTCTGATACTTAGCATATTGGGCTTTCAAATCGATAAAATTCATAAAATTCAACCTTTTCTAATAAATAAAAAATGCTTGTCCATCTATAGTATAAACTACGATTTCTTTACTATAAACTATTTTAATGACTTAAAACTTCTTGTCAAAGAAAAAAAATGACTAAGGGCAAATCACAATTTGCTAAATATTTTGATGCTTTTGGCATTATTTTCCTTGAAAAATCAAGGATTTATATGCAACGCCCTCTCTCTTCTCTGCGCCTCTGCGGTAAATTTTTTTTGAAATGGGGAAGTTATTTAATTATAGGAGTTACGCAGGTATTCTTAACATATTGAAATACAATATATATCTATCTTGCAAACGATTAAAATCTTGACTCTATTTAGTTTTGAAAGCTCT
>JABWCH010000244.1 GCA_013359215.1 Candidatus Brocadiia bacterium | reverse complement strand
GTAGCTACTCTGAGGACAATTTTGTCACTTTCGACGAAGCTATCCGAGATGCATCGAAATTTGCAGCCAAAAGGATTTTTCGGATAGGCTCTTAATACCAGCATCTCTTGAAATATGTTCAACAGCATTTTGACCAGAACAACTTTTGCAGATTTTTTTAAGTGTTCTTTTTTTTGTATTTTTTGTGCAAAAATCTGTAAAACTATAGAAAAGATAAAAATTCCTATAAAATTTTAAGCAAGCCTGGAAAAGCGAGAAATTCCATAGACCAAGAAAATTACCATTCCCATCAACCAGAAATTGCCTGGTTCTGGTATGGCTTGCGCGCTAAGATTCCAGGTAAAGGTATCTCCTGCCTGACCAAAGGCAGCGTTCTGATCTGTAACAATGGTTAAGACAGCATTTTTCATGCCCATTCCATGGTTATAATTCTGGAACACCACAGCCAGATTTGCGAGCGCGTTTTTTGATAGAACCATGCCAGGAGTAAAGCCTGAGAGAGAAAAAAAAGATGCATCTGGGCCTGTGATTGTTGCACTCAGAAGAGTAAGGTTCGTCAGATTTCCCAGATCTGTATCTGGTGTCAAATTCTGGATTTGCAAGCTTTGGCTATTAGAATATTCCACAGTCCCAAAATCAATGTTGGTGTTGGGCGACAGAGAACTCGAAAAAACAGGGCTGACCCCTGTACCACTCAAAGTCGAATTCACATTACTAATATTGCTGGTAATCGAAACATTGGTGCTGTCGCTTCCTCTGGACGAAGGAGTATACTGAAAGGTTCTTGATGCACTCTGGCTGCTACCTAAAGTAAAGCTCTGAGAACCTGTCGCAGGGGAAAAATCACCACTGGCTGCATTGATATTTCCTGTGAGCGTGCTACCAGAAACACCTGTGTTTGTGACTGTTATAGCGGACGAAGCCGTTGTCCCGACTCGCACATTCCCAAAATTGATATTGTTTACAGAAATGGCTGGCTGAGTACTTACATAGAATTCTACTTCATTGAGCGTTACTCCCCAGCTTTGCTGCCTTGTCAAGGTAAACCTTACATGAGAGTACGCATTCAAGGCACTATGATCGCGATATGTACCAACAGGATCAGAAGTAGTTGTAACAAAACCGCCTGTTAAATTCGAATAATTGATGCCATTCGTGGATACTTCAATCTGATAGTTGGATTTTCTATCGCTGATGGTTGTAGGATACACTCGAATAAAATCAAAATAGTAGGATTGGTTAAAGGCAAAGGTCAATGTCTGGTTGCCAGAAGAATTTGTTAGCCAGTAATGTGTAGCAGTAGTACCATAAGTGCTGTTGAACATGTATCCCATATAATAGTAGCTGCTATTGGAATAAACATTGGCCGAAGATGTAACCACTGTACCATTGGGTGCTGTGTAGACTTTTGTTCCTGATGTACCTCCGCTGCCGCCTGAAAGATCGAGCTTATAGGAAGCAGCATGGACAAAAGGCAAAGCAAGACATAATAGAACCAACATCGCTAATCTCATCATAGTTTCTCCTAAAAACAAATGTTGCGATGGAATTTATTTTTTCAATTTATTATAGCTTTTTATAGTAAGTGTTTTTTGATATAATTTCAAGTAAAATTTTAAAAAATTTAGATGCTAATGGATTCATTGATATTGATAACTGTTTAAAGGAATTTTATTTAGGGAAGAATATGGAAAAAATATGCTTAAAAATCAATGGAAAAGAAGTTTATGCTTTTCCTGATCAGACTATACTAGATGTCGTACACCAAGAAAAAATTGATACTATTCCTACTCTTTGCTATTCTCCCGAATTAGAGCCTTATGGTTCCTGTTTTTTATGCGTTGTTGAAATCAAAGGCAAGGCAAATCTTGTTCCTGCCTGTTCAACAAGAGTTGCTCCGAATATGGAAGTCATAACAAAAAGCGAACGAGTGGTGCAAGGCAGGCGTTCTGCCCTGGAGCTATTGTTGTCGAACCACTATGCCGATTGTGTGTCTCCTTGCCAGCTTTCCTGTCCTGCCCATGTAGATGTGCAAGGCTACATCGCTCTTGCTGCTATGGGGCGGTATAAAGAAGCTGTGGACTTGATTCGCAAGACAAACCCCTTCCCTGCTATATGTGGCAGGGTCTGCGTTCGTAAATGCGAAAGCGTATGCCGACGTAAAGAAATAGAAGAAGCAGTTGGTATCAATAATATAAAACGCTACCTTACAGACAAGCCCTTTGTGTATGAAGAAGTTCCCACACGCAGAAGTTCTTCTGGAAAAAAAGTAGCCATTGTAGGAGCAGGGCCTTCGGGGCTTACTGCTGCCTATTTTTTAGGCTTATGGGGACATTCTGTAAGCATTTGGGAAGCTATGCCCAAAGCAGGAGGAATGCTAAGGTATGGCATACCTGAATACCGCCTGCCTAAGCAAATTTTAGATAAAGAAATCGACTATATCCTTAGAGCCAGCGGGGCTACATTGCAAACCAATGCAAGAGTCGGCCAGCATATATCTCTCGATGATTTGCAAAAAAATTTCGATGCTGTTTATATCGCTGCTGGAGCATGGGCATCCAATAAAATGCGCATTCCAGGCGAAGAGGATACCAAAGGGGTTTACCTGGGAGTCAACTTTTTGCGCGAAAAAACAGAGAATCCTTCTTCTGTTTCTGGAACAGTGATTGTGGTGGGAGGAGGAAATACCGCCATGGACGCAGCCCGTGTTTCCTGGCGTTTAGGAGCGGAAAAGGTCATCATTCTATACCGCAGAACCAAGACTGAGATGCCTGCTGATCCTATGGAAGTGCAGGAATGCTTGAATGAAAAAATTGAAATCATAGAGCTGGCTGCTCCTGTCGCTATTATCAAAAGAGAAGACAATTCCCTTAAGGCACTCCGCTGCATCCGAATGATCCTTTCTGAGGAGGATTCATCAGGAAGAAGAAGACCAGTTCCTCAGGAAGGTTCAGAATTTGATTTGCCCTGCGATCTTGTGATTACAGCCATAGGCCAGCAGCCACTCCTGAAAAATATGACTCAAGTCAAGGAAGAAATCAGGCAAACACGATGGGGAACATACTCTGTAGATACGCGCACTATGGCTACCAACATAAAGGGTATTTTTGCGGGTGGCGATGTGGCAGATGACGGCCCAACTGTTGTTATTGATGCGATTTCCGACGGTAGCAAAGCAGCTCATTCCATACACCAATATTTGGGAAATGAAGCTTTGGCTGAACCATTGAATGCAACAAAAGAACTCTTTGGCTGTCCCACTAAAAATGAATTGGGAGATATTAAGGAAAGCCCAAGGCATAATCTCTATGACATGGAAGTAGCTGAAAGGCGATTGAATTTCAAAGAAGTTACACATGGATACGAAGAAGAAGATGCAACGCATGAATGCGAGCGATGTCTTTCTTGCGGCTGCATGGCATCGCAGGAATGCTTGCTGAGACAATATGCCACAGAATACCAGGTTGATATGAAGCATTTTATAGGATATACCCGCAAGCAAAGGGTGGATGATCGCCACCCTTATATTGTCTATGACTCCAACAAGTGTATTTTATGCGCACGCTGTGTTCGCACTTGTTCTAAAATCCTCCATACTTCAGCATTAGGGCTTATCAACAGAGGATTTAAAACAGAGGTGCGGCCCGCCATGAATGATCCGCTTGCCTTGACGAACTGCGTCAGTTGCGGAAACTGTGTAGATTCTTGCCCTACAGGTGCTTTGAGCGTCAAATTCCCTTTCCCTGGCAGAGCAGATTTAGAAAGAACAAAAAAATCTACCTTTTGCTCTTTCTGTTCTTTGGAATGCCCTATTCTTGTGCATAAGATAGCAGAAGATCGCTATTTCGTGGAGTCTTCCCCTGTGCCAGGAGAATACCTTTGTCGGTTTGGCCGATTTGGCTATGAAATCTTTGTAAAGCAGCCTAAAATACTTAAGCCCTTACTATTAAAAAAAGGGCATCTCCAGGAAAGCTCCTGGGAAGAAACATGCGAAGTCATTACTCATTCTTTAAAGCAAATCGCGCAAAAATATGGCCCAGAGTCCATAGCTATCTTTGCTTCTCCTGAAGCAACAAACGAAGAAGTCTACCTTTTGTCTCTGATAGCAAGAGAAGGCATTGGGACAAGCAATACTGGCAGCCTTTCTCTTATGATGCACGGCGTAAACTCTCACGCTCTGGACAACTCTTTTGGATTCACAGGCTCTACAGCAGGAATCGAAGCTCTTCAAAATGCGGATCTGATTGTTTGCAACAATGTGGATCTGGAAAGAGACAATCTCATTCTAAGCATAGCGGTCATAGAAGCTATCCAGAAAAACAAAGCCAGGTTGATTCATTGCTCTTCGGCTACAAGCTCTTTAAGCAAATTCGCACAAGTCCATTTAGACCCCATTCGCGGGACATCAGCCTTGCTTTGGAATACCGTAATCCAGGAATTGATCGAAAAGCATTTCTTTTCGAGAGATGAAATTGCTCAAATGCCAGGGGGAAAAGAATTTTTGGAAGACAGCTTTGACTATAGTGCCGAAGCTTTAGAGGAAAAGACAGGAGTCGAAAAAGACAAAATTTTGAAAGCTGCTAAAACAATCCAGAATGCGAAAAGAATTGTCTTTATTCATGGGACAGATAGAGTCAGCGACCGTTCTCCTGGCGATATGGTGACTCTTGCTAATTTCAGCCTTTTGCTGCGCAGCAAGGGTCTTCATACAGAATTGCTTTTCCCTGCTTTGTTTTCCAATCTTTCAGGTATATCCCTGATGGGCATAGAACCAGGATGGAAGGCTTTTAGAGTCCAGGACAAGCGATCCTCATCTCCTTCCAGCTATCAGGATCTCAAAGCCTTGCTTGCCCAAGGTAAAATAAAGGGAGTTCTTATTCTAGGGGAAGACCCGATGCACGACAGTACCACAAGTGCCTATTTCCAAGGATTAGAATTTCTTGGCGTCATAGAAAGCGGCTATACTCAAACTGTAAAATTTGCTGATGCTGTTTTGCCAGGAACAATGTATTTGGAAAGCTCAGGAACTCGCTGTGATTTCACTGGCAAAGTCAAAAAATATGATGCTGTCTTAAATCCTCCTTCGGGCAAAAATACCTTTGAAGTCTTGGTTCAGCTCGCAACTTGTTTAGGGCTAAAGGGAATTCCCGAAACTATACAAGAAGCCCAGGACTATATCCAAAAGTCTATACAAGATAGTGCTGTTTCTCCATACCAATGGGTTGTATCGCAAAGGCCAATATGGGATGGCAAAGGAAAGCTTGTGGTGGCTTCTCACGAAATTCTGCCAGAGCATATTGTTCCTTGTCTTACAAGAATGTCTGTATATAAAGAAGAAGCAAAAACCGTAGAGATTGCATACTTCAAAGTGCATTGATATTGAATATAAGGGAAAAGCAGTTCAGCCTAAAAAAAAAGCATGCTGCTTATCAGGCAACATGCTTTTTATAAAAAAATAGTAGATTTTAGGAAGCAGAAGGTGTGCTATAGATATGGCCTTCACGGAAAGCCTGTGCAATAGCTTTTGGCACTTCGGCCTGAGCTAAGACGACTTTGCCTCTGTTTTCGCTTACTTTTGCCTTCATTTCTTGTTCAAAGGCAATGGCCATAGCGCGTTTTTCCTCTGCCTTGGCTTGCGCGACTCTTCTGTCTGCATCAGCCTGGTCGGTCTGCAATTTAGCACCAATGTTTTCACCCACATCGACATCTGCTATGTCAATAGACAGAATTTCGTATGCTGTTCCTGAATCCAGACCTTTTCCTAAAACTGCCTTAGAGATACGGTCAGGGTTTTCCAATACTTCTTTGTGGGAAACAGCACTGCCAATGGCACTAACAATACCTTCGCCTACTCTTGCAATGATGGTTTCTTCTGTAGCACCACCAACCAATCGATCAATGTTGGCTCTTACAGTTACTCTGGCTTTTGCTTTGAGCTGGATACCATCCTGTGCTACTGCGTCTATGGTGTTTTTGCCACTTTTGTGAGCAGGGCAATCAATGACTTTAGGATAAACAGAAGTCTGCACTGCGTCTAGTACGTCTCTACCTGCTAGATCAATTGCTGCTGCTTTTTGAAAGGTCAGAGGGATATTAGCTCTGCTGGCGGCAATCAAGGCACGCACTACATTGGGGACGTTTCCTCTGGCGAGGTAATGAGCTTCCAAAACTTCTGTAGGAATATTCAATCCTGTTTTAACTGCCATAATCCTGCTATTGATAACAACAGTAGGGTTTACTTTTCGGAACCACATTCCAATCAGGCTAAACATAGAAACTTTTGCACCAGAAGAGGCTGCCTGAATCCAGAGAACTCCGAAATTGGCGAACACAAGAATTGTCATGAAGATAATAAGGCCAATAACGACCCACATACCCCATAATATCATTTCCATAAATAAACTCCAATCATAATTCTTCTATTCTCATTTCCGAATTCATGCAAATCCTTTAGAAAAGGAATACACTTTCGTTTTGTATTTTCTACTCAGGAAAATTTTCAAAAAAAGTTTCCTTTTTCTGAAACATGATCCATTTTTAGCGGATAGTCCAGAACTTTTTAAGTGCTGGGTTGCTTAAAAATTTCCGCAAGGATAACAGCTTTTTGTACTTCTGTAAACTTATTGTTGCTCATAAATTCATGCAAGACATTTCGTTCCACTTCTCTTTTTACAAAAGTCGACTCAGGGTCAGGTTGAATTACTATAGGAGCGATTGCTGCTACTGCTGGAACAACGTCTTCTTTGACCCCTTTCTTTTTCGCTTTTTCCTTGGACGAAGATTTATAAGGTTTTGTTGAAGGAGCTCTATATTCTGCCTCGCCTGAAGGAGAGCTTCCTGCTTTCATTCTTTCCAGATACTCTCTCACTTCTTCCAGAGAACGGCCTTTTTTCGCCTGTTCTTCTGGTTTTCCTGCTGCTTCGGCAATTTTTTTTATCAGAGGTCCTACAAAAAATATAATCACAAAGATTATCGCGACAATATCTTCAAAGTTCATATCGCTTCTCTTTACTAGAAATATTTCAGACAATGCTAAAAAGAATGTATGCCTGAGATATTTGCACTAAATTTTGAACCCAGATCCTGTATCTCCAGCAATACTAGAACGCATGCTTGTATCCGCCATGACATTTCTTAGCTTATAATAGTCCATCAAGCTGACTTTTCCTTTGGTAAAAGCTTCGGAAATGGCCTTGGGAATTTCGGCTTCTGCTAACACTACCTTTGCGTTGTTTTCCTGGATTTGCGCAATCATTTCTTGCTCTAAAGCGACAGCCATAGCTCTTCGCTCTTCTGCCTTAGCTTGAGCAATCTTTTTATCAGCTTCTGCCTGGTCTGCCTGAAGGCGAGCACCAACGTTGACACCCACATCAATATCAGCAATGTCTATAGATAGAATTTCAAAGGCTGTTCCTGAATCCAAGCCCTTTTCCAACACTTTTTTGGAGATGTTGTCAGGGTTTTTCAGAACTTCTTTGTAAGAATTTGCTGAACCAATGGTGGTTACAATGCCTTCGCCAACTCTAGCAATGATGGTTTCTTCTGTAGCACCACCGACCAGACGATCCAGGTTAGCGCGAACCGTAACTCTTGCTTTGGTTTGTAATTGAATACCATCTTTTGCAACAGCATCAATAGTGTATCTTCCTCTTGTTGCATCAGGACAATCAATTACCTTGGGGTTTACGGAAGTCTGTACGGCTTCCAGAACATCGCGTCCAGCAAGATCAATGGCTGCGGCTCTCTGGAATGTCAAAGGGATGTTAGCGCGACTGGCTGCAATCAAAGCACGGATTACGTTAGCGACATTTCCTCTGGACAAATAATGGGCTTCCAGAATATCAGAAGAAATGTTCAAACCTGTTTTCATTGCCATAATGCGGCTGTTGATGATAATCGTAGGATTGACCTTACGCAACCACATACCGATCAAAGCAACGAAAGGAACTCTAGCACCCGAGGCAAAAGCCTGAAGCCAGAGGAATCCAAACTTCAAGAAAATTGTAACAAAAATAAGACCAACAATGACCACAATAAACCAAACAGCAAATAGAAGAGGATTCTGCTGCTGTGCGAATATCATGGCAAAAGGAACCAAATCCATAGGAGTCATTCAATCGTCCTCCATATAAAACAGTACGTTTGCCATCTTAAAAAAAAAACATACAATAGGAGTTACGTAAAAAGATTCTAATTTGTTTGGGAATAGACTGCATTTGTGCCTTGACATTGTCAACTTAACTTGACAATATCATACTGAAGAGGTCGCTTTGTGTAAGCCTTCTTTCAGTAACCCAAAAAAGGTATCTCGTGGGTAAGCTGTAATTTTAATCTTAATCGTAATCTTAATCGTAATCGTTATCGTACCTAAACCTCATACGTGTTAAGTTATAAGTATCTTTAAAAAAATAGCTTGTATTAACCCAAAAAGCAAGCGAGTTTTATCTGAAGCGATCGCTTCGTGTAAGCCTTCTTTCAGGAATCAAAAAAACAGGTATCCC
>JABWCH010000243.1 GCA_013359215.1 Candidatus Brocadiia bacterium | reverse complement strand
TTTCCCTTTAATTTAGGGATACACAGAAGTAAAATTTACATAACAAGCTGTCTTGTATTCAATTAAAAATGGGGAAGTTATTTAATTCTCATCACTTAATACCTTTTTGGTTTCGGCTTGTCCGAGATAGGCGTTAGAGAAGTTTTGATTTGGGGGAGAATTTTTATAAAAATTTTCCCCCAAACTCCTAGCGGATTTTGATAAAAAATACAAGACCTGCTATCACAAGAAAGAATGAAGAGAATTCTGGGACAGGGATAGCCGTTGTATAGGATAGGTCATCCATAAAAAGCGAGATTGGGCCTGTAATGCCATTGTTATTGAATGTAGCAAAGCCAAAAGCATTCAAATTGCCGATGCTGTTGCGCTGGGCTTGTGTCAAATTGACAGTCTGTGTTCCACCGCCTGAGCCAGAAATAGTAAATACAAACTGCCCATATCCAATGTTGGGATTATAGCTGTAGCTCCATGTTCTTACCTGGTTCAATCCAGACAAGGTAAACAGAAGATCCTGAGAATCCCCGATACGATAGACAACGCGATAGGAAGTACTGCTTGCTTCCAGAAACATGATCCCAATAGAATTCGTTCCAGAGGAAGTAAATCCAGATGTATCGAAGTGGCTGAAAACAGTATTGGCATTGTAATCGCTTGCAATAGAAACCATATTCCATTTACCAGAAGCCTGCACAGCATCATTCCTGGTCAAAACTCCAATGTTTGTGTCTGCATAGTAAGAATTGGAATAAGAACGGGCAAAATTTCCCCCGATCTCTCCAGCACTCCCTCCAGCATAAGAAGTCGTTCTATATCCATAATCGTTGTTGCCTGTTGGAAGATTAGAGCTAGTCCAGTTGGGATTGCTATTGAACGATTGGTTTATAGTCGCAGCTTCCAGACAAAAAGAAAAGATGAGAAAGATTATTAATATTTTCATGACTTTGCCCTTGCGCTAGATTTTGTCTTTAAAATATATGCCAGACATCCCAAAGCCATAAGATAAAATATAGAAGGTTCTGGTATTTGTACGCCAGAAAGGTATAAGCCATGTACTTGATCTGCATTCAAAGCACCATTCCAGACAGCCAGCTCATCTATCGTTCCCTTCCAGGCATGGGTTCTGGAAATATACTCTATATCGGCTATGTCTATCAAGCCTCCTGGGTTGCTAGACATTTTTGTTCCAGAAATAGACATATTGTAAGTATCTCTAAGCTGTCCATTCAGATAAAATTTACCTACCTTGGAAGCAATGTCTATACTGTAAACAACGTGCGACCATACTCCAAAAGAAACAGAAATGCCTGTGTGTCTGTAAACATTTTCGCTGGCATTTGTAGTGATTTCCCAACCCCACTGGTCGTTTCCTTCATAGTATCCAACCCAAGGCATATCATAGCTAGAAGCACCAGCATATTTTTCAATGATAGTAGGGTATTCGGTATTGTTTTTTGAGTAAGGTCTCACCCATGCCTGAACAGTAAAGCTGGTATAACCATCAAAAATAGGATCAGCAGCCAGGTTTACATGGTTTGTAGTCCCATTGAATTCATAGGCATTCCCAACTGCCCCTGTAACCACCTGCGCACCAGAAACAGAACCATTGTATTGGTGGCTAGAAGAATCAACAGCTATATTGCCTGCATTGCTTTCAAAAGCCCAATACGCGACCAACAAAGGTTCTGACCAACATAAACTTTGTAAAGCAAAAATAAAGGCTAAAATATATTTCATATTATTCCTCCAAAAGAATGTAACAAGATATTTTTCAATCTGTTAAAAACTTTTATTTTCTGTGAAGAAAAATGAAACAGGCACAGGCGAGTATGAACATAAGAGTGGTAGTTGGTTCAGGAACTATTTCTACACTGAAGTTGTCGACAATGAAGCCATTGTCATTTACCAAAGATTCAGGGTTTTCGCGAACGCGCAGACGCAATGTGTTGCCTGTACCTACAAAAGTGGCGATTTCATGACGAGTGCCTGAACTCCAGGCAAAATTGCCCTGATAGAGGACAGAGGATGTTACAACATCTGTGATGCTTACATCCAGACGGCAGCTTGTCGATTGCCAGGTACCCCAATCGAATTCAAAGCGATAGGCTTGCCAATTGGTGCTGGCAAAATCTTGATAAAAATTAGCATTGTGGCTGTTGTAGCCTTCGCCATCCATATTAACGCCGTAAACACCTGATATAACAGGATATACAGTATTTTTATGGACTGTTACTGCATGCCCTGACTGAACGACCCATCCAGGGATGTCTGTGCCTGTAAAGAGAGTGTAACCAGAGTCTCTTGCTATCCCCAATCCCCATTTGGGCTGGCTTTCGAAGTTGCCATTGACCAGGATATTTGCTGCGTTAGCCACCAGGCAAGCAGCAAATATAACCAATGCTAAAAATTTGAATTTCATGATTTATGTCCTTAAAATTATCCAGAATGCAGCCCAACAGCGATGCTATAGGCCAGATTGCATTCGAAGCCATCTACGCTGACATTTTTTAGATTATTTCTCTATGATATATTTTATAAATTTTGAAAATAAATTCAACTATTTTATTTTTTTATAATTGTAGTGAAAAACAAAAAGAGATTAAGGAAAAATTTTTTCCCTTAGCCTCTTTAAGCCTATCGCTTATTTCTTTTCCTCTACCTTTTTGCCAATCCCCCTAAATCGGTTCAAAAGTTTGCGTTGTTTTTTTGTTTTTTTCAAATCTATTTTTTTAGGATCATGCTTTCTTTTCTGCATGACTCGGTATAAAAGACCTATCGTTTTTTTGACCCTCATAGCAATTTTGGCCTTTTTGGTAACAGGCATTTTGTTTTTAGGATTTTGATCTTGCAAAATTTTAACATCAATGTTAAGGATTTGGGCAAAAACCAATGCCATCAAACTAACAGGGCCTTTTTCCTCTGAGAGGATGATCCGATCTGGTTTGCTTTCGATCAAAAACGCCAGAAGGTCTATAGGATTTGGCAAATTGGACTGGCTTGTGGTGTCGTTTTCTTCCAGGGTGGATATGTTAGAAAAAGTAAATGTTTCTGTCCCAGAATCCGTAATTTTCATCGTGCTGGAATCTTGCTGCACAAATCGGGAAATCTTCTCTCCTGGTACTTTTATTGCTTGCTCCCCTGTGATTAAAACAGTAGACTGTTCTTCTTTATCTTTTTCCTTGGGCAAAAACTCCTGCTTGATTTCCGTAGCAATGGCCCGCGCATTATAAAGGTGATGGACAAGAGAGAAAAAGATAACAAAAGGTGTCAAAGCAAATATCCTTTTCCCTAGAGAACCCCAGTATTCCATAGGACTTAAATTTTTATTAGCTAATTCAAGATTCTTCAGCCACCTTTGGACAACAAGAGATGCCAGCTCTGTATATAGCTCTTGCTCTGTCATTTTTTTTGTTTGGATATCCTTTAGCTTTTTTCTTAGCGGTACAATGTCTCTATGGCCTGGAAGGGAAAGCACAAGCTCTGCTAGGAGATCTTCAAAGAGAATAGACATGAGCTTGATTAAATAGTCAAGCCTTTTTTTATACTTATGGGTTTCCAGAAGGCTTCTTATGGCAGAAAAGTATTTATAATCCACCGCGGTATTTGCTGTTGGTATACCAAAAAGCCGAAGCACAGGGTTAGGAATGTAATTATGGATAAATCTACTGAAGATAACAGAAACAGGAGTTTTGCTCCATACAATGGGTGTAGCGGGATGAACTGGCAAAATCCATCTGGCAACACGTTCAAAAAGGAAGCGTTCCCAGAAATTATTGTAGTCTGTTCTTGTTAAAGCCTTGATTAGCCAGATCATCTTTTTGAGGTTCAATGCCTTAAGTAGATTCGGGCTGTCTTTCCATAGATTATACACAATCGCTAAGGCGATTTCTGCAGGGTGACCATGCTCTCCTCCAGCCGAAGTATGGCCGTCTTTTATGTTTTGGAGTATAGCCTCCATGGTGATTTCCTGCTCTGGCTTCATCTTTACCTGAGTATATGTATTTCCAATGGTAGGGATTACGTGCGAATCTGATCCACCTAAGCTGGATTTATGTGGATAAAAAAAGGATTGGATTTTCTGATAGCTGTTTTCTCCAACCCATGGGTCGTATATCCCGCTTTTTGCTTCTTCTCTCATTTTATCCATATATGCAGGAGTAGAGATTGTCCGAATTACATTATCGAGAAGCAAATTATGCTCCACTACCCTAGAACCATTTCGTGTTTCAAAGGCTTTAAAAAGAATCAGCATCAACTTAACCTGCTCTAAGGTAAGATACCCTTCATTCTGAGGGTAGAGTGGATGGTTGAGTATATAGACAAGACCTTCCTGTTCCAAATAATGAATCAAAGAGATGACATCGTGCGTTCTTTTTTGAATTTCTCTATGATGAGTTTCCGAAAGAATACAAAGAGTTCCCTGGCTACCTGGCTCGCTTACAGGATTATAGACATTTACATGCATTGTCAGCATATTATTTTTTAATTTTTTCAAAAAATGCAGGAAATCGTTGTATATAGGAACATTGGAATATTTAAAAAGAAACAGGGTTTCTTTTTTTAGCCTTAGTTTTTGGTTTTCCACTGGGATAAAAAAAATCTCGCTTACGCTTTCCCACAGTTCCTTATCAGGGAATATATCAAGCAAATCAGCTTCGCTAATAGAAAAAAATGGCTCGCGTTTCTTGTCGCCCGAATCGTCACCTAAATCTTCTTGTTCTATGGTATCGGTAAGAAATTTTTTCAAAGATTCTAGCTGATTTTCATTGCCTTTAGAAAGGAGAACTATAATATTTCTTTTTGTATATAAATATGGACATCCAGGACTCTCTTCCTTTTCAAAAAACATAGATTCTATATCCAAAGAATCTACATAGTCTTTCCATATTTTTTCAAAATCAGACCTTTTTACAATCAATCGTAAACTAGTCTCTACTTCTTCCCCTAATGCCATGTTCGGCAATCTCCCTGTTTTTCTGAATTTCAGCGAATAGGCTTCCCATATAGACTGGAGTTCTTCTTTAGATTGAATCGTATCATGGTCTGTAATCATAACAGCATCCATACCAGCAGCAAAAGCTTGTTCCACTATCTGTGGTATTCGATTAAAAGACTCAGGAAAAGTGGGAAGGAACTTTCCCAATATCCTGTTGATGGTATTCCATATTGGATTGTCGCTTTCAGGAAACTTTAGACTATATCCACCAGATTCCTTTGTATGGACATGAGGATCTACTCTCGCTATTGAAGCATCAAAAATAGTATTCATACTACCTTCCATTGCTTAAAGTTATAAAATTTTGAGATACGCTGTAAATGCGTAAGCATTTTTCAGAATTATTGTAATTTTCTTTGTTGAAAAGTCTATAAAAAAATCCCTATTCCCTTTAGTTTATGCCAGTTTGCAGTATAGGTAACTGCTCAAAAGTCTTTGTATTAATCTTTAATCTTGAACTTCTCAAGATATAAGATTTCACCGCAGAGACACACTCTGCGACCTCTGCGCCTCTGCGGTTAATTATTTTTTATCAATATGTTGCAATAGGTACAAAAACTTTTGAACAAATACCTAGCTAAAATTTTTATATCATAAAAAAAATGCAAAGACATTTCTTAATTTAGAAATATCTTTGCATTCTCAGGGCAAAAGACTTTTGCCTGCGCTTGATAGACAGAGATTTTTATTTTTTATAGCTCTGCTGCATGGGCTTCCAGATATTCGGAAACGCCCACTTCTGTAGGCTTCATGGCTTTTTTACCTTTTTGCCATCCAGCGGGGCATACTTCGCCATTCTGTTCGAAATGCTGCAAAGCATCAACAAGGCGGATCATTTCGTCAACATTGCGTCCCAAAGGAAGATTATTGACAACTTGGTGCTGTATGACTCCTTCCTTATCGATAAGAAAAGATGCTCGGAAAGCAACGCCATCTGGATGCTCTACCTGGTATGATTTTGAAATATCATGCTTGATATCGGCTACCATAGGGAATTGAACTGGGCCAATGCCACCTTTTGCTAAGGATGTGTTGCGCCAGGAAAAATGGGTGAACTGAGAATCAATAGATACTCCTATGACTTCTACATTGCGTTTTTGGAATTCTTTGATTCTTTTGTCGTGTGCAATGATTTCTGTAGGACATACAAAAGTAAAATCCAAAGGCCAGAAGAAAAGCACAACATACTTTCCTCTTAAATCAGACAACTTAAAATCTTGTTTTATACTACCATCTGGCATAACTGCTGGGGCAACAAAATCAGGAGCTGTTTTGGCTACTAAAGAACACATAGTGAAATTTCTCCTTCTAAGGTGAACTTTGGCACTTGAAAATTGTCCACAAAGTTCTTCAAGTGATTTTTATGTGAGATTTTTATTTTAAAAATTATTTTAAGCAAAATTTGTGCCAGTATAAAATAAAAATAAAATTCCCAAAAATTTTATGTTTGATTTTTATCTCTGATTTCGCCCTTCACCATCTGCATAGCCTAGACTATGCTTACATTATCAACACATTGATTAAAACATTCACCATTTACAACAGAAAAAATTATTTTCCCAGACATAGAAAACTATTTCTTGAAAGATAACGATATTTCGTTATAATAACGAAATTTACACCGTGATTTCGTTATTCCTAAGATTTTTACTGGCCATTTCACCCAAAAACGAAATTGTAAATTTAATATCAGGATAAAGTTATGAATGGTATAGACTACAACAGCACGACCCTGCTTTCCCCTTATCGAACCATGGAAATTGTGCTAGAAAGCATCAAAGAGATTGTTTCCTATGAACTAGGAGTCATATTAAGCCTTGAAGAAGGGAACATACTCAAAGTCCGCCATGGGCAAGGCCCTCTCTATTCTTCTAAAATAAAAGACTATACTGTTTCTTTGTACGATAGACCTCAATTTACAGAAATCCTGGAATCGGGAGAAGTAAAACTTTTCGACACAGAAGAATGCCAGCGTCCTGATAACAGGGACACCTATGATGATATTATAAGCATGCCACACAACCATACATGCCTTGTTGCACCCTTGTCTATAGAAGGCAAGGCCATTGGTCTTTTAACGCTAGACCATAGGCAATGCAAAGCTTTTACGCAAAACATCATTCATATCATTAAAGTGCTTTCCAAAATTGTAGCCCTTGCCCTTGCACAGTCCGTAGTCGTAAATGCACTTCACACCGAAAGGGATGCCCTGGTTTGTGAACGCAATGCTCTTCTGGAAAACCTCTCTTACACACTAAGCAACATGGTTGGCAACTCGCAGGCATGGATAAATGTATTGGAAAAGATTCGCCTGGTTGCATCGACCCATGCACCTGTCATGATTTTAGGCGAGACAGGAACAGGAAAAGAGCAGGTTGCCAGATCTATCCATACCTTGTCTCCCAGATCACATCGCCCCTTTGTTGCCTTGAATTGCTCTTCCCTCACGGGGAATCTGGTAGAAAGCGAATTGTTCGGACATGAACGCGGTGCCTTTACAGGCGCAATATCCAGAAGAAGAGGCCGCTTTGAATTGGCACACAATGGCACACTTTTTTTAGATGAAATTGCCGATCTTCCCATGGTGACCCAACCTAAACTTTTGCGCTCTCTGCAAGATGGAACGTTTGAAAGACTAGGCGGCGAATCATCCATCCAATCGGATGTCAGGATTGTGTGTGCAACAAATGCTGATTTAGAAAAAGCAGCGCAGGAAGGCTCTTTCCGCAAAGACCTCTTCTACCGCTTGAATGTATTCCCGATCCATTTGCCCCCTTTACGGGACAGAGGGGATGATGTCATACTCCTGGCAAATCATTTTCTTTCTAAGCTTGCCCCAAAATTCCATAAAAAAAATTTTGTCCTTTCCCATGGAGCGCAGATGTTTTTAAAAGACTATTCCTGGCCTGGTAATGTGCGCGAGCTTCAAAACACCATGGAAAGAGCGGCTATCCTCTCCCAAGGGACAATCGAAATAGAACATTTAGAAAAATATACCATCCCCCAAAGCCCCTCCAAGTCTCCAGATACACCATACCCCTTAGAAACATTAGATACGGCTATTTCCCAACACATCAAAAAAGCTTTGCAAATATGCAAAGGAAAAATCTATGGAGCAGAAGGAGCAGCCTCTCTCCTTGCCATAAAACCCACTACCCTACAAAGCAAAATGAACAAGCTAGGAATCCGAAAAATATAACTCAACTCAATATAGCCGAAGGTACTGAATATGGCACATACTGCCTTGCAGAGCATGGCAACTACTGGCATCAAAAAAACACTCAAAAATTTTATTGATAAAGAGTTAAGCGTGGCAACTACTTTAGTAAAAGTAACTGCCACAAATAGCCCCCATAAAGGAAGGGATATTGTTGTTTATACCAGCAAAATCATAGAAGCTCTTATTAGGGCTTATGCAAATCACTGGCTGGTATAGAAGATTTTCTGATAAACCAAGAAATCCTCCGAAAAGGCTGCAAAATAAGCAGCGAAGAAAAGGCGGTTTTGTATGAAAAA
>JABWCH010000242.1 GCA_013359215.1 Candidatus Brocadiia bacterium | reverse complement strand
GAAATTTTTATAAAAACTATTCGTGCCATTCGGCCATTCGTCTTGTTCGTGATAAAAATCTTTGCTTTTTCGGCAAACATCTAACTTTTTAGTTTCTATTTGTGTTTATCCTTGGTTCTTCTTTTTAAATGAGTTAGGGGAATGCGTATTTTTTTTAAAGTGTGTAAGAAGTCAGTTACACGGAGCGATCGCTTCAGCATAACCTTACATCTTAAATTGACAGCCATGGGGTGTTGCCCTGGGCTGGTATCTATAGGTCTTTCAGGCCAAAGATTAAAGCCAGTTTGCAACAAAGGTATTAATCACGAATAAGACGAATATACAAATTACGCGAATGAAATTTCTACAAAAACTATTCGTGGCATTCGACCATTTGTCTTATTCGTGATAAAAATTTTTGTTTTTTCTACAAAAATCTAATGGCACAGGATCATTTTGACTATATAGTGGGTTGATTTATCTCTATATCTTATGGCACGATTTTAATTGCTATTCCAATCTTTCAATAAAGTCTCTTCTGTAATCTCCCATGGTTCTGCTTTTTTCTCGCCAGATTTCATCTTAAGCTGGGATGTGATGCTTTCGGGTAAATACTCCCATGATGCGTACAAAACTCCTTCTGGATCTACAATGTACAGAAAATGAGCTTTCTGCTGGCTTAGATTTAGCTTTATACCTATCCATGTTTTTTTCAAAGAGGAATTTTCTTGTATGAGAATCACATCAAAGGCATTCACTTCATCGTTTACGGCTATAGTGCCGATCAACCTTCGATATTTTTCTGTCCAGGGCTGATGCACTATGACATTCTCTCTGTCTTCAGGGGTAATCTGCCTCGCATGGTAGAAGAGGAACATTTCGCTTGCCTGGGTTAGCTCCTCTTTGAAGGTATTTTTTTTGAATCGCTCATCGAGAATGGTTTTAGAAATGACAGATATAGACTTTTTATCTTGAAGGTAGCCAAAGATTCCCAAAAAAAATAGCCAGACTCAAACCAAGGAAAGTAAAAAATTGGGATGTTCTTTTTCTTCCTTGCAAATTCCATTGGAACGACGTACTTACCATAGGAATAACCAAAGACAGCAAAGCAAAAAACATCATTATGAGTTGCAAGAAAATAATAAAAATAGCATCTTTCCAATCAAGATGTGGAGGATAAAGGGAAGAATAGGAAAAAATAGTATCTATAATAAGAACAAGCAAAAGAGAACCAAGAATTTTAAGGTAAAGCTTAAATTCTATTCTGCTTTTTTCTGAGAAGAGAATACCAATGAAGCCAGAAACAGGGTAGAAAAGGTAGTATAAAAAAGATCTGGGCTTGTTGTTGTAATAGAATTTATGCAAATCCGTTACAATAGAGATGGCATCTCCCAGGGCTGGTATTTTATCCAAAAAAGGATATTGCAGGAGAGTTTTCTGGAAAGATCCTAAAAGACCGACAAGGGCAAGAAGAACCACAATCATGATGGCAAATTCTATTTGATGCAATAAAACAGCAAAAATCACCAAAATTCCAGGGAAGAATAGGAAGAACATGATCTGGAATGGCAATTCCAAAAGGCCAAAGAAGCTAGATTCCTTTGCCCATGCAGGAAGAGGGGCTTCTTCTGGAACATTTGCTTCTGACAAAACTTGCAAGGTAGCTTTTTTTCTGGCTGATTTTACCATGGGAACGATCAGGAAAAAATCCAGTAGCCAGCCCACGCCTAAAAAGCCAAAAGAAACGGCATAGAGTAAGCCTGTAAACCATTTTCCTAAATAAAACCTATGGCCTCCTATTATTCCTAAAAAAAGCCATATAAAATAAGCAGTAACGTATGATTTTGGTGTTGATAAATTTTGAGATGGATCAGCCAGGGGTGGCTTCTCCGAAGCCTCTGGAAAAAAAATTTCTTGATTAGACATACTTTCTCCTTAATTTTATAAATTTTCTAATTCTTTAATCCATAAAGTGCAGAGAGAATCGCTAGGAAATCTCAAATCTCCTCGCGGAGAAAGAGAAACAGTTCCGATTTTTGGGCCATCAGGCATGCAAGACCGTTTGAACTGTTGAGAGAAAAATCTTTGGTAGAAAATTTTTAAATATTTTAATATTTCCTGAGAATTATATTTATTTTCAAAAGCAATTTTTGCCAGAACATATACCTTTTTGGGTGGACAATGGAATCGGATGGCGTGATACAAGAAAAAATCATGGAGCAGATATGGCCCAATTTTCTCTTCTGTCTTTTGCAATATTTCTCCTTTTTCATCAGGAGGCAGCAGCTCAGGAGAAATCGGGGTGGCAGCAATATCCTGAAGAATACGAGAAATATCTCCTGAAAATTCATATTCTGAAGCCCATTCAATCATTGTTCGCACCAAAGTTTTAGGGATTCCTGCATTTACACCATACATAGATATATGGTCGCCATTGTAGGTACACCAACCTAAGGCCAGCTCAGACATATCGCCTGTTCCCACTACAATTGCCTGGGTTTTGTTGGCTATATCCATTAAAATTTGCATACGCTCTCTTGCCTGAGCATTTTCATAGGTAATATCCTGAACTTTTGGATCATGCCCTATGTCCAGAAAATGCTGTTCTACTGCCTTATGGATAGACACAACACTCAATGTCGCTCCCATAGCTATAGATAGACTTTCTGCATTAGAGCGGGTTCTTGATGTTGTGCCAAAGCCTGGCATAGTAATGGCGCAGATGCCCTTTCGGCTATATGACAAAATATCAAAAGCCTTGGCGCAAACAAGAAGTGCCAGGGTAGAATCCATACCTCCTGAAATCCCTAAGACAACTTTTGTACAACCGCACGCCATGATCCGTCTTGCTAAAGCAGTACTCTGGATAGAGAAAATTTCCTGGCATCTTTCTTTTTTCTGGCTTCCTTCCCTGGGTACAAAAGGCGTACAGGAAACGCTGCGAAAAAGCTTTTCTACAGCCTTTTCTTTTACCCCAAATTCTACAATGCGAAATTTGCTGGCATTTTTAGGCTGAGAAAAATTGTTGCTTTTCCTTCGCTCATTTACTAGCTTTTGGATGTCTATATCCGCTATGGCAATTTGTGTATCAAAGGAAAAACGGGTTGTTTCTTCCAATATCATGGCGTTTTCTGCTATCATGCAATGGCCTGAAAAAACCAAATCCGTAGTCGATTCTCCCGCGCCTGAAGAAGCATAGCAATAAGCAGATAAACAACGCCCAGACTGGGACTGAACCAGCAGCCTTCGAAAATCGCTTTTTCCTAAAATTTCATTGCTGGCCGAAGGATTAAGAATCAAAGTAGCCCCCCTCAGACACATATCTATGCTCGGAGGGCAAGGCGACCAAAGATCCTCGCATATTTCAATTCCCACAAGGCAATCTGGGAAATGGGTATGCTGAAACAAAAGATCTGTGCCTATAGGAATCTTTTTCCCATTTCTATGCCATTCTCGGCCATCCTGGTCTTTGCCAGAGGCAAACCATCTCTTCTCATAAAATTCGTTGGTATTGGGAAGATAGCTTTTGGGGACAATCCCTACAATTTCTCCCTGAGAAAGAAACACTGCGCAGTTTAAAAGAGTATTGTTTACTGCAATAGGACAGCCTACGACAACAGCAATTTCAGCATTCTGGGTATAGCGAGCAATAGAAAAGAGAGCTTCTGTTGCCTTTTCTATGAGCAAAGGCTGATAAAATAAATCTGCACAAGTATAGCCTGTGAGGCAAAGCTCAGGAAATAAAACAAGGCTGCAATTTTGCTCTTTGCATTTGTCTATGGATTTGCAGATTTCCTCTTCATTCCACTTAACATCCGCCAATCTCAAAGCAGGAGAAACCACTGCCACTCTAAAAAAACACATTTCCAAAAGATCGATTTTCATGATTTTTCTTTCTTCAGAAAAGACCTAGATAACTAGCAACGTTATGGGTAAAAGGGGAAGGTTTAAAAATTTATTTTATGATATTGATTTGTAGACTCTTGTGCTGTTAAGAGGCAAGTATAAGCACCCAGGTGTTCAAAGCCGCCCATCTGCTGCGTATAAGGAAGGATCTCAATGTAAAGACCGCCAATTTCTCCTATATGGAAGAGAAGATTATAGGAGAGTTCTTTATGGAGTTTATTCATAAGAACATCTAAAGCAGAGATTGCATCTTTTAAAGCCTGTGACAGACCTTGGATTTCATCGCGATTCAGAGAGTGCAGATAGTTTTTTGTAGTGTCTCGGAAGCAAATAGTGCATTCCAGCATTCTTTTCAGACAAAATGGAGTTAAAAGCAAAACAGATTGTTTTCTATAAGCTTGAATGACAAGATTTTGGTTTGCCTTTTCTTGTAGCAAATCGCTAAAGCCCTTCTTTTCTTTTTGGAAAAAGGCTTTATCTCTTTCCAGAGAAGAGGGCATTGCATTGCTATGAATAATCTGCAAATGCCCGTGGTTTAAAGAGCTGCCTGAAGTTCTGCCATAGTTTTTAGCAACCCAGATATATCCATAATATCCTTCTTTCTCTTCCCTGGCAGGTCCAGGCTGAGTCAAAAGATATTTTTCGAGAGCAGCCAGCCGCTCCATGCAAACAACAACATCAGAAAATGGCATATTGTGGAAATCTTTATCATGTTCTGTGCTATGCCACTGCAAAAGATGAGTGCCATAAGCTTTTGGCTGGCTTTCTGTCATTTCAGACCATGCAGGTGCGAGAAAAGGGTAGACAATCGGATACAAATTAGAATTGGTAAAAGTGTAACCTTTTGTCAAAGGTGCTTTATCCCAGACCTCGGTCGTTTTGCCCAGGCATATAGGACAATCTATGTCCTGGCTGGAAGACAAGGCTGGCTCAGGATCATGAGGGCGATTTTGGCGTTTGAGCGAATATAGCACCTTATCCTGAGTCCTGGGGTCAAGACAAGCGATTTCTTCTGGCAGATTTTCCTGGAGAAGAGAGCTTTCCTGGAGCAATTCTATCCTTTTCTTATAGCTTATAGCATCCAAAGGAAGAGATTGTGATAGTAATTTTTCTAAACGCTCGTTCATAGCTATTCTTTATTTTCCATGGGAATCATCAAAAACCATATCGCACCTATGACAGCAAAAAAAGCAGGGATATAGATAAAAAAATACATCCGTTCTATAATCCAGACAACGCTTAAGCCTGTCCCTAGCCAGAAAAATACCAGGGGCCAGAAGCTTGGAATGCGAGGCCGCGCCCATTCCAGGAGAAACAAGCCAAGAAGCACCAAAGTACCCATGGCAACCCTTATGCGAATCAAAAATCCCATAGCAAAGACAATCAAGCTCAGACCAAGGATAAAAAGAAATCGTGCAAAAAGAAAACCACCAGAAGAAGACGCGCTTTTAAGGTCTTGCTTTAAGGCACTCAAACTAGCATAGCGTTTGCTCTGAGAGCTTAACATCTTACTGACGACCCGATCTAATATATCAGGGCATTGAGGAATAAAATGGCTTGGAGGCTCTAAGCCTGTAGGCAAACTCCCTGTAATAGCCCGATATAAAATCACACCCAGAGAATAAATATCGCTGGTGGCTTTGAGCTTGCCTGTTTTTCGCTCTGGTGCATTATAGCCTGATAGGTCGAGATGGTTTCCTAATCCGAAATCCGCTATTTTGATGCCAGTACGGCAAAGGAAAATATTGGATGGCTTGAGGTTTCCATGAAATACCTTATTTTTATGAGCTTCCTCCAATGGATCTATCATCTGGAGGCATAGATCCAAAGCATCCTTCCATGCCAGCTTTCCATCCATCTGTAGCTTGTCTTCCAGCGTGATGCCTTCGATATATTCCATTCTCAGATAAGGAGAGTCACCTTTTGTATTCATATCTGTAATCTTGACAATCTGAGGATGAGACAAGCTTTGGAGTATTGCAGCTTCTTCTCTAAGAGCATCTAAAGATTCTGGATCTAAAGCAAATTTGATCGCTTCTATTTTTCCTGGCAACTCTATATGCTCTGCTTTCCATACTTCACCAAAGCTTCCTGTCCCTAAATAAGAAACCAACCGAAATTTATCTATAATTTCGCCTGGCTTATGCTGCGCTTTCATAATCGCCTCCTCTGTTAAATTCCAGGGCTACTCTTCATCTTTTTTTACGTACTTTGTCATGGTAATCGAAGTTCCCCATGTATCTGTAGGCTTCAAGCTGACTTCATCCATCATCTGTTTAATTAAGATAAGCCCCATGCCTCTTCCTGTCTCTTTGAGAATGTCCTGGTTGACCTGGTCTCTATGGACTATATTTTTGAAAGTATTTACACCGCTGTCTGTAACAGTCATAGAAAACTTTTTTTGGCTTACTTCAATATGCAAATGGATCTTTTTGCTGCGGTCTTCGCCATGAGCATGTTCTATAGCATTAGCGCATGCTTCATCCACAGCCATTGCCATTCTTGACCTTTCTTCTTCATTGAACAGATCCACAAGAAAAGAAAAAATGAAATCCCTGAGCTTACTTAGATGCTGCTTATCAGAAGGAAGAGTGATGTCCACTTCATCAATATTGGTAGCAAGCGATTTTTCTTTAGCAGCTTTTTTCTTTTTAGAACGGTTGATTTGCTGCAAATTCCCATCTTCATCTAAATAATGGATTGTATTGCAATAAGGGCATTTATAGTGACCAGCTTTCGGAAAATTGCTAGGCTTCTGGCATTCTGTGCAGGTACGAATCAAAGGAAATGTTGCTTTTTCCTGGGGCTTTTTTTCAGGACACTGGAGAGCAGCCATAGCTTGCTCCAAAGATGTATACTGCGGGCAAACCTGATCCATACCAAAAATATTATATACCTTAGAAATAACAGGCTGCATATTGCAAAAAACAATCTTTTTGCCGTTCTTTTCCTGCTCTACCAAAGCTGCAGAAGCGAGAATACCAAAACCGCTGCTGTTTGCATAAGCAAGATTTTGCAAATCAATCAGCAACTTTTGGCATGGATTTGCCAAAGCTTGTTCCATAAATTCTGAAAATTCAACAACCGTGTTCAGGTCGATCTCCCCTCCTACCTTGATGATTCCTATCTCTTTGGTTTGAGAAAGATAATTGAATTCCATCTGGATCTTTTTCATGTTTTATTCCCTGCCTTTTCGATCAATTCCGCTACCTTGGGATTAGGCCACAAAGTCTCTAAAAATTTTAGTGCTTCTAAAAAATCTTGAGCTGGCGGAGCAGTAAGATGCATTTCCTGTTGTGTTGCAGGATGCTCAAAGTGAATACGCCAGGCATGCAAAGCAGTCCTGTCCATCAAAACCTCATCCTGATCTTCTGTATCAACGCTTCCAGAAACATTTGCCAGGATACGGGCTTTATCTAAAATAGGGTTTGCATCATAAAGAGAATCACAAACAATAGGATTTCCCTGCGATTTCATATGTATGCGTATTTGGTGTGTACGGCCTGTTTTAGGAAATACATGCACAAACGTAAAGCTTGGATAGCGAGCTATTACCTGATAGTCTGTAACAGCTTCTTTTCCACCATGGCAAACAGCCGCCCTCTCCCTATTGCGAGGGTCAATTCCCAGAGGAAGCGAGATCGTTCCGTTTTCAAAACGCACTTTGCCCTCTACTAACGCAAGATACTCCTTATGAATATGACGAGTCTGAAATTGTTCAGCAAGAGCAGCATGGCTTTTGTTATTCTTTGCTATGACCAAAAGCCCGCTCGTAAATCGGTCTAGCCGATGGACAATCCCTGGCCTGTAAGCGTCGTTAAAATCAGAAAGATTTTCGAAATAGTGTATAAGCCCATTGACAAGAGTACCTTCCATGTGTCCACGCGAAGGATGCACAACAAGATCAGCTCTCTTATTGATGACAGCAATATGCTCATCTTCAAAAATAATGTCTAGTTCCATTTCCTGGGGCTTCAGATGAAGAGGCTCAAGCTCAGGCAATCGGATAAAAATCTTCTGCCCTTCTTTAATTTTATAGCCTGGCTTAACTTCTTTCCCATCTATAAGAACATTGCCATTTTTAATCAATTTTTGCAAATAAGAACGAGAGTATTCAAAAAAACGTTTGCCCAAATAGGCATCCAAACGCCTTCCCTCCATTCGTCCTTTTACGACAAACTCTGTTTCTGCTATTTTTTCTTCATTCGGAACTAAAGGCTTTTGCGCCATGGAAATTATTTTCTCCTCTTTTTTTGACAAACAGGGCGAATCCATTGATTTACTTTGGATAGTTTCACTCTTTGCATTATAAATAATTTGTATGCCATTATCAAGACTATTGTTTTTTTTGGTTTTGGTAGATTCTGGTGATGTTTGTGCTGTAATGATGATTGAGGAGAAACCTATGCCCAGGGCGATGCCCCATAGATGTCAATTTAAGATATAAGACTATGCTATTTATAAACTTAAACCTAAACCTAAACGTACATCTGGGCTTGAATAAAAAATTACTCTAAGTTCAAACTAAAAACTAGTCTTGCGTTTAAGTTTAGGTTTAGGTTTTGCACATACATGTTAAATTTTAATAGCTTGTCTTACAATAGATTATGTTATCTACTTAAGGATAAGAAGAGCGTAGTGTAAGCCTTCTGTAAGGAATCAAAAACAGTACAGCCTGG
>JABWCH010000008.1 GCA_013359215.1 Candidatus Brocadiia bacterium | reverse complement strand
TGCGCCAGGCGGTACTATTTTTGATTCCTTACAGAAGGCTTACACTCCGCTTTTGTCTTGATTTTTTCCTAGAAAAGTTAACACATATAACCTCATCGTAGAAGGTGCGGAACGTAGGAAAACTTTTCTATTTGTTTTTTTTCGTGTAGTGCAGAGCTGGCCTAAATCCTATATTATTGTATTTGTCTACAGGCGAGTTGCCATCGCGTATTGCAGATCGACAACCATCACTGCGACTCCAGCCCCCGCTTCTGAGAATGCGGCTGATGCCTGATGTGTTTAATGGGTCTGTTTGTTCATCCGAAGTATAGTTTGTTTTGGTGTCTTTACACCATTCCCATACATTTCCTGATATATCGTATAAGCCGAATGCATTGGGTTTTTTCTGCCCTACAGGATGAGTTCTAAAACCCGAATTATGGTTGTACCATAAATATGTTCCATCTAAGCTATTGCCCCAGAAGTATTCTGTTGTGCTTCCTGCTCTACAGGCATATTCCCACTGTGCCTCTGTTGGAAAATCCAATAATGTTTTATCGCAAAATTCTTTACAATCATACCAGGAAATGCATTCCACAGGCAATTTTTTGCTGTCTTTAAAAAAGGATGGGTTATTTCCCATAAATTTTTCCCATACTTCCTGAGTCAATTCATATTTCGCCATCAAAAATGAGCTTAGTATTACTTTGTGGACAGGCTTTTCGTCTTCATGGATATTCCCCCCCATCATAAAGCTTCCTCCAGGGATTAAGATAAATTCTAAACCTGTTTGATTATGCAAGTATTCTTTTACAGTATGCTCTTGCCCATTGCAAGAGTAAGTTTCTTGTCGCAAATAGGTGAATCCTTCTATTGTTTCCTCGCATCTGGCTTTGTTTGCAGGAAAAGCCAGCAACAAAGATAAAAATACGGTTAGAAAAAATCGCATAAATTACTCCTATCTATCGGAAGCTTCCTTTTGGACATTTTGCCATATTTTAAATTCTGAATATAGGGAATTTTCTACAATTTCTGAAGGCATTTCTTCCTGCCATTTATGCCCAGCAATGCTCTTAAGATCAGAGGCATGCAAGGAATGAATTCTTTCAAGAATCGGAGAGCCTTTTAAATTATCGAATAGCATGTCTTTTGCAACATACTCTGGATGATTCCATCCTAGCTTTTTTGCCATCCAGAAATGAAATAATGCCATAGATCTAAGCGAATCGTTTGTTTTGCTTTCCAGGGAATATAATGCAGCAAGGGCATAGTGGGCTTGCAGAAAGCCTGGGTCTTTTTGGCAAGCTTTTTTTAGAGACTGTATGCTAGAAGAAATATCTTTTTTTATAAAGAAATACAAAAGGGCTTGTCTATAATATAGATCAGCAGATTCCAGCCTTGCTATTTGCTCCAATGATTCTAAGGATTTTGTTTGCATCATAGCCTGGCTTATCTTTAATAGGAACAAAAGAGAAATGGAACAGCCCGATTTTTTGGAAAAATTCTGGTGCATTTTATTTTCCAATTCAGGAGTTTGGTTTATCCATCCTAAGATTAGCTTTATCATAGAAGAAATATCTAATGCGTATTTATGAAATTTCATTTTTTCTAACAAATCCAAGGAATGGCATTTTTCTAAAAGCGAAAGGCTATTCCTTAGCTCAGGAGGAGCAGCAAAAAGATTGGGATAATGAAAAAGCATACTATGGAATTGTGGGTTGTTTTGTAACTCTGATAAAAAAGCCATAGAACTTTCCGAGTTTTCTTTTTGGAAATTTTTTTGCAAAAAATTGCTGAGAACACGGAAAACCGTATTGTCTTGTTCCTCTTTTTGATCATAAATGGAAAGCAATGACTGTATGAAATGTGCTATAGGGAAAATATCTTGATGCTCTTTTTCATTTTTTATGGTAATGTTTTTGGCTTCTAATTCTACAGCAGAAGAAATATTTTCTTTTGCTTTCTTATAATCTTTTAACATAATATATGCTAATGCTTTATAAGAATAGCATACTACAAGATATTCCCAGGCATTCTCTAATTTTAAACATGCTTCTATCTGTTTGTCCAGATATACAATGGCATCATCGTATTTTTTCAATAGCATCAGTATCATTGTCAATCTTTGGACGCATTTTTCATAGCGCATGTTTTTAACAGGAGTAATGCCCAAATAGTATTGGAAATCTTCTGCCGCTTTTCTAAGATCGCCTAGTTCGCTACGGATTATCCCTCGCAATTTATAGCCTTGTGTGGATTTGGGTATCATTTCCATATATTTTTCCAGATCCTTCAATGCCTTTTCATAGTTTTTCTTTATCTGGGTAGGATTAGCCATGCTGGAAAAATTTTCATGGTATTCCCCTAGAAACTGGGCGTGTAGCGATGCTCTTAGAAAATATATATCGGCAAAATACGGTGCGATTTTTTCGGCTGCATCACAATAATAGATGGCTTGCTCAATTCCCCCTGGCTTTACATTTTCTATGCATGAGTATGCGTCTACTAAAAGCACATACACATCATCTTTGTGAGGGAGCAATTTTTGTAAATAGGAAAATAGCTCTTTTTTTCGTTCTGGCTGGTCTTTTCCTGTATTGCTGATTTCCTCCAAGATTCCAGAATATTCTGTCAGAATTCTATGATAGTGAGCGTTGGTAAGGCCAGGGTCTAGGGCAATGGTCTGTTTATAGTCGGAAAGTGCTCTTTCTTGCATAAAACTACGCTGGCAAACCTTACCTCTTTGAAAATAGGCATCGGCAAAGGTATTGTCGGTTTGGATAGCTTTGGAAAAAACGCTATAGCAATTTTCCAAATCCTGCTTTCTCAAAGCAGGGCTGGATGCGATCAACATGCCTTTGTCGTAATAGTTTCGCGCATCATGATGTTGTTTGTTTTTAATTTCTAAAATGGATTTTTCCATATTTAGGAATTTAGGATATACTTCTGTGTGACGAGGATAGTATTCTAAAACCTTTTCATAGTATTCTTTTGCCTTCTGCACATCGGGTATGGATTGCATGGATAAACCTTTATCTGCAAAAGCATCCCCTTGCTTTACATTTTGTTGCAGATAAAAAAGCATTTCCTCTTGTTCTTTCTCTGCCTCTTTGTGAAAGAACGTTCCTTTTTTGATTTCTTTAAAAGATTCTAAAGCAAGATCATAGCGCTTTTGCTCTTTATTTTTTCTCGCTCTTTCAAAAATTTTTGTATTTTGAAGTAAAGACTCTTTTTCTAATGTCTTTGAAAAATTCCACCGAAGATAAAACAAAGCTATAAAAAATATACAAATAGCAAACATACCAATAAAAGTCATCTTACGGTTTCTATATACCCATTTGCTTGCCTTTTGTAACAGTGTAGCAGGCTTTGCTTTAATAGGCTTATACTCTAAAAAAAGTTTTAGGTCGTTTATGACTTCTTGCATTTTTTGATAGCGTAAGCCCATAGGCTTTTCCAGGCATTTCAGGCATATTGTTTGTAAATCATCAGGAACATTCGGATTGCATTGGCGAGGAGCTTTAGGGTCTTTTGCCAAAATTTCTTGAACCAGCTTTGTGTAGTTGTTCGTTTTAAAAGGGGGAGAGCCTGTCAGACATTCATAAAGCGTTGCTCCCAAAGAATAAATATCGCTTCTGGCATCTACCTCTTTTCCTTGCGCTTGCTCTGGAGGCATATAAGCAGGCGTTCCTAAAACACTTCCTGAGCGAGAAATTTTTTGGTCTTCTTGTTCGATTTTTGCCAGCCCAAAGTCCATCACTTTAGGCTGTTTGTCTTTATCGATCATGATATTGGCTGGTTTAATATCTCGGTGGATCACCCCATTATCGTGCGCATACTGTATGGCTGATGCAATTTTGATGAAAATTTCGCTTATTGTATCGCTTTTAAAAGGCATATTTTCAATATACTTATCGAGTCTTTCGCCTTCAATAAAATCCATTGTAAAAAAGGGCCATTTATCCTGAACTCCAATATCATAGACTGCTACAATGTTTGGATGATGGAGCTTTGCCGTGGTTTGCGCTTCTCTCAAAAAACGATCTATTTGTTTTTTTTCGGATTTCCCTTCCCCCAGGATTACTTTTAGCGCAACGATTCTTTTTAGCTCAGGATCAAAGGCTTTATAAACATGCCCCATTCCACCTTCCCCTAAGTCTTCCAGAATACTATAGCGGCCAAATTTTTTTTGTTCCTGATTGGTGTAATCTACGCAAACTTTTGTTTCTTCCATGTCTTGGTTAGCACTTTTTTGCGCTAAAGTCTCTATATTGTCAATGCTTTTTTCAAAAAAATCAATATCCGATTTGGTCGTCTGTGCCACTGTTGCTTTGGCATCTATGCTTTTTTCCAAAACAGAATGGCTATTTTCTTTCTTTGTTTCATCCACAGTATCTGGTTGCACAAAAGCAGGAAAATAAGACAGATGCTCTAAGTTCTTTTTCGCTTCTTGCATTTGACCAAGCATAGAATGAGCAATCGCTTTTAGATAGTAGTATTGAGATGGATTTTCCCTTTTTAGCGATTCTTGCTCACAACAGCCTAATAGTGTACTCCAGTCTTTTTTTTCATATAGCTCTTGTAATTCTTGATAAAGCTTCAAATCAACCTCCCTCTTAAAAAGATAAATTATAGCACTGCCCATTCCAAAAGAAAAGGGAATTTTTGGGGAAATTTTTCTTGATATTTATCTATTTTTATATATATTAATAAAATTTATTTTATTAAATTTTTTTGTATTTTTTTTTTATGAAACAATATAGCATTTTAAAGTTGAAAATAAATATTCTATTGAGAAAAAAAATGTTTAAAGCTTTTTACTTTGTTTTTTTATCATTTCTAAGCTTGGGAATGGTTTGTTTTGCGCAGGATACATCGCCTTTACAAGGCTCTATTTCTGTAGCAAAAATTGTTCGAGTAAAAGACCAGGAAGGAAAATATCGCTTCTATCGTTATAAAAATGTAGAAGAAGCCAAACCTGGGGATATACTAGAGTATGATATTGTATATGTGAATGTATCACAAAAGATTCTTGGCGAGATAAAAATTCTTGGCCCTATCCCGCAGAATACCTTTTTTTATGCAGGCACGTTGAAATCAAAAAATACAACGGAAATGCTTGCCAGCTTGGATGGTGGTAAAGAATTTTCTAAGCCTCCCCTAAAGAAAAAGGTAGAAAAAGACGGAAAGGCTATTTTGGTAGAAGTTTCTGAAAAAGAATGGACTCATATCCAGTGCCTAGTTCCCAGGTTGATGCCTGGTGAAGATGCAAGAGTGCGTTACTGGGTAATTGTGAAATGAAAGGATAGATCATGTTCTCTAAATTTTTTTTTGTATTGATTTGTTTAGTCTTTATATCAACTTGTGCCTTTGCAGAGGGAACTCTGGCAGGCACAGTCATCAAAAACCAGGCATCGGCAACATATAAAGATGCCAGCAACAATTCTCTTAGTTCTACTTCCAATGAAGTCATCACAACTGTCCAACCCAAATATGCCTTTACCGTCAAGCCTGATGGATCTATTGCAACACCAGGGCAAAGCCAGAATGCAACCGTAGGAAATACAGTGTATTATCCTTACAAGCTTCTCAATTCCAGCAACACGCCAGAAACCTTTCAGATGCTGCCTCTCATCGTCAATGTTGGTGCTGATCCAGACGATGTTTTTACTCCTAGCAATGCAAAAGTTTATAGAGATCTCAATGGCAATGGTGTTGTGGATGCAGGAGACACAGAAATTGTAGAAAATGGAATTTTCGGGCCTGTAGATCCAGACAGCTATACTTATTTTATTGTAGCATACGATGTGCCATCAGGTACTCAAGATACTAAGGTAGCCTATGTTAGTCCAGAAGTCAAATCTGTTCATGGAACTACGCTCCCTACCGATTCGGATAATATGAATAAAACCACTGTGGTGGCTGGCCCTGTTCTTACCTTAAACATCACCGCCACACCTACTACAGTAAAGCCTACAGACACAGTTAGCTACACCATAAGCGGTAGCAACACAGGAACTTCAGAAGCACTCAAAACTACAGGATTAAGCATTGGAGGAGAAACTAAAGATGGTATTATCATCTCCAACCAGTTGCCTGATGATGTCACTTATAAAAAAGGCAACTATAGTGGCAGTCCTGCCAATAGTCAGGTGTTATGGTCAACTAATGGAATACAATGGCTTATCATAGAGCCAGATGATCCTACTACTGTGAAGTATGTTGGTCTTTATATGCCCGATGTTATTCCCGTTGGTCAGGCATACCAGCTCAAATACGATGTAACTGTTAAGGATGGAACACCAGCTAAAATCATTCCCGATGATGCAATCATTCGCTACCATGATGGAGAAACCACGAGAACAGTCACAAGCAATGAAGTTCAGGTGGAGGTAGTCCCCACTATCACTGCCAATGTTCTTCTTGGCCCCAAAAGCGATCCTTCCAGTACAGACTTTATTCCCGATGAAAACCTGGTAGCCAAAGCTCCCGCAGGTGGCACGGTTGTCTTTAAAGATGCTGTGAGAAATACAGGAAACAGTGCGGACATCTATGATCTAACTTATGATAAAACTGACCTACCTACGGGGTCTGTTGTTTTATTCTATGATGTGGACGGAATTACACCTTTAGGGGATACAGACAACGATAAGATTCCCGATACAGGAATTGTAGCACCTCTTACAAATCGTGAATTTGTCGTGAAAGTCATTTTACCTGGAAATGCCAGCAACTCCAATGCACCTCATGATCTTACTGTCACAGCCACTTCTAGTGTTGATCCTTCTAAGTCTGATCCAGTGATTAACCGATTGTCCCTTATCACAAGACCTGCCGTGAACATTGGTAACCCTAATCCCAATGTTGGCGAGGTAGACGATGATGAAAAGTCCTTCAATGTACCCCCTGGAACTTACCAAGACATCCCTCTGGATATCCTCAATGGTAATGCAACAACCGATCCAACAGGCGGCCAGTATCCTGATACTTTTACTCTGTCTACAAGCAACTTGCCCTCAGACTATGTTGTTACTTACTATCTGGATAAAAACAGCAATGGCATACTAGACCCTGATGAAGTGATTCCTATTTCCAGTGTCAGCCTTCCAGGTTGGAGCGGAACAGGCGCAAGACCAGAGGCGAATGTTATTGCCCGTATCAGCATTCCAGAAAATGCCTCTCCTTTGACAACCGATGTAGGCTTTGTTGCGACTTCTTCCTTAGATAAATCGGTAAAGGATACAATCATCAATGAAATCGTTGTTCCTACTGTCATAGGCGTTACTTTTGAACCAGATCGCAATGGAACAGGTATCCCTGGCGGAACAGTCACCTACACACACTTTATCACCAACACAGGAAACGATGCTGATATATTTGATCTGACATACACTTCCTCTAGCAGTTGGAATTATGTTTTCTATGATGAAGGGGGAAGCCAGATAACCAATATTGCCCTGGCCGCAGGGGAAAGCAAAAACATTACCGTAAAAGGATTCATCCCTACCAATGCTCCTGTCAACACAGTGGACACTTTCATTGGAAAAGCAACAAGCAAGGCGAATACCAATATTTCTGACATTGTCACAGACAATACCGTTGTAGTGGCAGGGTATATTCAATTAAACAAAAAAGCCAGAAATGTTACCCAAAGTGGCACTGCTGATACCTACAGTGAAGGTAAGCCAGGAGAAACCATAGAATATAGTATTGATTACAGAAACCTTTCTACTGTAAGCGTGAAAGAGCTTCTCGTAATAGATGCTGTGCCTCAGTATACGACCTTTGTAAGCATAGCAACTACCATGACAGGTCCAGGCAATAAACCTATTGTCTTTGAATGGTCTACGAATGGCCTGAGCTATGATAACTATGTCACAACACCTCCTGGTGATCCAACCACAGTAAAGTTTGTCCGATGGAGATTCTATGATAGCAGTGAGCCTGATGACGAGAAGAAATACTACGATATACCAGCAGGTTTCGATTCTTCAAGTACCTCTAAAACGCTGACTTTCCGTGTAACAATAAAATAGCTGGAAATAGTCCAAAGTTTGTCTTTCCCGCAGGCTGAAGCAGATGCTATTACCATAGCACTGTTTAGCCTGCATGCGTTTATTTATTTGTCGTAGGATTTTAATAAAAATTTCGGCACTGGGCCGATGCCAGAAATGGCATTTTTTAAAGCTGTCATAGAAACTAAGAAGTTAGATGTTTGCCGAAAAAGCAAAGATTTTTATTACGAATAAGACAAATGGTAGAATGGCACGAATAGTTTTTATAAAAATTTCATTCGCGTAATTTGTATATTCGTCTTATTCGCGATTAATACCTTTTTGGTTTCGGCTTGTCCGAGATAGAACTATGAAAAACTTGAGAAATCTTGTATTATTTTTTTGCCTGGCTTTGCTAATTTCCTTACAGGCACAGATTACGAAAGCCAACACGAAGATTTATAACCAGGCATCGGCTGTCTATAAATTCCAGGGACAGGAATATACAACAGAAAGCAATCTTGTTGTTACTCAGGTAATCCCTGTATATGGGGTTACGGTATCTCCTGATGGTACTACGGACGTTCCTGGTCAGATAGCGATGGGTATCCCTGGTTCTAATATACTTTTACCCTATCGCTTACAGAATAATGGTAATGATGTGGATGATTTTCATCTACTGCTTTCCATAGAGAATGGATCTACCTTTGTTCCAGGGAATCTACAGATCGCCTGGGATCAAAATGGAAATGGTCATTGGGATGCCAATGAGGCGATTCTTCAGAAAATAAGCAATGTGCCTTCAGAAGACTATCGCGATCTTCTGGTGTTAATGACTATCCCAGACAATGCAGAAATAGGAGCTAAAGCGTTTATCAACATCCACGCTCATTCTTCCCATGATATAAACGTAAAAGATACAAACAATGTGGCGCGTGTAAATGTGGTATCAGGGCCTGTTTTGGATGTAAGAATATCTCGCGATGTTTCTGTGATTGTTCCTGATAGCCAGGTGACTTACACCATCAAAGGAAGCAATATAGGGAAAGATTTAGCGCGTCCTGTTTCTGTTACCGTAGATAATTCTCAGAACACAGCCATTGTGGTTCAGTCTCCCATTCCCGAATGGGATACACAAGGAACTGTTTTTGTTCCCGACAGTGCTGCCAGCGCGTTCGGAAAAATTGTCTATTCTACAGACAGTGGTCTTACCTGGTTTTCCAGCCCGCCTGTGGGTCAAACTATCACTAGCATAGGATTGCTTTTGGAAAATCCTATAGCACCAGACCAGGCATTTGGCTTTGAATTTAAGGTTCATGTAGCCGAGGAATATGAGCCTGGATACTTTGATAACAAGGCTAAAGTAGCCTTTCAGGACATTTCGGGAACACAATATACAACAGAATCCAATGTTGTGAAGGTCAAAGTAGAAATTGCTCCAGAATACGATACTTTGATTGGGCCTTTAGGCAAACATGACGATGAGGAAGATGGCGATAATAACGAAGACTTCCAGGTTATTGATAAGATAATAGCTGGAAACAAAGGTGTTTATACTTTTACTGCCTGGAATGGCAGCAAAGTGCCTCAAACTCTGAATTTTTATGTCAAATCGCTTCCCCAGGGATGGGGACACCGCTTTTTGTTTATAGACGGCTATAGCCCCTTGATTGACAATGACAACAACAATTGGGTGGATGTTGGCCTTGTTCCTAAAAAGCGCGTGCATGACCTTGCTTTGGAAATTACAGTTCCCGCTTCTTGGACGCACAAAGGACCTTACAATATCGAAGTTTATGTAGCATTGAGCGGCGATACAGGTGTCAGAGCGCACAACAGAACAAACCTGCGAGTGCAAGCGATTGTTCCTGTTGGTGATATTTGGAGCGTAAGCAAAAGCAGTCTACTCCCGATTGAAGTAGAAGCAGGCGATTCTAATACTTATACGCTCGCTTTTGAACACCTTCAGGATGGAATCGAAGTCACAAATGTCCGCATCCATGATGTTATATCAACGTATCTTACAACGCCCGAATTCGAACCTGTTGTGAGCATCACAGACGAGAATGGATCAGGAAAGGTTGTTACAGCCACAGCAACTTATGATTCCGCGAATCGCATTCTAACCTGGACAATCCCTTCTATCAACGGCAGATTTAAAGGCAGAGTAAGGTTCTCGACTCGTGTCAGGCAGGATGCAGCAGAAAACAGCGTTTTTTCAAACCAGTTTTCTCTGGTTTCTTCGCATAATACAGAAGCTGTTGTTTCCAATATCATAGAGCATCATGTTGTAAAGATGGATCTGAATGTAGAAAAAAATGCCAATAAAACGGAAGCAACAGTAGGCGATATTGTTGTCTATAACCTGAAGGTTACAGGCGTTTTTAGCTCAACAGGAGACATATCGAACCTGCATTTTTATGACAATTTGCCTTTAGGCTTTAGCTATATCAAAGGCAGTGCAGTTATTGATGGAGCAAAAGCCCCTGATCCTTCTTTTTCTTCGAATGGACGTATCCTGTCTTTTCCTCTGGGTATCATCAAGAATGGACAGACGATAGAAATACGCTATATGGCGAAAATTGGGCCTGGTACAAAGTTGGGCAAGAATGCCAATATTGCCTGGGCAGTAGGCAACATGCCTTTGGGAACGCCCAAGTCTTCTTTGAAAACATCGGCCAATGTGGAAGTAAAGGAAGGTGTTTTCGCCAACAGAGCTTTTATTTTTGGTCGGGTTTATGTTGATAGAAATAGCAACGAAAGCTATGATTGCGAGGAAGACATTCCTTTGCCAGGAACAAAGGTTTTCATGGAAAATGGGCAATATGCAGTCACAGACAGAGATGGACAGTACACCATCGAAGATTTGAGACTAGGAACGCATGTTGTTGGAATCGATTCATCCAGCCTTCCACCTTATGTGAAAGTGAAAGATTTAGGGAGACATTCTGCCAAAAATGGCAAGACGCAATTTGTGGATTTAAAGCTTCCAGGAGCATGGCGGTCGGATTTTTTGATGGAATTCGAAAAAGAAAAATATGTTCCCTGCAAAGCCTTATTCCAGGCAAGCATGTCTCAGAACGAAAATACAGCCCTGTTTGATTCAGAACCTTTGGAAAAGCAATTTTATAGAGTTTTGCTTTTGCCCTGGGAGATCAACCAGGTTTCCAAAGTAGACAAAATGGTTTTCCAGTATGCTTTTGATGAAATCATAAAACAAGGCAAACTAGGTTTGTCTATCACCTTATATACACCATTGGCAAAGGATATTCCTCAAGGTGAATCGCTGAACACAAAGGAAATTCAGGCAAAGCTTTTGCCTAAAGTGTATGCTATCATGGATATCCTGAAGCAAAGATTTGCTTTAGGAGAAGACCGACTTAGCTTGAAATGGGATGATGGCAGTTTGATTGCTAAACCAGCCAAAGACCATTCTAAAGTATCGGCAAAGACCACAGGCATTATCAGTCCTATGGATGGTACTGTTTTTATAGATGAAAACAGTATCAAGGTCAAGATTACCTCGTTGTTGCAAAACAAAATTTTTCTATATTCTAATGGCAAGGAAATCCCTGTAAGCCAGATAGGCAAACGTAGCTTCCATGTAAAAACCGCAGAAACAACAGTAGAATACGTTGGCGTGCCTATCCAGTCAGGTAAAAATACGCTGGAACTTGTTCTCAAGCCCGCTCAGGGGCAAGAAATCCGAGAGACAATCACGGTTTATAAATCCAAGCCGCCTAAAAAAATTCTGGCTAAAACCTTACCACACCAGATTCCTGCGGATGGAACAACAGAGCCTGTCATTGTTGTGGAATTGCAGGACGAAGAAGGCAAACCAGCCACATCTGGTCTATTTTTGAATGTTAAGATGGAAAATGGCAGTATCATTACACCCGATGCACAGCCGTCCCAGCCTGGTCATCAGCTTTATGTTAAAGAGGGTAGAACAGAGTGCCTGCTAGGCGCATCGAACGATGTAAAAGACTGCAAGCTTAGCGTGGAAATCGCTGGACTAAAACAGGAATTCAAAGTAAGCTATATGCCCTATTTGCGAGACTGGATCATCGTTGGTCTGGGAGAAGTGACAGCAGGTTATGAAAACTGGCAGGGACGTGACAAAGACGAAGGTCTTTATGTCAATGGGCGAGCAGCCTTTTTTGCTAAAGGTCAGATTCTAGGAAAGCTTTTATTAACAGCCCACTATGACAGCTCTTTACCTAGAGACGATGAAAATATTCTCTTAAAAAAAGTAGATCCAGACAAATACTATCCTGTTTATGGCGATAGTTCAGAAAAGGGTACTGAAGTCAAAACAACAGGACGCATGTACGTTAAACTAGAGCAAGATAGAAACTATATCATGTATGGCGATTACCAGACCGAAATAGGAGGGCTTCTGACAGCTTACAACCGCACATTCCGTGGTTTTAAGGGCGAAATCCAGACAAAATATCTGGAAGTCAAGGCTTTTGGGACTCGTGCAGAGCAAACTATGGTCAAGGATGAGATTCGAGGCCAGGGAATTTCGGGATACTATTTCCTGTCTCAGAAAAATATCATTCAGAATACAACACAGGTCGTGATCGAGACAAGAGATCGCTTTCAGACACAAACCGTACTCAAGAGGATCAGCAAGACGCTGAATGCAGACTACCAGGTAAACTATGAACGAGGCTGGATATTGTTCGATACGCCTATTGTAAGCCAGGATGAAAATGGAAACCCTGTTTACATTGTGGTAACGTATGAAACCAAAGACGCTGCTTCTAAAGAATATATGGGCGGTGTGCAGGCAAGCATCAAACTTTTTGATGAAAAAGTAAAGCTTGGCGGAACATATATTTATGAAGGGCAGAATAAAGGGCATACAACCATACAGGGCGTTCATGCTGAAGTCGAGCCTATAGAAAAAGTCAGGATACGTGGCGAAATCGCCAACACAAGTACCTATGATATAGAAGACAAAGAAACGAAAAAAGGCGATGGATATGCTGTAGAAGCAACTGCTGATCTGGATTCTGTCAAAGGCAGAGCAGGCTATCAGAAAATTTCTAAAGATTTCCGCAACCCTTCTATCTCAGGGACAGAAGAAGGCAGCGAAAAGTATTACGCTGAGGCAGATATCAAGATAAATGATAACATCAAAGGCCAGGTCAAAGCCAATCGTTCCAAGACAGAAACCAGAACCATACAAGGCGCGGGAATCCGCACATCGGTTAAAACAGGCGATTTTACTGTATTGTTTGGCTATGAGTTTGTCCAGGAAAAAAGGAACGATCCTCTTGGGGATACCAAATCGACAAACGCTCATATTCTGAGTTCTGGACTCAAATGGGACATCAATGAGCAGTGGTCTGTCAAAGTGGAAAGACAGCAGGTTCTTCCTGGCAGCAGAGTTCTGAACAGCCAGACTGCACCAACAGGAACGTTTACAAAAACATCTTCCAATATAAAAGAAGACTTCCTCAACAACCGCAATGGCTTTCATATTGACAGCATAGGCGACAAGATTGTTTCCCGCACTCTGCTAGGCGCGGAGTATCAGCCTGTGGAATGGCTGAGAGTTTGGGTGAATCAGGAATTCGAAGATGATTTTGAATTTGCTGCTTCTCGCACCTTGTTTGGAATGAATCTACAACTCACACAGCATATAGATTTGTATAGCTCTTATGGAATGGAAAGCGGAATAGAGCAAGACCGCAACCAGGCGTTGGTTGGCATAAAGACCAACATTCCTTTGACCCATTGGTTAAGCGGAAATATTTTTGTAGAGCAGGTACAGACCTATCGTGGCGACAATCCTGAAGATTTTACAGCCTACGGATTTAGTCTAAAAATGGATCGCATCTACGAGCAAGGGTCTTTGCGCATAGAGTTCCGCCATACAGACAATGGCACGCAATTTCTGGGAAACCCTGCTTTAACCTGGAAAACCACAGACGATATAACTTTTTTCTGGCGTACCCGCCATTTCCAGAATGGCAGGATCAACAATTTCCAGCATTCAACCCTGCTCGGTTTAGCCTATCGGCCTGATTGCTCGGACACTACCAATCTTTTCTTCAAAGGGCAGTTCGATTGGGACAGAGATCTTTACAGAGAGCAGCCATGGGAAGAATTTTCCATTGCTTCTTCCTGGGATTTGCACCTGAGACCCTTTATATCCTGGGATTTTATGCTTCGCTATGCAAACAAATATACCTGGAGCAAATTGGGCAAAAGCAAGGGCGACAGCTTTATGGACTTAATTGCAGCCCGAACTATCTATGAATTCCATGAACGCTTTGACATTGGCCTTCATGCTGGAATTTTCCATGACTATGCAGCCAAAAAGTTCGAATATGCTTATGGAATAGAAGTAGGAATGAAAGTCGTCAAAAACCTCTGGCTTTCCCTTGGCTACAATATCAAAGGGTTTAGAGACAACAAGATGTCAGGCAATGATTTCCTGAAAGACGGAGTTTACATTACCCTACGCTTCAAATTCGACGAAACTACGGCAGAAGAACTGCTGCCTGCGTGGTAAGGAAAATCAAAGGAATCAGAATTAAATAACTTCTTTATTAGATTACACAGATTAGGCAGATAAAGGCTTTGAAAATCTGTGTAAATGAAAAATGGGGAAGTTATTTAATTCTTATCGCTAAACATAAGACTCTACAGGAACAAGCTTAAAGACTCTAGCTAATTGCCTGGCTTTATTGATATTTCCCTTTTTTAAAGCTTCACGGATTTCATCTAATTTTTGGGCATCTTCTAAAGAGAGATAGGGTGCCCAGCCCGTTTCTGATTCTGTAAGTTCTAGTTCAATCTCTGCGGCATAGTTGCCTTGGTGGATTAATTTAGTATAGTATTTTTTATCCATCATTTTCTCCTCATAAAATCTGATGTCCATTTATTGCTATTTGGTCTATAAGCAGTTATAAGCACAGCAGGATACGATGAATTTTTGGGGATTCCCCATACAACATGGATAGGAAATCCTTGACTATCTTTTTGCAATACTAAAACAGATGGGCCTTTAGGGTAATTTGGATAATCTTCTACTATAGATGCTTCTTTGATTCCAGAAAGAATATCTTTGATCCAGATATCGTCTGCTGCTAACTCATCGTAGCCATGATCCGATATTTTAATTTTACTGTTTTCTACTAAAAGAAGTATTTGCTGAAATGTTTTACTCATAAGCGAGTACTTTCTCAGAAAAATGTTAATCATTTTTTATTTTCTTTTTTAGTCTAGCAAAAAAATTCCCATATTACAAAGAATTTCTATACAGGAAATGCCTCATTGCCAGGAGTGTTTTATGAAATATGTTTTTTTCTTTTTCGTTTTTTGTACATGGGTTATGGCTCAACCTTCTGCGAATATTCAGGTGACAGGGCCAGCCAATGTTTCTGTCAATGACCAGTTCGTGAATGGCCATACGTATACTGTCAGAGTCACCAACACAAGTGCAGACCAGGCCAGGGATTTGACAATAGAAAAAATTTTTGCAACTCCTGGTTTTGTATATTTGAGTACGTTGAGTGCCAAAAAGAATGGAATCAATATTGCTTCTACAGTTACAGGGAATGGTAGTGCGCTAACTCCTTTAAAATATGCATTTCTGGATGCAGAAGATGATCTGAACCAAAATGATTATATAGAAATCCAATACAAGCTCGCTGCAACATGCAATGCTATCGAAGGTGCGAACAACCATGATTTCAATGCTAAGTATAAAAGTCTGGATGGGACACAAAACTACACTACCAATAAAAACTACACGTTTGTTGTTCTAGGCGGTGTTCTGTCTGTGCAGAAAAAAGCTTTGCGAAAGCAAGATTCCAATGGAAACTGGACAGTCTACAATCCCCCCACAACAACTCCTATTGCTACCTACAACGAAAATATCGAATGGCAGATTAGCCTGATCAACAATGGTCTGGGAAGTTTGTACAATGTATACTTCGAGGATGCCATTGGAACAGGGATGAGCTATGTTAGCGGGGATCTGACTAAAACCATACCAGAAATCGCTGCGGATACTATAGAAAATATCCTGGTGACTACAAAGATCAACAGTTGTTTCAATCTTTCCAACACAGGAAAAGCTAACCATAGCTGCAATGCAACATATGTAACAGCAGAAGCTTCTGTAAAGTATCTAGTCAGGCAGCCTAATATCAACTACGTTATCGGCGATATGACAATTCCATACGGTGGGAATGTCACAGTAACAATCCCCATTACCAATACAGGGCTAGGATCAGCGAAAGACTTTGTTCTCGATACTACATTCAATGAGCATCCCCTGACACTATCGAATGTATCGGCCAATTTTTTATACAATTCCAGCACAGGCGAATTTACTTATACCAACAATAGTGGCGTGATCTATCCCAATGATATGCCAATTCTTACCTTCAGGCTAACAGCGCAAAACTTTTGTGTTGATACTTCGGACATAATTATCTTTACTCCTGTATATAAAAACGAATGCGATAACGAATTTGCTCCGCCTCACAAATTCAAGGAATATTCTGTAAATGCAGGCCCAACTCTTTCTCTAGCAAAATCTGCCACCTCTTCTAACTTTGTAGAAGTAGGGCAGCCTTTGACATATCAGGTTGTGGTTTCTACAGCAAACGAAGACAAGCTTGTTGGGAACATCGTTATAACAGACAATGTCCCTGCTGCATTTGTTATAGATTCGGTTTTTGCAGATGCAGGTACAGTGGGTCAAACTGGGCAGAATATTACATGGACACTTAGCAGTGCTATCGCGAATGGAAAGAAGCTTACCATAGTGGGTAGTGTCACTACAGACCCTTGCTATGCAGGGCAATCTTTTACCAATACAGCAAACGCAGCAGCAACCACGATTGCAGGATGCACCTTGAATTCCTCCAATAATGTTGTTTTATATATTGAAAGCCTGTATGATACAGCAGTATATCAGGATAAAGCTATTACCAGCCCTGTAGCGCATCCAGCCGATGGATATGAAGCAGGGAAGAACATTACTTACACAAACACCTATACTCTGGGCGTAGATGTTCCTGGATCTTTTACAGACTCCATGTTTACAGAAAGTTTACAAAATAGCCAGACCTATATAGGTAGCCCTGAATATAGTATTGATGGTGTCAATTTCATTGCCATAGATCCTTCCTATATTACGGAAACATCCCCAAACCTGAAGATCAAACTGGATTTTCTAAAGGATGTTTTTGCGGATGATAATGTAAAAGGCAAAACTTTTTATATTCGCTATACCACAAGGCTCAACGACACATCTATCACTTCAGGAAGCAAGACTACTTTTGTTGATCCTAGTATTTTATTTATCAAGGGAAACACGGGCAGTTGCAATACCTTGCCAGGAACATACTATCAGGGTATAAACGTAACTGTATCACGTACCAAGCTTACGCTTGCTATCAATGCTAAGGATGTTATAAACAGTTGTGAAGACTTTGATATTGATCTGGTTGTCGGGCAGGAAACAAATTGGCCCACAGCTTCTGGCGAAAATGTTGTTATTACGTATTATCAGGATAATTACGTATATATAAGTCTGGAAAATACCACAGGATTCAATGGGAAGACACCTATAATAGGAAATTCAGGATCTGCGAAGACCTTTACTTTCGTAGGCCAGATAACAGAAGGCGGGACATTGACCTTGCATGTTGTCCGCAAGTGCCTTCCTCCTGGAAATTCCTTCAATGCCAGGCTGGATTATAAAGATGGCCTTGCAATAGCAAGAAACGAAACAGCCAATTCAAAGCCTACGCTGATCAATAAAGGAAGCCTGGAATTGCTGGTTACTCCAGAGGAAATCGCTATTTTAACAAAAGATGTCGTATGGCGTATGATCGTTACAAACAAAGGTTCTGGAGCGACTTATAACACGAAAGTAATCAATAGAATCAGCGGCCTGTTTGTATACAAAAGCTCTACGATAGATGGAGTGAACGCAACTCCAGACAGCACTGTCGATGGTTTATCCTGGGATCTAGGAAGCATGCTGCCAAATGAAACTAAAACCGTGGAAATTCATGTAGAGTTGAGCGGAACAACATGCGATCTGGCTAACGCAAGCAGAGTAACAGCACTTTTTGGATGCCAAGGGGAAAATTGCGATATCGTTGTTTTGAATAAGCCTGTTTTTACGATGCCTACAAGCTCTATGCAGATACAAAACCTCACTACAGAAGCTATCCTGCTGTGCGGTTCTGGAGAAATCATTGCTTCCTACAAAAACACAAGCACTGTCGCCAGCTATAACAATCGTGCATATATGGATTTTAAAGATACAGGGCTTGCCTATATTCCCAATACTTCTGAAGTGAAGCTAGACAACGGTACTTGGGTTACTTTGCAAGATCCTGTTATTGATGGCAATATTCTGTATTGGCCAGCACCAGGCGACCCCCAGGCAAATCTTTTCTATGAACTGGCTGCTAAATCTACATTGACTGTGAGATTCCAGGCTCAGTCTGACTGCGATTTTTATGCCAAACAGAGCATTGATGTTTATGGCAAATACAACAAGCCTTGTGAACTCGATAAACCCCCACAAAATACAACGGCAACGCTGATATTGAAAATCACTCTGTCTAAGCCTAACCTCACAATTACCAAAAAAGGAAGGCAGGGAACAGAGAGTTTTAGTGATACGGTATATTACAATGACAATACTTTGCCTATAGAATGGCAGATTAGCATTAAGAATACAGGGGATGCCAATGCTCAAAATGTAAATCTTCAGGAGGCGATTCTCGAATGGCTGGCATACATCCCTGGAAGCTTTATCGCAGGAGATACCAATACCCCAGATCCCATTACAACGAACTTCCCCAACTTTAGCTTGGAGGATATTCCCATAGGGGAAACGCATGTTTATGTCTATAAAAGCAATGTGAATACCTGCGATGGGCCAGAAAATACAACATCCAAAGTTAGCTATGGATGCAACCAAAGCAATGGTTCACCCGACCCTTGCTCTATTCCTGCATCCGAGGCATCTGCTACCATTGTAGTTAATGCAAAGACAGCATTGGCCGTCAACCAAACATTAGAAAATTTTAATACATGCCAGGGCAAGGTTACTATTACCATTGCGAATACAGCAGCCAAGGCAGTCAATATCTTAGTTAAAGATACTTTACCTACAGGCTATATCTATGACGCAAGCGCGGGCGGGGCAGAAATTACCTCCAGCGTAGTATCTCATACTTTTACAGAAGAACAGGAAGAACCTCAAATAAGCGGCGATCAAAGAGAACTTACCTGGGGTGTTGATCCACATTCTGCCACTTTTTATGCAGCCAGCAATGAAACTCTTACGATTGTGTTTTATGTAAAAACAGATGGGACTCATTGCGATACAGATTTAAACAATGATCCTGCGAATGTACCTCTTGTAAATAATGCGATTACTGTGGATTATAAAGACCTTTGCGATGTTGTACAAACGCAACTAAGCAATATCACGAGCATAGATCCTGTAAGCCCTGATCTGGATATTACCATAACAGCAGGAACAGAAAATATAGTAGGCTTAGCCTCCAATAAAACATCCACCTGGACAATGACAGTTACCAACAATGGCGATGCTCCTGCCAGCAACTATAATGTTGTTCTGACAGTTGGCTCAGGCTTTAGTATCACAAATGCCCATGATGGAACAATCTCTGGTCAAACCATTACCTGGACAAGCGGTGTTTCCACAGGTGTTCCTGCTACTTTAAATGCAGGGGCGAGCTTTATAAAAAACAACATCCAGGTGACAGTAAAGACCAATCCTGATACCTCTTTTGCTGGTGGTTCGATTAGCAGCACGGTTGTTGTAACAGGGAAATGCAAAGACCAGGGAGGGTTCGATACCTGCAACTATAGCCTGGATCAGGCCAAAGTGAATATAGCAGGTGTAGACATAGTAAGGACACCAGGCGCACCTACAGGCAATACAACACCTAATGAACCTGCGGAGCTTGCTCCAGGTCAGGATGTTACTTACCGAGTCACTGTGACTTTCTTTGGGGATGGTGACTATAGCTCTGTTTCCATGATAAATGGCTCTACAAGTGGGGATACTATTCCATCACAACTGAAATATCCATCAGCAGCATCCGCAGGTCCAGACAATGATGCCACATTTACCCCTTTGCCTGGCCCTGGCGTTACTATTGGCACGCAGGCAGCAAGATGGAATTTTACAGCTCCTTTTAGCATTGCAGGCACTGCCAAAAAATTTCAGGTGGATTTTCCCATTCGGGCAAGAAGCAACAATGTTTTTTCCAATTCCAGAACGCACCGTTCCCGAATTGACTTTACTGTGACGTTTGGCGATGGGACACAGACTGTTTTTTCCAACAATAATTCCAGGCTGCTCGTGGATTCCAATATTCGCATCTTTGAACCAAATCTAAGCATCGCAAAAACAGAAAACATTGATGATCCCAATTATGTAGTGGAAAACCAGATGGTCACATACACAGTCACATTGACGAACTATAGGGCTACATACCTAAGCCCTGCCTATGATATTGTCCTCCAGGACACTTTGCCAGCAGGGATGAGAAATACAACTCCAACAATTACATCCGTCACAGTGGATACGGATCTTGCAAACGATGTTGTTGTAGATCCTGGCAACTATACACCATCATACAATTCTGGAACAGGGCTTTTTGGCATAACCTTTAATACAGACAATGTTTCTATTCCTGCCAGCACTACTTTGCCTGGCAAGAAAATGGTTATAACATACCAGGCGCAGGTAGATGCGGGAATCGGTGCTGGCCTTACTCTGACAAATACAGCCAATGCAACATACAGAAGCCGAAAAGATGCTTCTTCTGATGAAGAAAAGATTTATACAACAGCCAATGCTTCTACAACCTTATATACAGAGAATCTCCCTAGTTCCACAAAGACAATCTTTGTAGAATACACGCAAGGGAGTAGTCCTCCTGATTATGACAAGAATGCTACTATTGGCGAAAAGGGGACATACATCATAGAATTTTCGATTCCCTCTGGGACATCCGCTTATGATATGGTATTCAAAGACATCGTACCCAATGGACTCAAAATAGTCAAGGCAACAGCTTCTCATGGCACAGTGCCATCCCCTTTGCCTGATCCTGATCCAGTAACAGGCGAGAGCACTCTGGAAATCAATGATGTAGGGGATCTTACAGGCGGAACTGCCTTGCGTTTCGAAATTGAAGTGAGGGTATTGGGACAATATGCCAATGGAAATCAAGTCATGGCAGGAGATACCATTGTAAATAAGGCAGAATATACCTACAATACAACGGATAATGACCCGTCTACCAGCATAAACATAACCACAAACGATTCGCAAATATTTATTTATGAGCCGAATCTTTCTTTGACTCACACGCTAGTTTCTCCTGTTTCTGCGGTTATAGGAGCGAGCGACACTGTAGACTTGAGAATTACTTTGCAAAACAGTGGCACAAACAATTCCATTGCTTATGAGACCAAAGTAACCGCAGTGATTCCGATGGGAATGCGCTCTTCTGGGGTTGTTTCGTCTTCTCATCCTTATAGCTATGATATACTAACAGGGATCATTACATGGGATATTTCTCAAATTGCAGCCGAGAGTAACATCCAAATAGACTATCAGCTCCAGGCCGATGCTACGATTGGAGCAGGGCGCATACAGGCTTCTAGTCTTTTAATACCTGCAAAATTGGAAGAATACTTTAGTCTCCCTGATTCTTCAGGCAACCCTGATCGTCGAATGTACGGGCCTTTAGAGCAAACCATCACGCTGACGACTCCCATGCCAGAATTGCAGAAATCGCAGAAGATCAATGGCGAAGCCACTGCAGTAACAGCCAAAAATGGGGATACTATGGAATATACGATTCTTGTTCCTAAAACACAGATCAACGCTACCTTGTTCAACCCTTTGGTTGAAGACACTGTTCCTGACGGTCTGGTTATCCAGAGCGTTTCTCACGGAACATGGGCAGGGCGCAAGTTTACGGCCAACAAAGCTGCTTTAGGGGATATACTGCCGAACGAACAAAGGCAAATCGTGGTCACGGCTCTTGTGAGCAGCACTTTTGAGAGTGGTGCTGTTGTTCCTATGGGCCAATCTATGAAGAATACTGCTTCTTTTTCCTGGGACAACCATGGTGTTTCTTTATGGCCTGCTATCAAGCTTCCTTCTCGGCTTCAGATTTCTTCCAATGAAGTTGTAGCAACAAAGCCAGGAATTCTCTTTGCTCCTGATAATATCACAACCGCATTGCCAGGACAAACGGTTTACTATCGCCATATTTTGAAAAATTTTGCTGTTGAACAAGACAATGTGCGCTTCAATATAGATTTGCCTACAAGCCAGCAAGGCTGGAGCTATTTGATTTATCGAGGAGACGGAAGCGGAAATATTCTTTCTGGGCCTATTGTGGAGACTATTGTAGATGCTTCCACAACTACGGAAATCATTGTAAAAGGATTTGTACCCCAGGGAATTTCTTTGGGAATCATGGATGCCTATACTTTGACAGCAGTTTCTACTCTGGATTCGAATATAAAGATTACCAAAGTAGATATTGTTACTGTAACATCAAGCAATGCTTCAGGACTTCTCCGATTGACAAAAACAGTAGATAAATCAACGGCAATACCTGGCGAAATATTGCATTATAGAGTGGAATATAAAAATATAGGAACAACAATAGTTAAAGATGTAATACTTCATGATCCTATCAGCTATGTTGTTGAGATTCAGGCTTCTTTCTTAGACCCAGATGATAGCAAATACAAAGAAATTTTATGGATAAAGCCTGATGGCAATTCATTCTATCTTACAGCGGATGTGGATTCTGACCAGGGAAGCATAGAAAATAATGTTTTGTACCTTCGTATGGGAGCTTTAGAAATTTTGCCTGGTCAGACAGGAAGAATAGAGTATAAGGTCAAGGTGAAGTAGCATGAAAAAAATCCTGGCTATTCTGCTGTTGCTTGCTTTGCTCTTTGCCGTTTTCTTTTGGCCTGAAAAAAAACAAAGTAGCATAGTTCCCAAAGCAAAAGAAAGCAAAATAAAACAAGCTTTGCCCCTGAAGAAAACGCAAGAGCCTGTCCAAAAATCTTTTTTAGACGAATCTCTGAAGCAATTCACAAAGGCAAAATCTGAGGTGATTTTGCTTTGTGAAGCCCGATATGGAAGAGAAACCATGGAAAGATTGCCCGATATAAAAGACAAAGCCTATTCTGTGAATTCGCAGGGTTTTTTGGAATATGCTCATCCAAACGGCATTATTTTCATTCTTGTTCCCCAAGGGAAAGCTCAGAAAAATCCCTTTTGGTTGAGCAAATATGAAATAACACAAAGGCAATGGCAAAAAATTATGGGCAAAAACCCTGCACAAAATCGAAGAAAAGCAGATTTGCCTGTGGAATCTATTTCCTGGCAAGAATTGCAGGATTTTTGCCAAAAGGCAGGCTTTCGCATTCCTTCTTGCGAAGAGTGGGAATATGCTTGTCTTGGGAATTCCCCCAGTAAGTTTCCCTGGGGGGATGATGCAGAGAAACTATCAAGCCATGCCTGGTTTGATAAAAATTCTGGTGGATCTTTGCAGGAAGTAGGAAAACAAGCTTGCAATCCATTTGGATTCTATGATATGCTAGGCAATGTATGTGAATGGTGTGCAGATAAAGGCAATGCTCCCGATAGTAGGATATTCCGTGGCGGATCTTATAAACATGCTTCTCTTTATTGCACTCCCAGATATTCTAAGGAAGCTTCTGAAACAACCCAAATTGGCTATATTGGTGCGAGGGTTGCTATGGATTTTGGGGAAAAGACCCTGGAACTGGTAAAAAATCCACAAGAAAAAGAAAGGGATTTAACCAATCCTTCTTTGCCTAAAAACCTTTCATTGGAAGAAAATGGGAGTGTAATCATAGAACCTTCGCACTGGAATATGGGAAATATTTCCCAGGAAAAGACTCTTCATACAAAAGTCAGCATCAAAAACCAGACAAAAAAGGAAATCCATCTTCTGGAAATACGTTCTGCCTGCGGATGTGTGGTTAGCAAGCCCCAAAGCAACTCGCTTGCCTCTGGGCAAGAAATAGCATTGGATGTATCCTTTAATCCAGCAGGAAGAAGAGGATATCAGCGGCAAGAACTCAGGATAATCACAGACCATGGAAAGAATAAGCTTCTCGTATTTTTGATCGAAGGTTCTGTATTGCTAAGCGATATAATATCGGAAAAACAAATCAATTTTGGGGAATTTCGGCAGGGTTCAAGAATCCAACGAACCTTGAAAATAGCAGCAAAAGAAAATAAAAATATAGAAATCCAGTGTACTCTTCCTTATTTTATCTGGAATACCAAAAAGACTATGGTAGAAGGCTTTTATCCTGGAAAGCAAAGAGGATGGGAGGTTTCTATATCTCCTAAAGAAGACATTCCTTTTGGCAGACACCAGGGCTTCCTGGAAATCAGCATTAACCCCAAGGAAAAGCATAGAATTCCTGTTTTCGCATACGCTACGGGCCCTATTGTACTATCTCGCAACTATATCAGTTTGGGAACAACCAGCAGCAAGAGAAAAGACGCATCTTTTTCCCTTGAAGTATCCTCGGAGAACCAAAAGCCTTTTGCTTTAAACTCTGTTTCTAGCGACATCTCTTTCCTTGTTATAGAGACAAAGCCCATAACCGATTCCCGATATGCCATTGTTTTAAAATTGCAGCCTCCACAAGAAACAAAGCAAGGAGAATTCCGAGGCATCCTCAAGATAGAAACCTCCCATCCCATACAGCCCCTTATAGAGATTCCCTTACAGGGCTTTTTTCTACCATAGATTACGACGGATGACGATATATATAAAGGCGTTTAGGTTTAAGTTTAGATTTATGGCAGTCCGCTTCCTTAAGTTGACAGCGTTACCTATCCTTTACTCTAATGTAAAAGTTTTAGGACATAAACTTTTGAACAAATGCCTATATCAGGGTGACATTTTTTTTATCAAAACATAAAATAAAGCAAGGGCAAATCCAAAAATAAGAAAGATTGTGACTATTTCTGCTTTGCTTATACTGTTGACAGGAGATGAAAAGTTACCTGTTTTTTTGACTTCTACAGTACCTTCTTCATTGCTTAGTAAGTTTTCGCAAAAGAAAAGTTCGAAAGGGCCTATTGTGATTTTATCGCCATTGTAAAGAACTTTTTTACCGAAAATATCTTTGCCATTGATAGCCGAACCGTTTTTACTGATATTTTCAAAATACCATCGTTGCGTTGGTTCATCTAACCAAAGATGGGCGTGCAGTTTCGATACAGTAGGATGCGATAGCAAAATAAGGTTGCCTTCCTTGTTTTTAGAAATACCTCTACCAATAATGTTCTTTTGGGTTTGATTCAATCCCCATGTTTGGCCTGAACTCGGATTGGTTAAATAGACAAGATCATCCATAAAAATCCTTTATTGTATCGGGTTTTATTGCTTTACCGAGGAAATACCCAATAGTCTTTCCAGTTCAATTTGTGTGTCATTGGCTTTTTTTACTGCGTCCAGGTAGTCACTTTGAGCTTCGTGATAGGCCCTGTTGGCTTCGAGGTATAGCAAAAAAGACTGGCGGCCTTCTTCGAATTCTATTTTAGCAAGGTCCAGGGATCTTTTTGCTAAAGGCAAGGTGTGATTTTGCAAGATCTCTATTTGCTTATGAACTTCCTGGTGAGAGCTATGAGCGTCTCCTATCTGGGAAAAGAGATTGTTCTGAATGAGTTTTAAATTTTCTTGAGATGCTTCCATGGAAAGTTGCTTGCTTTCAATTTGTCCCTGGTTTCGATTGAAGATAGGCAGGGGAATGCTGAACCCAATTTGCGCTGTATTTTCATCCGATGCTTCATTGCGGCGGTATCCCAGGAACAATGTTATATTAGGAATTTGTTTGGCCTGAGCCTCGGCTAAAAGGCTTTTTTGCTGCTCTATTTGATATTGTGCTTCCACAACTAAGGGATTCCTCATAGCTATAGTTTTCAAGTGCATTAAATCCTGGGCATAGAAAACAGGCTGCAAATCACCAACGAAATTTTCATCTGCCAGGCTTATATTTCCAATATCTGCTGCGAGTTGCCTTTTAGCTAATGTCAGTTTTTGTAATAAATTCACGATATCGCCCTCGCGTCGGGCAAGAAAAGTCTTTGCCGAGAGCAATTCTACCTCTTTTAAAATTCCTTCTTTATATTTTGCTTCCAGAATTTCTACAAGGGAAAACGCATTTTCTTTTAAAGTCTGGGCTACTTTCAAACTTTCCTGGATGTACAAAACGTTTATAAAGGATTTTTTTACACGAGCTATGGCTTCCCTGCGTAAAGCATAAAAAGATGCCAGGGCAGCTTTTTGTTCATGGCTCAAAGCCTGAACACTGTGAAATTTTCCCTTTCCTAAAAGAATTTCCTGGCTTACTTCAATCGTGATTTCTGAATCGCGGAATCCTTTTCCTGAATCAAGATGGAATCCTTCTACTAAAAATTCCAAAGTAGGGTTGGGATATAGGTCAGCCTGTTTTCCATCGGCAGCGATTTGCCTTACCAGTTTTTTGTGCTTTTGCAATTCAGGATTGTATTGGATTGTATACTCTACTGCTTTGTTTATATCCAGAGATTCAATTTTTTTGCTAATCGATAAATCAGAAACCTGAGCATGGATTTCATTTCCATTAGAAAAGACTTTAGATTCATCAACTCCATCGAAATCGTCTGCTAAAAAACTAACAGAAGAGCTGCATCCTGCTAGAATCATCATAGACCCTAAAAAAAATAAAAATACTTTCATAGTATCCCTCATTTATTTGGTTTGTGACAAGCCGAATTTTAAAAAAAGGCTAGGAATTACAATCATATTAAGCAAAGTAGACGTAAACAATCCTCCTAAAATTACAAGTGCCATGGGAGATTGAATTTCATTGCCTGCTTTGTTCCCTTCTAAAACCAAAGGCAATAGTCCTAGCCCTGTGGTAAGTGCTGTCATCATAATAGCAGCAAGCCTTTCCATTGATCCTACATATATAGCCTCATAAAGCGTTTTTCCTTCGTGATCCATTAAGTATTGATAATGGGATACCAGCATGATTCCGTTGCGTGTGGCAATCCCAAACAGTGTTATAAAACCAATCATGGAAGCTACAGATAGAATTCCATTAGAAAAGAAAATAGCCACAACTCCGCCTGCAACAGCGAGGGGAAGATTCGCAATAACTAAAACAGCAGCACGCAAAGTTTCCAGTGCCATATAGAGAAAGAAAAAGATACAACCCATTGCTAAAATAGAAAGAAAGAAAATGAGCTGTGCTGCGTTCTCCTGGCTTTCAAATTGCCCGCCATATACTACATAGTAGCCTTTATTTTTTTCGATATTCAGCGGAGCAATCATTTTTTTAATATCGGCAATCACATTACCCAGGTCTCTCCCAGATACATTGGCTTGCACTACGATTTTACGCTTGACGTTTTCTCTGTTGATAATATTAGGTCCCATAGTTTTTCTAACTGTAGAAATTTGGGAAAGAGGGATCTTCCCTGATGGTGTATCTATAAGGCAAGCTCCGATAGCTTCAAAGTTATCTCGTGAACGATCTTCGAATCGTAATAAAATATCGTAGCTTTTTTCTCCATCCATCATACGTGATACTTGTTTCCCTGCTAGAGAAATTTGCACCTGGCTGGCGACATCTTCCACCTGAAGCCCATATTGGGATGCTTTATCTCGATGAACGACAATTTGAGTCTGAGGAATATTGATTTGCTGCTCTACAAACAAATCCACGACACCATCCACTTTTTCCATTTGCTCGCGGATTTGTTGAGCAATCTGGCGCATTGTATCGAGATTATCACCATAAAGTTTTACTGCAATCGCAGCTTCTGTACCTGATAGAATATGATCGATTCTATGAGAGATAGGTTGGCCGATGCTTACCAAAGCACCAGGAATAGATGCAAGCTCTTTGCGGATCGATGAAAGAATTTGCTCACGATTTTTTCCTTCTAATTGTATGCGTACATCGATTTCGCTGAAATGTACACCCTCAGCATGTTCATCAAGCTCAGAACGCCCAGTTCGCCTTGCTGTAGAGAGTACCTCAGATCTTTGCAAAAGAATTTTTTCAGCCATCTTTCCTAAAACATTGGATTGATCCAAAGATGTGCCTGGTAAGGTTTCCACAATCACAGTCAGAGAGCCTTCATTGAAACCAGGCAAAAAAGATTTTCCTAGAAGAGAAAATAGGAAAAAACCAGAAATCATAACAATAGCAGCAAAACAAATGATACATTTAGGAAATTGCAAAGAGAGATTCAATATGGGATGATAGCACCATTTAAAATATCTTAGAATAATAGGGTCTTTATCTTGTTGAAGAAATTTAGCATCCGATAAAAGGTATGATCCCAAAGCTGGTGTGAGAGTAAGAGCGACTATTAAAGATGCAAACAAAGCAAAAACAAAAGAAAATCCCAATGGCTGAAACATACGGCCTTCAACGCCAGAAAGAAAAAATAAAGGCAAAAAAACTACAATAATAATCAATGTAGCAAAAAGAATTGCATTTAATACTTCCATACAAGCATGGAAAATAACGGATCTTTGGTCTTTTTTTAGCTGTTCTGGTTGCTGCTCGTTTTGACGCAGGCGGCGGACAATATTTTCAATAAAAACAATGGCATCATCTACAAGCATACCTATTGCAATTGCCATACCTCCTAACGTCATAGTATTGATTGAAAGTTTAAAAAAATACATAGACAAAATAGCGACAAGAAGCGAAAGAGGAATGGCAATCGCTGTGATCATTGTCACCCGAAGACTTCCCATAAAAGGAAGTAAAATTAAAAAGACTAAGATAGCACCTTCCCAGAGAGACTTTTTAACATTATCAATGGCAACAGTAATAAAATCGGACTGTCGGAAAATATGGCTATTTACATTGATATCAGGATTAGAAATCTGGAATTGTTCCAAAATTTCATCCAATTTTTTTGTCAATTCCAAAGTATTGGCATGAGGTTGCTTTTGAACGGAAAGAATGACTGCTTCTTCGCCATTGACAGATCCATCTCCTCTCTTGACCGCAGCCCCAAAACGGACATCGGCAAGATGTTTAAGCAAAACAGGCACTTTTTCACGCAAGGTCACGACCGAATTTTCAATATCAGCCCTGTTTTTGATTCTCCCTATTCCTCGTATGATATTTTCTTGTCCAGATTCAAAGTAGATACCTCCCGAAAAATTTTCGTTCGACTTTCGCAAGGCATTTTCTACTTCTTCAAGAGTGATTCCATAATGTCTCAATTTTTCAGGGTAAATGAGTACCTGGAATTCTTTGACACCTCCCCCAATTGGTACGACTTGAGACACTCCTGACACGGCGAGCAGCCTTCGGCGAATATCCCAATCGGCTAGTGATCTCAGGTTTAGCATTCTCTCCATCTGCTCTTGTTTATTTTTTGCCACATCTTTGTAAGAAAGACCAACCAAAATGATTTCGCCCATAATAGACGAAATAGGAGACATCATAGGTTGATGAATAGAGGGCGGCAGATTTTCCTGGATAGTTTGCAATTTTTCATTGACCAACTGTCGAGCGAGAAAAATATCGGTACCCCAGTCGAATTCTACCCAAACAACCGAAAGACCAAGCGAAGAAGAAGAACGGACACGCCGTACATTTGCAGCTCCGTTCATTGCTGTTTCAATAGGAAAAGTAACTTGAAGTTCAGTTTCTTCTGGTGCTAATCCAGGCGTTTCCGTCATAATGGTCACAGTAGGCGCGGTGAGATCTGGAAAAATATCTACAACAAGTTTAGGAAACAAAAATACCCCTAAAGCGACAATAGACAAAGTTAGAATCAAAACCAAAAAACGGTGAGTAAGGGAAAGTTGGATAATCTTATCCATAATGGAGTGCTCCTTTATATCCTTAGTGAGGATGTCCGTGGGTGGAAGTGAGTTTGTTTGATTTTGTAGACAACCAGATGATATAAGATCCTTTGGTAACTACTCGCTCTCCCTGAGAAATTCCGCTTTCGATCAATACATTGCCTCCGCTTGTTAGCTTTACCTGTACAAGACGGCTAGCAAAAAGTTCCCCTTCTAGTTGCACAAACACCATTTTTATACCTGCCTCTTCCACCAGTGCTTCTTTGGGTATGATTACTCCTGAATTAGAAGCCTGCGTTTCAATGGCAAGCTCGATATTGCCATGTATGCGGAATTGTCGCCCTGCATTTTCCGATGCGTATAAAATGGGAATCGTTCTTTTTTCCTTATCTACCATCATGCCTATCCATTCTGGCTGCCCTTTAATATAGATCTTAGGCTGATTCTGTCCTGGAATCGAAACAAAAACACCTTGAGATGCCTTGACTGCTTCTATGTCATGTTCATACACATAACCTTCCAAAAGCACTTTGCTCAAGTCAACAATGGTAAATAAGGAAGCCTGGCCTGCGACATACTCATGTGTAGAGGCAAACACTTCGATAACTGTACCCTGAATAGGAGAAAAAAGGGAAAAAGTTTTTGGAATGGAAAATTGTTCACTTTCTGCTTGTTCTACGAATGATTTGACTTCCATGCTATTTTGGGGATAAAGCTGAAGCTGATCTGATGCCGATTGTAGCAACTCTTTTGTTAGATTTACTTTAAGTTCGGCTTCTTGCAGTTCATTTTCAGTCGCTCCGTTTTTTTGTCGTAGGCGTTCGATTCTATCTAGTTCTCGCTGTGCTTGAACCAGTTGTAGTTTCGCTTGTTCTAGGTGTAATTTAGCTTCTCTGCGTCCTATAGCCAGACTCCGCTGGGCATTTTCAAGTTCGAGCTTGCTTACAGCCATTTGCAGTCTATTTGCATTTATTTGATCGCGAGCAGACTGCATCTGGATTTTAGTTTCCAAACCAACAGAAGGAATCAAATTTCCCAATGATTCTCCTTTTTTTACTTCCTGGCCCAGCCTGGGAAGACTGTTTTTATCAGCAGGAGGCTCTAGTCTACCAGAAAATGGAGCAAGAATTGTTGAGCGATGATTCCAATAAGGTTTTACTTGCCCCAGAACCTGGATTGTAGATGCTAAACGCCCATTTGGGGCTTGTACCGTAGAAAAATCGATTTGCCACTGCTGTTCTTTGAGAAAAGAAATTCCATGCATTTCTTCCTCCACAGGATGGTTTTTTTTTGCTTCTTCTTGGGATGAATATACATTAAGCTTTTGTATGCTTTGGATATCTGATCCGCGGGTTGTGGTAAGACGAAAGATAAGATCATATACACCAGACTTTTTTGGTGTGATTTCTGGTAAAAATATTCCAGTACGTGCAGGTTTGTCCATAACGGTTCGAACCGTCTCGTTTCCAACCAATTCAACTTCCAGTTGACCTTCTCTTACAGGTTGAAAATCAGCGAGATAGGTATAATGAGCAAGAAAAACCGCTTTTTCTCCTACTATCAAAACTGGAAATTCTACAAAAAGCTCGATTTTATCTGTCCAGATAGTGCGGGCAATGGTTAATTCATCTTGGTCATCATGATGTCCATGCTCATGCTGCCCAGAAGCCTCGTGCTTATTTCCTTCATGATGATCTGATGAATAGCGGCTGTAACCCAAAAAACATAAAAAAAAGATTGCCAGGATAGCTGCTATAAAAATATTTTTCTTCATTTTGTATCCTTAACGAAACTAAATATTTATAATTGATCAAATATTATAAAGCCGATGTATTATAGGATACAAAACTAAAGAAATCTTTAAGGAATTATTAAAAAAAAATTAAAAATTCTAAAGAGTATTTTTCTTTCAGTCTTCTAAAATTTGCTTCCTGTGTTTTATGCATAAAATATTAGAATAGGATTTTGCAGTTATAGCATGATTTAGAAAACATTAGAATGAGCTAAAAGTACCATCATGTAGAAAATCAGAAAACAAGGGCAAGAGTATAGAAAAAGTGGTTTTCTCGCCTGGAATGCTGGTAACATGAATCTTCCCCTGGTGTGCTTCTGTCAGAGCTTTGCAAATGGATAGTCCTAAACCAAAACCTCCTTGTTTTCTCGTCCGTCCCTGATCTATCCGATAAAATCTTTCAAAAATATGAGGCAGATGCTCCTTGGGAATGCCAGGGCCTGTATTGCTTATGATAAACTGGGCATGTTTTCCTGTATGGCTGAGTACTATTTCTATACAACCCAAGTTTGGCGTATATTGCAGCGCATTGACAAGTAAATTTTCTATCATTTGCTGAATCCAATCTTGGTTTCCTAAAACTGAAATATCCTTGTTTATATTTGCTGTTACACTTATTTGCTTTTCTCCTTTGTATGATCTTAGACAGTATTCCAGGACTTCTTCGACAATTTGAGTCAAAGAAAAAGGGTTTTTTTCGATTTTTGCCTTTTTACCCTCTGCCTTAGCGAGCAGCAAAAGCCCATTGCTTAAACGAATCATGCGATCTATTTCTTTTATAGTATAGTGTAGTGTTTCTTCGTATTCTTCAGGTGATCGCTTTTTGCGCAAAAGTACTTCTATATCGCCACGCATAATTGTCAATGGAGTTTTCAATTCATGGGAAGCATCGCTTGTAAATCTCTTTAATGCTTCAAATGAAGCATGCAAACGCGAGAACAAACCGTTTAGGGTCAAACAAAGTTTCCCCACTTCATCCTCTGCAATGTAGTATGGCAATCGCTCATTCAGATTTTCTACGCTAATACGAGATGCTTCATCAGCAATCAGACGAAAAGGCAAAAGCAATCGAGATGCGAAATACAATCCTCCAATCGCACACGCAAAGATAGAAAAGACAATCAAAGCCAGCAAAATATTACGAAGATCTTTCAAATCGGATTTCTCATTTTGCTGAAAATAAAAAGCGCGAATCAAGTAGCGTTTTTCAGCATTTTTCATGAGTAGATCAGTATAGTATAGATAATTCCCATCGTGAGTTTCTATAAATTTCTTATGATATGCAGGGCTATGCACTGGAAGACATTTTGGCAAATCATGGGATGAATAAAGCAGGCAGCCTCGCAGATCATAGATCCCAAGGATTATAAAATGCATGATTTCCTGATGTTCTCTGGCTTTTTCATGAAGATGAAAATTGCCATGTCGGTCAAAAAAACTTTGCTCACTTTGCTGCACTGCAAAAAGCAGCGATTTTTGGATATTTTCATTGATTTTATGCGCAAGCAAAGTATATACAAGAAAGGCAAAAGTACATAAAAAAGCCAACAAGAACAATGTGAAGATAAAAACAAAACGGAAACGAATCGATCTATTCTTAAACATGGTATTGTAAAATATATCCCATTCCATAGATACTCACGATTTTAGCAGCACTCCCTTCCCGATGGATTTTTTTTCTCAAAGAATTTATGGTAACGTCTACCACATTTGTCCCAATATCAAAGGAATACTGCCATACATGATTCAATATTTGAGTACGCGATAATACTATTCCTTGGTTGATCATAAAATAGCGGAGCAAGGAAAATTCTGTTTTGGTAAGAGAGATTGGTTCATCAAAAAGATAAACTTGAAACTTTTGTGGATAAAGCTTAATCGGCCCCACCTCAAGAAAGCTATTGACGATTGATTTTCTTCGTCTTAGCAGTGCATGCACACGCATCAATAGTTCTTCGAAATGAAAGGGCTTTGTTAAATAGTCATCACAGCCTCTCTGAAATCCAATCCGCTTATCACTAATAGAATCTTTTGCCGTTAGCATTAAAACTGGTGTTTCTTGATTTTTTTCGCGGAAAAAAGATAAAAAGTCAAAACCTGTCATTTTAGGCAGCAAAACATCAATAATAAGTAGTTCATAGTTGTTATTTTTAATTAAATCTAAAGCTTCTTCTGCGGATTCTGCAACATCTATATTAAACCCTTCTTCCCTTAACCCTTTTTTAATAAAACGAACTACTCCTTCTTCATCTTCTATGATTAAAATACGCATTTTACCTCTTTTCCATTACAGCAGTTCTCAGTTGCATTGCATACAGCAAGCCGTCTAGTTAAAGACCTGGATAATATTTTTGTATGCAATGCAAACGAAAGATGCTGTAGAACTATTTTCCGCCTGCTAGAACCCGCTTGCTGCTAGAATTTTCATACAAGCGCAACTTTGTTTATGCCCATTGTCAAATTACGCTTGCTTTTTTTTAGAAACATAGGTTTTGATGTTATTTTCAAGAATAGGAAGAGGCAAAGCTCCATGGCGGAGAACTTCGTCATGGAATTCTCGAAGATCGAAAAGCTTGCCCAACTCAGTTTCAGCATAGCTACGCAGTTCCTTGATTTTGATTTCTCCGATTTTATAGGCCAGTGCCTGAGCTGGTGTTGAAATGTATCGATCCACTTCGGTTACGATGTTGTGTTCGCTCAAGGCGGTATTGGACAGCATGAAGTCAATGGCTTTTTGTCTCGGCCAATTCATGCAATGCATTCCGGTGTCAACCACCAGACGACAAGCCCGATACATTTCGTAGGTCAACCGCCCGAAATCGGAGTAAAGGTCCGTATAGAAACCCATTTCTTTGCTCAATCTCTCGCTATAGAGAGCCCATCCCTCCAAAAAAGCGGAAAAATGAGAGAATCTGCGGAACTGAGGCATATCAGTCAGTTCCATCTGCAAAGCGAGCTGGAGATGATGTCCTGGCACGGTTTCATGGAAGGAGAGACATTCCAGTTCGTAGAGAGGACGACTCTTCAGATTATATGTATTCACGTAATAAAAGCCAGCCTTGCTTCCATCTCCTGATGGCGGCTCATAGTAGCCTGTCGTGGTTTGTGGAGCAATGTAATCGGGGACTTCTTTGATTCCATACGGAGTACGTGGCAGAGTCTTGAAAAAACGGGGAAGCTCGCCATCCATTTTTTTCAAGAGATAGCTTGCCTCTTGCAAAAGTTGCTTTGGTGACTGGGCATAGAATCTTGAATCGTTGCGTAAAAAATTCAGAAATTCGGCAAAGCTCCCAGTGAATTTTAGCTTTTTGATGATTTCTTCCATCTCTTTATGGATTCTTTCCACTTCATTCAGGCCAATCTTGTGTACTTCTTCTGGGGTGATGTCCAGGGTGGTATGATGCTTCACTAAGAAAGCATAGTATTCCTTCCCTTGGGGCAAGGCACTCAAAGAAATCGATTCCCTGGATGCTGGCAGATATTCTTCTTGCATGAATTTCAAAAAAATCCGATAGGAGGGAAAGATACTCTCTTCAATCGATTTTCTTCCTGCTTTCTCCAATCCTCGGCAATCTTTGGAAGAAAAAGATTTAGGAAAGTTCAAGAACGGTTTATAAAATCGGCTCGCTTTGATGTCTTCCACCAGTTGGCAGCGAATCGTATGTTCACATCCTTCCAATGTCAGTCGAGGCACCACCAAGCCCTTTTGGATTCCTTCACGCATCAGGGCAATGTATTGTTCAGTATAGACCTTGAAAGCATTGAGACGGGCAATGTAGTTTTCATAGTCTTTGACTGTATGCAAAGGCACAAGATCGGGAAGATGGGGGAAAGAGCTGTGGAATCCCTGGCGGGCTGTAACAGGCATCAGATAAGCTTGAAAAGCGTTTTCATGGATTTCGTCTTCCAGCAACCTTTTCATGGTTTCGTAATAGATTTGGTCTTCCTGAGACATTTGGTCTTGATCCAGATTTTTCAAATTTTGCAAAAATTTCTGCTTGTTTTTATAACGTCTGGCAATATCCTGGAGCGACATTGAAGAGAGACGATCATTGTACTGATGCTCTCCACACCGAGTCGCATAAGTAGGATATTCCTGCATATCCTGGTCCCAAATTTTTTGCAAAAGTTTGTGTAGTTTCGATGATTTTTTCATATTTTCCTTTATTTTTTAAGATTTCTTTATCAGACAACAAATTGCAAAATGAAAATTTCGAAAATTCTGTTCTGGTCAAAATGCTGTTGAATATATTTTAAGAGATGTTGGTATTAATCACGAATAAGAGCCTATCCGAAAAATAATTTTAGGCGAAAATTTTGAGGCACTCGGAGAGCGAGGAGAAAGTGACAAAATTGCCGCAAGTGTAGCCG